>JALGTR010000205.1 GCA_029821265.1 Candidatus Zipacnadia bacterium
ACCGCGCCCCAGTTGATCACGACGCCCGAGACACGCTCATCGTCATCGACGACCACGTCCTCGACCTCGATGCCGACCATGATCCGCGCGCCGGCGTCGATCGCTCCGGCGGTCATCTTGGTGGCGGACTCGACCGCGTCCACGATGACCGTGCCGTCCTCCCACTCGCTCGTCCGCACGCCCACTTCACGCATCAGCTCTGCGGCGTCGTCCTCCACGACGATCCGCGGGAAGAGCATGCCCCCGCCCCAGATTCCGCCGCCGATGTGCAGGTTCCGCTCGAAGACGGCCACCTTGTGCCCATCCCTGGCCAGCAGGCGAGCCGCGGTGAGGCCCGACGGGCCCGCCCCGACGACCGCCACGTCGAGGTCAAGCGAGTCCAGAAAGTCGTTCATGAACGCCTTGACGATTCCGCGTGTCACCGTCAACTCATCGAACTGAAGATCCCTGACGTCCCAGCTCATCGTTTTCGACTCCTCGTGGCCGCAGACGGTCTGCGACCGGTTCCCTCGGCGAAGGCGGCGTACGTGACAAACGCCGACGGCGCGGCTGCGAAGCAGTCGCGAGCGCCGGCGGCCAGGTATGCCGCGTAGCCCTCGCTTCCCTACGCCGGTACTAGCCGGATCAGGTTCTGGGGTCGGCGGCCGAAGCCACCCTCTCAGGGGGGCGAGTCGCGCCCCGTAATCTCCCCCAGCGAGGTGGATTGGTTGCACGATACTCCTGGGGGGAGGTTACCACCGCCGCAACCGGGAGTCAAGATCCGGCGGAGCAGGCGCAATCTTGTGAGGCCACCTCCATGCGCGGGGAACCTGGAGGCCGGGGAAATGCGTTCACGAAGGTGAGGCGACACCGCGTCGACGGCCGGTCGCGGCGTCACCTTGCGAGCACAGTTGGGCCGGGCCGCTGGAAGGTGAGAACGATGGGTTCTCGCGTGCTGGGCCTGATCGACACGGCTATCATCGTCGTGGTGATCGTGGCGGTCGTCGGATTCTACGTCGCTGAGCAGGCGCCACACGCAGAGACGCTCGTGGTCTGGTCCTGCGGCGGCAACTACCACGCGCTCAACCACTTCGCCCGCGAATTCGAGCAGCGCCACGGCGTGAAGGTCCGCTACACCGCCGCACCCGTCGAGTACCTCCTCGAGCAGATCGTGGCCGGCGAGGGCCACCCGGATCTCATCGTTGGTCGCGCAGGACCCGGCTGGGAGGCGCTCGAGCAGGTCGGAAAGCTCAGTGAGGGCCCGGATTCCTTCGCCGCTGATCCCTACGTCATCATCACGCCCGCAGGCAACCCCGGCGGCGTCACAGGTGTGGAGGACCTGCAGAGGCCGTCCGTCCGCGTGGCATACTCCCCCCATGCCATGCGCCCCAAGGGCAAGTGCCCGTCGCATCTTATGGGCATGCTCGACGCAAAGGTCTATCCCAGCCTGGCGGAACGCTGGGAGAACAACGCGATCGAGCGCTCCCACTGCGCCCGCGACCTCCTGCGCCTCATCGAGCAGGGGCGGGCCGATGCCGCGATCGTCGCTTCGTCGATGACGCGCTACCCGGGCGTCGATGCGGAGGCGATCGAGGTCGTCCCGATACCGGTGAAGCACCAGGACATGATGAAGTCCTGCCGGGGTACCATCGGCCAATGCGTCGGGGTGCTCGCGGAGGCCGCGAACCCGGAGATGGCCCGCAGGTTCCGCGACGAGATGCTCGGCGAAACCGGGAGACAGGTATTCGAGAGCTTCGGATACATACACATCAGCTCATCGGAGATCGGGCAGTGGAAGCCGTTCCTCAAGACGTTCATACCGAAGCAGATGCCGCCGTGGCAGGTCCTGCTTGGCGACATGCTGGCTGATGCCGGAATCCATCGTGAGGCGCTCCGCCGTTACCTCAAGGTCATCTACACCTTCGGGCCCAACCCGCAGGAGGCGTACTGCCGCTATCGCGCCGGCGAGCTGCTGGCCGAGCAGGGCAACGTGCAGGCGGCGATCGGGCAATGGCGACGCCTGCTCCGTGACTTCCCGCGAACCGGGCCCAGCGAGTATGGCGGTCGCATCTTCGCGATGGTCTGCGAGGCCCCGGAGTTGGACATCAGGTCGGACGAGCACTACGTTGCCCTGGCGCGCTCCGGGATCGAGAAGCTCGCCGGAGAGGCCGCCCCACCGCAATCTGAACCGCTGCCGGGGATGCACTCCGAGCCGCCCATGGTCATCGATGGCGACCCGCCCAAGAACGGCACGCGCGAGTTCGCGCTTGCCGAGGACCTCTTCCTGTGCGGCGAGTATGAGTACGCCACGCGCGACTACCTCAAGGTGGTCCACCTGTGCTACTCGAGCCGCTATGCGCCGCAGGCGAGCTACAAGATCGGACTGTGCGACTGGATGCGCGGCCATCATGACGTCGCCCGGCGGCAGTGGCGGCGAACGATCGAGCGCTTTCCGACCTCCACTGCGGCCCGTGACGCCGCAGCGGCCGTTCAACGCGCCGGAGCCGAAGAAGCGGTGATCGATATCCCCGCTGCTCCTGTCGAGATGCCGGCGTGGGAGCCGATTCACGACACCTGGCCGGAGCGCGGGATGACCTACGGCATGGCCCTCTACGAGCATCGCCTGCCGCTGTTCGCATTCAAGGAGATGGTCAAGCTCCTGCACGGTGAGTACGGCCAGCACGAGATGGCTGCTCAGGCGCGCTACCGGGCGGGCGTGGCGGCGTGGGCGGCAGGCCATCCGGACGCGGCCGTCCTCGAGTGGCGGCTGTGCGAGAGCCGGCACGCGGGCAGCGCGTGGACACGGCAGGCGCACGAGGCGCTCCAGGCCGCCCGCGCCTGGACGGACCTGCCTCAGGGGCAGCGGGCCGCGCTCGAGAGGGCGCTCGACGGCCCGCTGCCGTCGCCGCCGAAGCGCAACAAGCCGCCCTGCTGGATGCGCTACTGCCTGGCGCGGGAATTCATTGACGTTGGCGTGCTCGACCAGGGGCAGGCGGCGCTTGAGCTGATGAAGGCACTGACCGTTACGCGGGCATCGGGTGGGAAGTACGACACGTCGGTGGTCCCGAAGGCGGAGGCGGAACTGAGGAAGCTGCTATGAAGCGCATCACCATTCTTCGGCGGATCAGCCAGGCCGTGTTCTTCGGAATCAGCGGTACGTGGCTGGCGATCGGAGCACTCCGCTGCCCGTTCGGAGTGCCGTTTGTCTCCTGCCAGTCCTGCCCCTCGACCGACTGCCCGGGGCGCTATCTGCAGATCCCCTTCATCGGGCTGATGGCGCTGACCGGCGCGGTCTTCGGGCGCGCGTTCTGCGGCTGGGCCTGCCCGTTCGGCTTCATCTCCGACGCGCTGGGACGGCTGCCGAAGCTGCAGGCTACCGTCTCGGAGCGCTTCGCGGGCGTTGATCGGGCGCTGAAGCTCCTCAAGTGGCCGGCGCTCGCGCTGACGGTGTACCTCGTCTTCGCCGTGAACTACACCGAAGTGCGGCCATGGGCCTACGTGGTGCGCGCCGATTCGGTCTTCAACCTCGAGGCAATCGAGGTTGCGCAGGCGCTGGGCGATCCGGTGTACGTGACTCGGGCGTGGGTCGCGCTCGGGGCGCTGCTCGCAGGACTGATCGTCTCACGCGCGTGGTGCCGGTACCTCTGCCCCCTCGGCGCGTTCCTGGGCCTGACGAACCGCTTCAGCCTGCTGCGCATCGGCAAGCGTGACGAATCGCTGCCCGACTGCGGTCTCTACCCGCGGGAATGCATCCAGCGCACCACGCCGGGGACGACCGACTGCGTCATCTGCGGTGAGTGCGTCGAGGGCTGCCCCCGGCGCAATCTTGGCCTGAGGTCGCGCTATGGGCACGGAACCGCGGACGTGGAGGCGGTCGGCGGAACCGGGCCCTCGCACCGCGCGGTCGGGTAGCGGGCGGCGCCCGCCGCGATGCTGTTGACGCGCGGCGCCTGAGGGCATATCATGAGGCCACGCCACGCTGCGAGGTGACCTGTGCACACGCTGCTTCATCCCGAGACGCTCGCCTACACCGGGCACCAACTCCGCTCACATTGGATCTTCGACACCTTCGGCCTGCTCGGCGACGCCGTGGTGGCCTTTGTGGGGCCCTGCCGGGTCGAGCTGAGCGAGATGGTCGATCGCGTCGATGTCGCGGCCCGAGAGCCGATCGAGGCCGCGCGCATGCTGCACCTGATCGCCGAGCATTTTGACCGCGATCTCACGCGCGCGGTGCTTCGCCAGCGGCTGCTTATGGCGATGATCGCCGAGCAGCTTGCCGAACACGAGCGGGTGCCGAGACTGCGGCGCGAGGGCGATGATCTCTACGCCAACGACCGCAAGCTGTCGGTATCGATCGCCACCATCTCGCCGGTCTCGACGCTGATACACGTTGGGCTGAACGTCGATCCAACGGGTGCGCCGGTTGCCGCGGTGGGGCTCGAGGAGTGGGGCGTCGATGCGGTGGAGCTGGCGCGAGAGCTGCTGACCGCATATGCTGCGGAGATGGAGAGCGCGCACCTCGCGACCTGCAAGGTCCGTGCGGTCGACTGAGCCGTGCGGCGACGCGCATCGCAGCCCATCCGAAGCATCGAACAGGGAGCGCCATGGCGCCTGACAGTGATCGAGAGCACGAGACGTTGACCCCGGAGACGCACGAGGAACCGGAGGATTTGCCGCTCGAGAAGTCGCCGTACTACCACGTCCCGCAGGAGCCGACGGTCGAGGAGCTGCTCGAGGAGGTGGACACGGGGGCGCGGGCGCCGCTGGTGGAGATCTTCACCTCCATACAGGGTGAGGCGCTCTTCGTCGGTCTGCAGCAGATCTTCATCCGATTCTCCGGCTGTGACCTCAACTGCCCGTACTGCGACACTCCCGCCGCGCGCGAGGCGCCGCCTGCCGAGGTCTGGTGTCAGGCGAAGCCCGGCGTGCGAGGCTTCACGATCGACAACCCGGCTCGCGTCGAGGACGTGGTCGACGTGGTCAGGCGGATGCTCAGGTATGATGAGGAGGGCGCGATCCACTCGATCTCCCTGACCGGCGGAGAGCCGCTGCTCTACCCCGATTTCGTCGCGGCGCTTACGACCATGCTGCGGCAGTTCGACCTGCCGATCATGCTGGAGACCAACGGAATGCGACCTGGTGACCTCCAGAAGGTGCTGCGGATGGTCGACTGGGTGGCAGCGGACTTCAAGCTCGACAGCGCAATGGGACGGGCGCTCGATGACGGTGCGCGTCGAGAGTTCCTGCGTCTCGCACAGTACAAGCGGGTCTTCGTGAAGCTCGTGTTGACGGAGGCGGCCACGGATGAGGAGCTGCAGGGCGTCTTCGACCTGATCGCGGACATCGATCCCGCCTGCCCGGTCTTCCTGCAGCCGGTGACGCGCACCGGCGAGTGCTACCCCCCGAGCGGCCTGGACCTGATTCGCTGGCGCGCCATGGCGATGCGGCGACTGCGCGACGTCCGGGTCATCCCGCAGATACACAAACTGCTCGGGCTGCCATGAGGCAGCGGATGCCATGAAGGTAGGGCTCACAACCACAATCCCCGTCGAGGTCATCCTCGCCGCCGGCCACCAGCCGGTGGACCTGAACAACATCTTCATCACTGACGAGGCCCCGGCGCGTCACGTCGCGCGGGCCGAGAGCGACGGCTTTCCCCGAACGGCCTGCGCGTGGATCAAGGGTATGTACTCAGTCGTCCTCGACCACGGCATCCGGACCATCGTGGCGGTCACCCAGGGCGACTGCTCACAGACCCACGCGATGATCGAGACGCTAAAGGAGCAGGGCGTGCGGGTCATCCCCTTCGCCTACCCCTACGACCGCGATGAGGAGCTGCTCAGGACGCAGATCCAGCGGCTGTGCGACCACTTCGGCGTCAGCCTGGAGCAGGCCGAAGAGCAACGACAGCGCCTGCGTGGGCTGCGCTCAAAGGTGGCTGAGATCGACCGCCTGACGTGGGCAGAGAACCTTGTCAATGGCCGCGAAAACCACTATTATCAAGTGTGTTGCAGCGACTTCAACGGTGATCCGAAACGCTTCGAGAAAACGCTCGACCAATTCCTCGCGGCGGCGAGGCAACGCGAGCCTTTTCGAAGCGACGTGCGCATCGGCGTTGCCGGCGTCCCGACGATCTACAGCGATCTTTACGAGTTCGTGGAGGCCAACCAGGCGCGGGTGGTCCTCAACGAGATCCAGCGGCAGTTCACCATGGCGGACTGCCTCGACTGCGACCTGGTCGAGCAGTATCGCTGCTATACCTACCCGTATGAGCTGTCCGGGCGCCTCCGGGACCTCAAACGGCAGATCGAGCTGCGGGAGATCGATGGGCTGATCCATTACACGCAGGCATTCTGCTTCCGCCAGATACAGGACTTGCTGCTCAAGCGCCATCTCGATCTGCCTATCCTGACGATCGAGGGCGAGGGCCCCATGCCGCTGGACGCCCGCACGAAGCTGCGCGTGGAGGCATTCGTGGAGACACTCGTGGCGCGAAAACGCCGCTGCGGCCGACGCGCGACGCACAATCAAGGCAACGGATTGTGAGACAGTCGTCGCATGGAAGGATAGCGAGGTGAGTCGCATGTCCACCAATACCAGGACGCTCGCGGCTGTGGTGCTGGCTGCATTGCTGGCCACAGCGGGATTCGCCCAGGATTTCGCCGGCCCGGAGCTGCGCGGAACCGCGACGCTGCGCAGTGGCGAGACGATGACGGGCCTGATCCGCCAGGCACAGCTCGGTCTCGTTGAGGGCGCTGAGATCGGCGCCCGGCTCCCGGACGGCGGCTACATCGGCGTGAGGACCGATGCCGGCGTGCGCGAGATCCCGGCCACGGAGATCGCCTCAATCGACGTCGAATGGGCCCAGACCGGCACGGAGGAGGAGCCACGGTGGAAGATCACCAAGCTGACCGTGACCACCACCTCCGGAGAGACGATCATCGGCCGCCCGACCTGGCTGGTCCACGCCACCTCGCTGGTCATCGAGGCCGATGACGGCACGCAGCAGCGCGCGGTCGCTTTTCCGCTCGCTCGCAGCGATTTCTCGCCGGAGAAGCTGATGACACGCCTCGAGCTGACGACCGAGCCCGCTGCTCCGGCCGAGGAAGAGCCCGCTGCTCCGGCTGAGGAGGAGCCCGCTGCTCCGGCTGAGGAGGAGCCT
>JALGTR010000206.1 GCA_029821265.1 Candidatus Zipacnadia bacterium
AGTCGCTGCCGGGCGCTGGCGTTCGCGACGGCTGAGATGTCCACCGTTTCGACGTCGGCGGGATCGATGGCGGTCGCGCGCCACTGCGGTGTGATCTCAGTCAACTCATCCGGGGCGAAGCGCGGCCGTCGTCCCGAGAGCACCAGCCGCTCTATCTGCAGCATGGCGTCCTCGGCGTCCGCTCGCACCTGGAACGCCATCTCCGCGATGGGGAAGTCCGTATCGAGCTGCAACACCTCGGTGTGCCAGTGGCCGTCATCGAGCAGGTCGGGCATGTTGATCAGCCGCTCGGAGGCCTGAGGCATTCCGCCGGTCTCGCTGCCCACCCAGATGGCGTAATCGGCGAAGTCCTGGATCGAGCGGGCGCGGTACCGTAGCGTCGCGTAGCGCAGCCCCTCGCGCTCAAGCGGCGGATCGAAGCGGAGTGTCCACTTCATGCCCCGACCCGGCTGGTCGACCGCAAAGGTCACCGTCCCGTCATCCCGCGTGACGGAGTAGTGCCCGTCATCGGCCGGCACGTCGAGCCAGTCCGGACGCTGCTCGATCTCGTCCGCGCGATCGTACACCGGCACCTTCTGCCGCGCGTCCGGGCCCGCTGAGATGCGCTTAACCTCGCCGCCCTCGGGCGGAGCGACGGCGAAGTCGATCCAGTCGATCTGCAGAGTGGCCGGCACGTTGTCGGCGGCGTAGACAGCGACAGCGATGAAGCGAATAGCCTCCTCGAAGGGAGCGTCCGTGAGGTCCACCGTGAGGGTATGCCACTGCCCGTCGGAGACGATATCCGCCGGCGACGTCACGCGTCGACCGCCACTGCTGCCAGAGAGCCAGACGGCGTAGTCACCCGCCGAGGTATCATACGCGACGGCCCGGTAGCGGATTACGACGGCCCCGAAGATCGGGCTGAGCGGCTCCTGCGGCGTGTATCGCCACTTCATCCCCGAATTGGGGGTCCGTACAGTGAAACGCGCGGCCCCGTCCGCAAAGGTGCTCTCATACTCCGTCGCCGAGTCGCTCAGCCACCCCGGCTGAGCGCTCCAGCCCTCGAGGCTGTCGATGGGGATGGCCGGCTGTGCGGCAACAAGGCCTGTGGCTGCGACCAGAATCAACCCGACTGCGGCGGCTGTGCGCATGTCTGCTTCCCCTTCGCATTCGATCGGGTGGGTTCCGGAACGATGCTCTGCTGCGCGTTTCTTAGGAGCGCCTCCGGGCCTCTTCGTCCGACTCTGCGGCCCGCACGTTTGCGGCCGAGCTGTCTTCGAGCGGCCTGCGCATGTACAGCAACTTCTCCTCAAATCCGAGGTCCCGGTAGAAGGCCCGCGCGTCCGCGTTGGCAACGGCAACCATCAGCGACACCTCTTCGGGCCCCTCATCCTCGAAGGCCGCCACGACCGCGTCCATGAGAGCCTGGCCGGCCCCCCGTCGGCGCCATCGCTCACTGACAGCGACGTCGCTGACCGAGACGATAACCCGGTCAGCCATCGGAGGCGCGGTCGTATGCAGATCCGCGTGGACGAAGCCGATCACGCTCCCGTCGGCTTCCGCCACCAACAGGCGCCGTCGGGAGTCCCGCACCGCCTCCGCGTACCACTCGCGCACGGTCGCCCGGGCATCCGGAGCCGGCTGCCAGAACGTGCTGTCGAGCCTCCTGTGCAGGGTAGTAAGCTCCTCCCACAGATCTGCGACCGCATCGAGGTCCTCGCTGGCGGCGGGTCGAACGCGAATGGGCATTGGCTTCCCTTCCGGACCGATAGGTGAGGCGGCGGGCGGCCTCGGTGCCGCCCGCCGCCTGATCTGGCGTGTGTGCTTCAGCGCTCTGTGGCCGGACCGTTTGGGACCATGCAGAGGAACTCAAGCGGCTGGACGCCGGTGTTGCGGAACTGATGTTCCTCGCCCGGCATGATCAGAATCGCGGTGTCTGGGGCGAAACACGACACTTCGCCCTCGTGAATGACCTCGCCGATTCCGCTGATGATGTACACCTCGTGCTCCCAGTCATGGGTGTGCAGCGGTGTGCAGCCCCCCGGCTCCAGGATGAACCTCCTCATGGCGAAGCCCGGCGCGTTGCAGCGCTCGTCGAGCAGCCACTGGATCTTCACGCCCTTCGCACCCTCGGTCTCAACGGGGGCCGTCTCACACCTCTCAACGTCGATTATGTGCACCTTTTGTGCACCTCCTTCTGTGATGCACGTCCGACATCTTTTCCCCACCGGAACCGGTTCTCCTTGCACCGTCCGGCAGGTTCAGGCTTGCCCTGAAGCGAAGGGGACGCGCGCGCACCACCACAGGCCGAAGGAGCCATGATGACGCCACGCGAGAGTGTCAAGATCGCACTTGAGGGCGGCCGACCGGAGGGCCTGCCGCCACACTTTGAGCTGGTCTTCAAGCGCTGCGAGGAGTACTACGGCCGCAAGCGCCTCGAGGCGCCCGACCTTGAGGGTGTCGAGGGGCGGCAACGCGACCACATGCTACGAGAGAACGCTCGGATGTGGGCAGAGATCTACCAGCGGCTGGACTGGGCGATCTGCACCGGATTCTGGTCGCTGAGCGTCGAGGACCAGCTTCGCTCGTTCGATCATTTCCGGGAGTTCGCCGGCGACCGGATCATGCTCTCGGCCTCGATCGATGGCACGACCGCGATCCCCAACGGAACGAACATGGTGGACGCCGCCATCCGGCTGTTCGAGAACCGCGACGAGGAGCTTGAGATGCGCGAGCGGCGGATCGATGACGCCATCGCCCGCGCGGAGGTGTTCGCCGACGCGGGCGTCGAGGTCATCCTCATGTGCGCGGATTACTGCTTCAACGACGGCCCGTGGCTCTCCCCCGGCATGTTCGCCGACTTTGTGACACCGTTCCTCGCCCGGCAGGTCGAGGGTTTCCAGCAGCTCGGGCTCTACGCGGTGAAGCACACGGATGGGGACATCATGCCGATCCTCGACCAGCTCATCGATACCGGGATCGACGCGCTGCACTCGCTCGATCCGATGGCTGGAGTGGACATCCGCGAAGTCCGGAGACTCGTCGGTCCGGAGCTGTGCCTGATGGGCAACGTGAACTGCGCGCTGGTGCATGCCGGAACGCCCGATCAGGTCCGTGAGAGCTCCCTGTACTGCCTCGAGCACGGCGGCGTCGAGAACGGGGCGTATGTCTTCTGCACCAGTAACTGCATCTTCGAGGGTGTGCCGCTGGAGAACTACGCGGCGATGCTCCAGGCGCGCGAGGACTTCGGGCCACCGGGCGCCGACCATCCTCAGGCGCCCCCCGAGATGCTCTGACGCCTACCTCACCGTCGGTTCGACCGACGCCAGCGGCGTCCTGCCGTCGCGCATGACCAGCGCGATGGCGTCGGGATCCTCGAGGATCCCGATCTCCGCGAGTGGGTCACCATCAACGATCACGAGGTCCGCGCGCTTGCCCGGCACCAGTGTCCCGATTTCGTCGTCCAGCCCCAGCGCCTCGGCGGTGACGCGCGTGCCCGCAACGATCGCCTCCATCGGTGTCATCCCACACGCGACCAGCTCCTGCAGTTCGAACATGGCGTCACCGGCGCCGCCATCGGTTCCGACCGCAATCGGGATGCCCATCTCATGGGCCAGGCGCACGTTCCGGCGGTGCGGCGCACTCGCTGCCTCCATCCGCTCCGCGATGTGTCGCGGCAGCCACTCGCGCGAGTATGACCGCTCGCTGGTGATGTACAGCGTCGGCACGAGGTGCAGGCCCGACGCGGCGAGACGTTCGAGTCCCTCCTCATCGATGTATGAAGCATGGTGGATCATATCACAGCCGGCCATGATCGCATTGTTGATGCCCGGCTGGGTGTGCGCGTGGACGGAGACTCTACGATGCCACGCGTGGGCCTCATCCACCAACGCGTCAAGCTCCTCCTGCGTGTAGTTGCGCCATGTGAGCGATTCAGCCGCCCACTGAAAGCCGCCGGAGGCCGCGGTCTTGATGAAGTCAGCGCCGGCCTGCACCATCTGCCGCACAGCGCGCCGCACTTCCCACGGGCCATCGGCGTCCACCCCCGCGACGTTGTCGTCCTCGCGATGCAGATGCCCGTAGGTGCACCCGACCACCGCGCCGCACAGGTAGCGCGCACACCCCCGGACCAGATCCGCTTCGATCGCTTCACGCAGCCTCGGCGCCTCCGGTCCGCCGTTGACGTTCGCAACCGTCGTGACACCACGAGCGAGGCTGTCCTGAAGCTTCCGGATCGGCGCGAAGCCGAAGCCGGCATGCATATGCGCGTCGATGATCCCCGGGATGACCGTCATCCCGGACGCATCGATCTCTCGCGCGCCGTTGGGGACAGCGATCTGCGAGGCCGGGCCCACCGCTTCGATTTGCTCATCTCGCACCACCAGCGTCGCGTCGGTCTGGGGCTCTGCGCCGGTTCCGTCGATGATCCGTGCGTTGGTGATCGCGTACGCGGTCATCGTGTTGCCTCCATTTCATTGCTGCGGCTCGTCGGCCACGCCAGCCACGCCACGAGCATAAGCCCCAGCGCCGCCGCCGGCAACGCCCACCGCCACGACCGCGGCCAGTAGCTGAACACCACCTCGTGCTTGCCAGCGGGCAGCACGATGGCACGGAACGCGGAGTCCGCGCGCATCACGGTGGTGGGGGCGCCGTCCACCGATGCGCGCCAGCCGGGATCCCAGGCGTCCGCGAGGACCAGGACGCAGTCCCGGTCGCAAACCGCCGAGAGCACGATGCGCGTCCCGCGGTCCTCCTCGATCCGCACCTCGCCCGGCGGAATGTCGCGATCGGTCGGTGGCAGATTGACGGGCTTGTCCACCACGACATCGTGATGCGGGCGGAAGCGGCGCGCCTTGATCGCCTGCAACTGCGCCGCCGGATCGATGATCGTGAGAGAGTTCGACGCCAGCCACGTGCGTGGGCGATATTCAGAATAGCGATAGACGTTGACCGCCTCGTCGTGGACCAGTGTCAGCTCCGGATCGTCGATCGTCCCCGGCGTGATGATGTGCTGAACCGCAGCGAGCGTGTGCAGTCGCTTCATGCGCTGCGCTGGCGTCCCGTACGTCTTGCGGCTCTCGGGGCTGATCTCGGCCATGCCCGTGAACGCCTGCGAACCGTAGTGGTAGAAGCTCTCCCACAGCCGCAGCGTCGCCGGGGTGACGATCCCCTGCTTGTACCCTTCGGCGTAGCGCAGCCCCCAGATCGTACCCAGCCCGGGCGTGAGCAGCTCTCGCGACGCCATCGCGCGCCTGTCATGCTCCTCGACCCCCAGGCTCCAGCCCGGAGCCGCGACCGCCGGAGGCAGCGTCGTAACCCGCCACCCATCCTCCGCAACCGCCGCAGTCTCCGGCCGGTCGACGTAGTAGTCCGTGGGGGCCGTGATGTTCGTCATCTGCCACAGGTGCCACTGCGGGGCGACAATTGCCAGCAGGAGCGCGCCAGTCAGCCCCCAGGAAGCGGGCTCTCCGCCTCCGAGTCGCCCCACGATCACCGCCGCGATGATGGTCGACGCCACGAGAAGCAGCGGCTCCCAGCTCGTGACGCAGTTGAAGACTGCATCCGCGGGGACTTCCACGTCAATCGCCCGGTCCGGTTGACCCGGCAGCACCAGCGAACCGTCCTCTGTCACCGCGAAGGTCAGCCAGAGAAGCGCGGTCGCAACGACGATCACCGCGGCCAGCAGAGCCGTGAGCTTTGTTGTGGCGTTGCGCAGGCGCTCGGAGGCGTGGGGCAGGCGCGAGACCGCCACCGCGGTGAACATCGACAGCGCGAAGACCGGCAGCAGCATCCAGCGCCCGGTCGCCCTAAAGCTGCCCCACAGCGGCAGGCGGGCGAGGAGCACGTGCAGCGGGTTGCCCTCCGCCGGCATCAGCGCCGCCCCGATGACGAGTGTGGCCACGAGAAAGAGCCATCCCCGGCGGCGGAAGGCCACGATGGCCCCCGCCAGCCCCAGCAGAAGCGGAGCGGCACCGGTGAAGGGCTGGGTCTCATGCCAGGCCGGCCCGCCGCCGATGACGTTCTCGTGGACCGTCCCGTAGATGTTCGGTAGCAGCACCCGCGCGACGTCCCTGAGGGCGAACGGATAGGACGCGATGTACTCGACCGCCTCGTCCCCGGAGCCTCCGATTCTTCCCTGGGCCGCCGCCAGCTCCAGCGTGGGCAGGACCTGAGGCAGGCTCAGCAGCATGATAGCGGCCACCGAGAGCGTCATCGACACCGAGCGCCGCGGTGCCTCGCCCTCCCGCCGCCAGTCGTGGCCCAGCACGAGCCAGAGCGCGCAGATCACAGCCGCCATCACGATCAGCTGTGGATGACTTCCGGTGATCGCCACCGGCACCTCGAGCGCCAGCAGCGCCCACGGCCATCTCTCGTCTCTCGACAGCGCTGTCTCCACAAGCGCAAGCATCAGGGGGATATGAGCGACCCCAACCAGCATGTTGTGGTGGATCAGATGCGCACTGACGAAGCCGCTGAAGGCCCAGACCGCGGCACCGGCCATGGCACCCCGCTCGGAGCAGCCAAGCATTCGCGCGAACCACATCGCCGCAGCAAAGGCTGCCGCCAGGTGTAGCAGGTAGCTGACGTGCAGCGCCGTTTGCCACGGCAGAAGTGCAGTGAGAGCGAGGGCCGGCGGATAGAGCGCGAAGGTCTGGCCGGTGGCCATTGCGGGAAGACCGCACCAGCGGGCGGAATCCCACAGGTACAGATCGCCCCGCGCAGTCGCCTCGTCGAGCGCCTCGAAGAGCGGGTAGACCATCGTGGAGGCGTCGTCGCGCGCGAGCGGCCGTCCAAGCAGCAGCATCCTGTACATGAAGGCCGTCGGTAGCAGAGCGATGACTGCGGCGATGAGGATGCTGCGCGAGCGCACGATGGTGCCTCCACTGTGGTGTGGCGGGACGGGTAACTATTCTGCGGAGGCGGGTCGCGGCCCTTGCTCAAGTACATGGAAAGGGCTCCCCGAGGTGCGGGGAGCCCTGATGATCGGCTTCGTTGCGCGGCGTTCAAAAGTCGCGGTTGTAGCTCACGTTGATGGCGAGGTCTTCAACATCCATGAAGCCGAAGTCCACATTGAAGCTCGGCGCCGGACTGAAGCGCGCCCCGAGGTTGAAATCGTCCTCGACAAACTCGCCCATGACCTGGACGTCCG
>JALGTR010000207.1 GCA_029821265.1 Candidatus Zipacnadia bacterium
CGCTGCAATCCCTTCCCGCAGTGGGGGAGACTGCCTCAGAACTCCGCCTTCTGGGCCCGGGTCATCAGCATCTCCGCAGCCGCTTGCGGCTCGAGGCCGTCGAACAGAACCGCGTGCACCGCCTCTGCGATCGGTACCTCGACGTCCACTCTGCGTGCCAGTTCGACCTCGGCGCGCGCCGTGAAGATCCCCTCGGCGACGGCCTTCATCGACCCCTGAATCTCCTCCCGACTTTCGCCCTGCGCCAGCCGCTGGCCGGTCGAGTAGTTGCGCGAGAGCGCGCTGGTGCAGGTGGTGACGAGGTCTCCCATCCCCGCCACGCCGGCAAAGGTCTGCGGATGGGCACCCAGCTTCACGCCAAGTCGCCGCATCTCCGCAAGACCGCGCGTCATCAGCGCAGCCCTGGCGTTAGCGCCAAAGCCCAGCCCGTCGCTCATCCCCGCGGCGATGGCGATCACGTTCTTGAGCGCCCCGCACAGCTCTACGCCGATGATGTCGGGATTACGGTACACGCGGAACATCGGGGAGCTGAGCAGTTCCTGCGCCTGCCGCGCGCGCTGCTCATCGTGGGACGCCGCCGCCGAGACTGCCGGCATCCCCTGGTTGATCTCCGTGGACAGATTCGGGCCCGACAGCGCCACGAACTGCGCCTGCAGCGTCGCGTCGTCGTCGCCCAGCTCCTCGCTGAGCACCTCGCTCATGCGCAGCCCGGTCTCGCGCTCGATGCCCTTCGTGGCGCAGATCTGGAGCAGATCGGGGGGGACGTGGTCGGCAAGCTTCCGCGCCACCTCGCGAAGCCACTGTGAGGGCACGACCCAGATCACCGCGCGGACGCCGTCAAGCACCTCCTCGCCGTTCGCCGAGACACTGACTGTGTCAGGCAGCGCGAATCCCGGCAGGTATGTCACGTTCTCCCGGTTCTCACTGATCTCTGCCGCCAGCTCCTCGGTGGCCGCCCACAGGCGCACGGGGATGCCGCGGTGCCCCAGCATCCGGGAGATGGTGGTTCCCCATGCGCCGGCGCCGATGACGGCTACGGGTGCAGTCGTCTCGCTCATCCAACTACCTTCCTGCGCCGCAGCGAGGCCGCTTTAGCTGTCGCCAGCCTCCGCCTGCTGCGCCTCTTCGTGGTCTTGTTTTCGACTGCGGCCAAAGCGATTCTCCTCGCCCTTGAGCAGCCGCTCGATGTTCTCGTTGTGTCGGCCCACGACGATGACCGCCAGTGCGGCCAGCGGCACGACCATCTCAGCCTGCGCCGGATTCAGGGCGTAAAACGCGACAGGAGCCGAGAGGACGCCGAGGATCGATCCAAGTGAGACGTAGCGGGTCGGCGCAACGGCGACGAACCAGACACCCAGCGCGATCAGGCCAGTGCGCCAGTCAAGCGCCAGCATCGTCCCAAGCGTCGTCGCAACGCCCTTGCCGCCCTTGAAGCCGAGATACGGAGAGAACGAATGCCCCAGCACCGCGAAGAGTGCGCCCATCCCGAGCAGCCAGCCGTCCATCCCCATCTGACGGCAGATGGTGACGCCGACGACGCCCTTGCCGACGTCCATCACGAAGACCAGCAGGCCCAGAGCCATGCCCAGTCCACGGACCACGTTGGTCGCGCCGATGTTGCCTGAGCCGATCTTCCGCACATCGACGCCACGCAGCAGGCCGATCACCAGGCCGATCGGAATCGCGCCGACGAAGTATGCCAGCGTCAGCGCCACGCCATGCATCGCAGTCATGGTCAATCCCTCGCTCAGCGCCGCTCCAGCTTCATGCGAATGGGCACACCGGTGAGCCCGAACTCCTGGCGGAGCTTGTTCCGCAGGTAGCGCTCGTAGGAGAAGTGGCATGCATCCGGATCGTTGACCTTCAGTACGAACATCGGGGGGCGGGTGTCAACCTGTGTGGCGTAGTAGACCTTGAGCGCCTTTGAGCCGCGGGCCGGCGGCTGATGCTGCATGATCGCGCGCTGGATGACCTCGTTGACCCGCGCGGTCTCGATCCGTCGGCTGAACTGCTCGGCCACATCTTCGGCCGTTCGTAGAAGCTCCTCAAGCCCCTCTCCGGTCATCGCTGACGTGAAGACCAGCGGGGCGTAGTCGAGGAAGCTCAGCCGATAGCGAACGATGCGCTCGAAGTCCTCCTGCGCGGTTCTCTCCAGGCGGCCCTGCCGCTTCTCCTCCTCGTCCTCCGGGATCATGATGTCCTGGACGATATCCCACTTGTTCGCCGCGATGACGATGCCCCGGCCGGCCTTCTCGATCTCGCCGGCGATGCGCTCGTCCTGGTTGAGAATCCCCTCGTACGCGTCCAGCACGAGAATGCCCACATCAGCGCGTTGCAGCGCCCTGATAGTGCGAAGCGAGGAGTAGTACTCCGTCCCCGCCGCCTCACGCACGCGCCTGCGCAGGCCTGCGGTGTCGATCAGCCGAAACGGACGTCCCTCGTACTCCACCGCGATATCCACGGCGTCGCGCGTGGTCCCGGGTAGCTCGCTCACGATCACGCGGTCCTCGCCGAGCATCGCGTTGATGATCGCCGATTTCCCGACATTCGGCCGACCCACCAGCGCCAGGGCGGTCTCCTCCTCGACGCGCTCGATCGGCCCCTCCGGCTCCGGAAGCGCCTCCTCGATGGCCTCCGCGAGACCCTGCATGCCGTAGCCGGTGCGGGCGGAGATGCGGTGCGGCTCGCCGATGCCCAGCGCCCAGAAATCGTGCAGGCCCTCGGTGGTATTCTCCATCTTGTTGACCACCAGGATCGTGGGCTTTCCGGCCTCCCGGACAACGTCCGCGACCTGGTGATCCGCCGGAGTGACGCCCTGCAGGCCGTCCACCATCATGATCAGCACGTCAGCTTCCTCGAGAGCCGCCGCAGCCTGCTCGGTGACGCTCGTAATCAGCTCATCGCTCTCGGCGCCCACCAGCCCCCCGGTGTCCACAAGGATCGCGATTCTGCTTCCGATCGCCACCTCAGCGTACAGGCGATCACGCGTCACGCCCGGGTAGTCATCGACCACCGCAAGCTGGTGGCCGACGAGCCGGTTGAAGAGCGTGGACTTGCCCACGTTCGTGCGACCAACTATCGCGATGATCGGTGTCTGCGCCATACCGTGATCCCCAGAGCGCCGGCCTGTGCTCCCGCGGCACGTGCGGTCTTACCTCGTCCCCAGCCGCTCCTGCACCATCGGCACGAGCCCGCCCGCCTCAACGAGCTCGGCCGCCACGCCGGTCAGGGGCTGGAAGGAGAACTCTTCGCCCGTGGTATGATCGACGATCGTGCCCTCATCGGTGTCGACGGTAACCTCGTCGCCGGCGTTGATCGCCTCGGCGGCCTCGGGGCATTCGATGATCGGCAGGCCGATATTCAGCGCGTTGCGATAGAAGATCCGCGCGAAGTTTCTCGCAATGACCGCGCTCACGCCGGCGGCCTTGATGGCGATCGGCGCGTGCTCGCGGGAGCTGCCGCAGCCGAAGTTCTCTCCGGCGACGATGATGTCGCCCGGCTCCACGCGTTCGACGAACTCCGCGTCGATATCCTGCATGCAGTGCCCCGCCAGCTCGATCGGGTCGGTCGTCGAGAGGTAGCGGGCCGCGATAATCGCGTCCGTGTCGATGTGATCGCCGTACTTGTGAACCCTGCCGGTTGCCTTCATTATCTGCACCTCGCGCCTGGTTTTCCGCTACGAAGTCTGGTCTTTGACCGACGCCCCGCAGCCAATGTGAATGCGGGGCTTCAGAGGTCCTCGGGGCCCGCGATCCTGCCCGCAACCGCGCTGGCGGCGGCCACGACCGGGCTCGCGAGGTAGACCTCAGACTTCGGATGACCCATGCGCCCGACGAAGTTACGGTTCGTCGTCGCGATAGCCCGCTCGCCCTCGGCCAGCACGCCCATGTGCATCCCGAGGCACGGCCCACAGGTCGGGGTGGAGACAAGACAGCCGCTCTCGAGGAACAGCTCGACCAGCCCCTCACGCGTGGCCTGCAGGTGAATCTCGTGGCTTCCGGGGATCACGATGCAGCGCACGCCGTCGGCCACATGCCTGCCCTCGAGCACCTTCGCTGCCGCGCATAGGTCCTCCAGCCGACCGTTGGTGCACGCCCCGATGACCACCTGGTCGATCGGCACGTCGCCGACCTCCGAGACGCCTCGGGTGTTCTCGGGCAGGTGCGGGAACGCCACCTGCGGCTCGAGAGCGCTACAGTCGATCTCGACGGTCCGCACGTAGCTCGCGTCGTCGTCGCTCGCCAGTACGACCGGCTCCCGGTCCGTCCGGCCCTCGATCCAGCTCAGCGTGGTCTCATCGGGCGCGATGACGCCGTTCTTTGCGCCGGCCTCAATGGCCATGTTGCAGATCGTGAAGCGACCGGCCATCCCGAGGTTGTCGATGACCTCACCCTTGAACTCCAGCGAGCGGTAGCGAGCGCCTGCGACGCCGATCTCGCCGATCAGCTTCAGGATCAGATCCTTGGCCGAGACCCACGGCTGCAGCTCCCCCGTGTACACAACCTCAATCGTCTCGGGGACCCGGAACCAGCATTCGCCGAGGGCCATCCCCGCCGCAGCATCGGTCGAGCCAACGCCGGTGGCAAATGCGCCCAGCGCGCCGTAGGTGCAGGTGTGCGAGTCGGCGCCGATGACCACGTCGCCGGGGATCACGAGGCCCTTGTCGGGCAGGATGATATGCTCGATCCCGCCCTGGTCGGCCTCCCAGTAGTTCGCGACACCCATCTCGCGCGCGAAGTCTCGGACCTTCTTGGTCTGCGTCGCCGCGTTGATGTCGCGGTTCGGGGTCGCGTGGTCGCACACCAGCGCAATCCTTGCCGGATCGAAGACCTTCTCCGCGCCCATGCGCCGGAACTCGTCGATCGCGATCGGAGCCGTGATGTCGTTCGCCAGCACCAGATCGAGTCTGCAGCTCACGAACTCGCCTGGCGTAACCTCATCACGACCCGCCGCGCGGGCCAGCAGTTTCTCGGTAATAGTCATCGCTTCACCTCGGTGTCAGTGAGTCGGGGAGCGCTCCAGTGTGGGCGATTATACACGAATGATGGGGATGCGGCAAACCGTGTGACGGCGCGGGATTCATCTCGCGCAGGCGGCGCCGTGCCGCCATCTGCGCGAAGTGGCTGGCGAGCGTGCGGTGCCGACCCCGGTCGCCCGCTCTGCCGGCCTCAGTCCTCGTCCTCCACGCGCTGATAGAGCACCCACTTGCGCTGGTGGCCGGAGCGATCGAGGTAGATGTCGTAGACGTCTCCGTCCGAGGTCTCGACGCGGTAGTAGTTGCGATGCCGGCGCGTATACCACGCCTTCCCGCGCTTTTGCGCGCCGAAGCCGGTATCGAACCAGAAGTCGAGGATGCGTTCGATCTCGTAGCGAGTGCCGTCCCAGACGAACGCGACCGGTGCGCGCAGCGCCAGTTCCGTGTCCTCCATCTCAACCTCAATCCGGTCGCTAATGAGCATGGTCTCATTGTACTGAACCGGTCTCGCATGCTCAAGAGGCGGGGTCTGCCACACAGACCCTCTCCGTAACGGAAGCGGGCGGGGGGATCGCTCCCCCCGCCCGCAATCGCGAAACGGCTGACATGCTGAACAGCTGCCTGACGGCGCCCTCAGTCCTCGTCGTCGATGAACGGCATCATCGCGCGCAGGCGCTTGCCGACCTCTTCGATCTGATGCGCCTGGCTCTTCTCGAGCAGCGCGTTGTAGCACGGGCGCCCGGTCATGTTCTCAAGGATCCACTCCTTGGCGAAGGAGCCGTCCTGCACCTCCTCGAGCATGCGCTTCATCTCCTCGCGTGTCTCATCGGTGATGATGCGCTTGCCGCGCGTGAGGTCGCCGTAGGTGGCCGTGTCGGAGACGCCGCGGCGCATGCCGGTGATCCCCTTCTGGTAGATCAGGTCCATGATCAGCTTCAGCTCGTGCAGAACCTCGAAGTAGGCGATCTCCGGCTGATAGCCCGCCTCGACCAGCGTGTCGAAGCCGGCGGTGATCATCTCGGCCACGCCGCCGCACAGCACCGCCTGCTCGCCGAACAGGTCGGTCTCGGTCTCCTCCTTGAAGGTCGTCTCGATCACGCCCGCCTTCGTCGCCTTAAGCGCCTTCGCGTACGCCAGCGCCAGGCCCATCGCATTCCCGGTGAAGTCCTGGTAGACCGCGACCAGCGAGGGGACGCCGGTGTCGGCCACATAGCACTCGCGAACCAGGGCGCCAGGGCCCTTCGGCGCCACCATGAACACATCGACGTTATCCGGGGGCACGATCTGCCCGTAGTGGATATTGAAGCCGTGCGAGAAGACGATCGCGTCGCCCTCGTCGAGGTTCGGCTCGATGGCCTTCTTGTAGACCATCGCCTGCACGTGATCCTGGGTCAGGATCTGCACGACCTGCGCCTGCTTCGCCGCCTCCTCGGCACTGATCGGCTCGAAGCCGTCCTCCACGGCACGATCGTAGTTCGCGGTGCCCTCAAGCTCCGAGACCACCACATTCAGGCCGCTGTCACGGAGGCACTTGGCCTGCGCGCCGCCCTGGATTCCGTAGCCGATGATCGCGATCGTCTTTCCGCTCAGCAGATTGAGGTCCGCATCGTCATCGTAGTACATCTTCGCTGCCATCTTCAGTCTCTCCCTTTTGTTTGCCACCGCCGGCAACGGCCGGCGACTGGTCTAACGTTTAACACAAGCATCTGCCCGTGCGGGGCCCCCGCGGCCGCTCAGCGTGCATCGCCATCCAGCAGCCGCCGGTAACCCGCCCCGAGCAGCGCCCCGACGCCCACGAAGATCAGCGCCGCAAGCGCATGGGTGGCAACGGAATGCAGCCCGGCGCGTCCGGTCTCGGGGTCATATCGCACCATCGAGCCGTAGAGCAGCCACATCGCCCAGATGATCGGCCCCAGCAGCCCGAATGCCACGCCCACCAGCAGGCCGCGCCTGACGCGACCTTGCACGAGGCCGGCGATCAGGCCCACGAGAATGCCCGCTACGGGCAGTCCCCAGGCAACTCCGCGGATGATCGCGTCCGCCTGCTCGAGCGATACAAGCTCGTGCATCAGTCAATCAGCTCGTCAATGCGCACACCGTTGATCGTGAGGCCGC
>JALGTR010000208.1 GCA_029821265.1 Candidatus Zipacnadia bacterium
GTCGTCGCCAACCTCGAGGGGACCGGTGGCGGCCGCAGTCTCATCCTGCAGTCGCACACCGATGTGGTCCCGGGGGCCGACTGGAAGGAGGCCTTCGATCCGAAGCTCGAGGGCGACTACATCATCGGTCGTGGCGCGATGGACGCCAAGGGCCAGGTGGTCATGCAGACGCTGGCCATCCGCGCGGTTATGGACCTCGGCGTCGAGCTCAAGGGCGACATCGAGCAGCAGGTCTGCCTCGAGGAGGAGGTCGGCGGCAACGGCGCACTGGCGCTGATCCGCCAGGGGCACCGCGCGGACGGTGTCATCGTCGGTGAGGGCTCCTCGCTCAACGTCTTCCCGGCCAACCGCGGCGCAATCTGGTTCCGCGCGAAGACGTTTGGCACCCCCAAGCACATGGGCCGACGCCACGAGGCCGAGAACGCCATCGAGCACATGATGGAAGCGATCAACCAGATGCTCAAGTACGAGAAGAAGCTCATCGCCGAGAGCGCGAACTACCCGCTCTTCGAGCGCTATGAGGCGCCTGTGCAGCTGTGTCTGGGCATTATCCGGGCTGAGGGCTGGCCGAGCATGGTCGCCGGCGAGTGCGTGCTCGAGGGCGGCGTCGGCTTCCTGCCGAACAAGTCGATGGACCAGGTGAAGCAGGAGCTGTACGACGCGGTCATGGAGACCGATGACGAGTGGCTCAAGGACCACTTCGAGCTGACCTTCCCGAAGCTGCACAACGACTCGTATGAGATCCCGGCCGATCATCCGCTGCCGGTGACATTCCACAACGCGGTCACGCAGTTCGAGCCGGGTTCGGAGGTCTTCGGCTGGAACGTCAGCTGCGACGCCCGGCTGTATAACCGTGTCGGCAACATGCCGGTCATCGTTTACGGCGCGGGCGACATTCAGGAGGCGCACTCCGACGACGAGAAGATCTCGGTCACCGAGATGCTCAACGGCGCAAAGGGTCTCGCCCTCGGCATCATCGACTGGTGCAACGGCGAGTAGGCGCCGGTCTGCGAACGTCGGCCGGAGCGATCCCGGGCAGGTTGCCGCCCGGGATCGCGCGTATCTACCGCGCATGTCTGGAGCCGGCCGCGATGGGGACGGCCTCCGGGCGGGGAGGGATGATGCAGCGTGCGGCGAAACCACCTGCATCAGTGATGACCTCAAGTCACGGCCGGGCATCGGCCCGGCCCGGTATCCGATGTACAGGAAAGCTGGGAGGAATCTGTCGTGGCACAGGCACGTATCGGCGTGATCGGTCTTGGTGAGTTCGGCATTCAGCATCTGCGCTGTTTCCGCCAGATGGGCTACTGGGGCGAGGCGGAGCTGGTTGCGGCCTGCGATGTCAACGAGGAACTGCTCGAGGAGCGTTTGCAGGAGTTCGACTTCAACGGCTACACCGACTACCAGGAGATGTTCGACAAGGAGGACCTCGACGGCGTCACGGTCGTGACACCGGACTACCTGCACAGGATGTTCGTCTTGGAGGCCTGTGAGCGGGGCATCCACGTGCTCTCTGAGAAGCCGCTGGATGTGACGATGGAGGGCTGCCGCGAGATGATCGAGGCGGCGGAGCGCAACAACGTCCTGCTGCAGGTCGATTTCCACAAGCGCTTTGACGAGTATCACATCGCGATGAAGCAGAAGATCGACGCCGGTGACCTCGGCGAGATCGAGTATGGCTACGCGCACATGGAAGATCGCATCGAGGTTCCGCGCGACTGGTGGCCGGCCGCGGCCGAGAAGTCCTCGCCCGCCTGGTTCCTCGGTATCCACTTCTACGACCTCGCGCGTTTTCTGATGGGCGGGGCGAAGGGTACGAAGGTGTGGGCCACGGGGGTCAGGAAGAAGCTCCCCAGTCTCGGCGTGGATGCGTGGGACAGCATCTCGGCGAAGGTCGAGTTCGATAACGGCGCGACGATCATGTTCGACACCTCCTGGATCATGCCCGACCCGTTCGAGGCGATCGTGAACCAGGGTATCCGCATGGTCGGCACCGAGGGCATGCTCGAGTGCGACTCGCAGGACCGCGGAACGGTCACCTGCACCTACGAAGAGGGCATGCAGACGCACAACAAGAGCTTCCTGCGCGAGCGGAAGGACAAGCAGGGCCGGCAGATCTTCGAGGGCTACGGGATGGACTCGATCGCCGACTTCGCCCGCAACGTCAACGTGCTGCTCGACGGCGGCTCGAAGGAGGACCTCGGCGAGTACCCGGACGGCTACGACGGCCTCGAGGCCACCCGTATCGGTGTGGGCGTCCACAAGAGCATCGAGACCGGTGAGCTGGTCGATCTGACCGAGCTCTGATCCGCGCCCGGCAGATGTCGGCATGAGCGGCGGCCCCCGTCTGCGGGGCCGCCGCTTCCGCAGGTTACCGGCATCCCTCGCCCGGTGCGGCGAGAGGTATTCGCGTTCGTCGCTCGTCACGCTCCACGATGCCTCATGCCCTCGCTGTGTTGGGCGGCTGGTTCGGAGTGCCGCAGGTTTGACACCACACCGACGCCCCGCTATACTTCCACACGGGTGGGGAAGAGGCCCGAAAAGGGCTTTCTCGCCGCCCTCATCTTTGCGTGTACGGCTCCCCACGAGCCCAGTCAGATCACCGGAGAGGCGACCGAGATGCCAAAGATCATTACCGAGCTTCCAGGACCACGCTCACAGGAGATCATCGAGACCGCCCGCACATATGAACCGCGCTCGATGGGTGACCAGATGCCCGTCGTGTGGGATCATGCCGAGGGCTGCGTGGTCTGGGACGTGGACGGAAATGAGTTTCTCGACTGGTCCAGCGGCGTGCTCGTCACGAACGTCGGGCACTGCCATCCCTACTACGTCAGGCAGGTCAAAGACCAGTGCGAAAAGCTCTTCAACTGCTATGATTTCGTGACTGAGCCTCGCGCGGAGCTGGCGAAGCGCCTCGTTGAGATCACGCCCGAGTACATCGACAAGGCGTTCCTCGTGACCACCGGCTCCGATGCCACCGAGGCGGCAATCCGGATGGCGCGCCGCGTCAGTGACGGCTATGAGATCATCGGCTTCGACGGCGCGTTCCATGGTCGCACCTACGGCGCAGCGTCGGCCGGCGGCATGATGGGCACCAAGAATAACTACGGGCCGATGACGCCGGGCTTCCTGCACGCCCCGTTCCCGTATATGTATCGCGCGCCGATCTGCCAGGGCAAGAGCGAGGAGGAGGCCGCGCAGGCCTGCCTCGAGTATCTCGACTGGCTGGTCGATCGCCAGTCCTCGAACGCCCTCTGTGGCGTCATCACCGAACCCTATCAGGGCGGCGCGGGCGGCATTATCCCGCCGAAGTCGTGGATCGAGGGCCTCGACCGCTGGTGCAAGGACCGTGGCCTGATCTTCATCCTCGACGAGGTGCAGTCATCCTTCGGTCGCACCGGAAAGATGTTCTGCATGGAGCACTGGGACATCAAGCCCGATCTGATCACTCTCGGCAAGGGCCTCGGTTCGGGCATCCCGTGCTCGGCGGTGGTGGGCACCAGCGAGATCATGGACGCGCTGCCCGAGGGCTCGATGGGCAGCACTAACGGGGGCAACCCGATCTCCTCGGCGGCCGCACTCGCGGCGATAGACATCATCGAGGAGGAGCATCTGGTTGAGAACGCCGCGAAGATGGGCAAGCTGTTCGAGAAGCGCTTCGTGAAGATGCAGGAGAGCTTCCCGCAGCTTGGTGACATCCGCGTGCTCGGTCTGATGGGCGGCCTCGAGTTCGTGAAGGACCCCGAGAGCAGGGAGCCGGCGCCGGAGCTGACGCGCCAGATCGTCTGGGAGTGCTTCCAGCGCGGCCTGATCTGCATCGCGCCGATCGGCCTTTACAGCAACGTCATCCGCGTCGCCCCGCCGCTGGTCATCACCGAGGAGCAGGCCAACGAGAGCCTGGATATCTTCGAGGAGGCCATGCACGCGGCGCTCAACGAGGTCGGCGCGTAGTATCCGACCGCGCCTGAGCCGACAATGACCCGGGCGACGGCGCACATGCCGTCGCCCGGTCTTGCGTAAGCCTTCTGACCGCTTCTCTGCCGTCAGGAAGCCCGGTGGGAGATGAGACGCTTCGTCCTGCGCGACGAGAACGGGCATACTGGCCTCAGGTGCTCGCAGTCTCGACCTGTCGCGCTGTGAGCGTGGGTCGTTCGAAGGCGCGACGAGCAGCGGCCGGACAAACCTGTGACAGGCTCCCCGCCTGCCGGGCATGCGTGGGAGCGGGACAGCGAGGCCGGACCAGGAGGGCCGCTCTGAGATGAAGGCCGTGCGCATCTTCGGCATTGCGTTCGTTACCGGGTTCTCGGGCGCGATGATGCCCGGGCCGATGCTCGTGCTCACCGTTGGGCAGGCCGGGGCGCAGGGCATGAGCGCGGTCTGGTGGATCCTCGCCGGCCACGCGGCCCTGGAGATCATCACCGTCCTGCTGCTCGTCGCGGGCCTGCGCCAGGTCCTCGAGCGGCCGGCGCTGCGCGGCGCCATCGGACTGATCGGCGGCGGGTTTCTCGCCTGGATGGGCGTGGATATGATCCGCAGCGCCTCATCTGTCGCGCTCAATCTCGACCAGGCGGCGGCCGCGTTCTCGTGGACCGAACTGATGCTCGCCGGGGCCCTCGTCTGCGTGATGAACCCGTACTTCGCGGGCTGGTGGGCGACCATTGGGAGCGGCCAGCTCGCGCATACCGCGCCCTGTACCGCCGGCGAGTACATCGCCTTTTACGTCGGCCACGAGCTTTCCGACTTCGTCTGGTACGGCCTGGTCGGCATTATTGCCGTAACCGGCGCCGGCTGGCTGTCGCCGACGATCTATCGCTGGCTGATCATCGTCTGCGGCAGCCTGCTGATCGCGCTGAGCCTGTGGTTCGTGATCACGGGCGTCCGCTTTCTGCTCGGCCGACAGGCCGCGGAGACGCCTGTGCTGCCGGATGAGCAAGTATTGCAGGAGGTCTGCGCGCCCCGGCGCGCAGACGATCCCGATATTGAGGAGTGACCCGCCATGTCGGACAGGCAGTTGCGTATCGGATTGCCCAAGGGCAGTCTTCAGAACTCCACGATCGAGCTGTTTCAGAAGGCCGGCTTCTCGGTGACGGTTGATGAACGCGCCTACTCGCCCGACCTGGGAGATGACGAGCTGTGGAGCGTGCTGCTTCGCGCCCAGGAGCTGCCGGAGTACATCGCGCATGGTGTCCTCGACTGCGGCCTCACGGGATATGACTGGATCGTCGAGCGGGACGTCGATCTCGTCGAGGTTTCCGATCTCATCTACGCCAAGGGCGGCATGCGCCCATACCACTGGGTGCTTGCGGTGCACGAGAACTCCCAGATCGAAAGCTGGAAGGACCTCCAGGGCAAGCGTATCGCCACGGAATTGGTCGGGGTGACCAGGCGGTTCCTCGAAAAGCACGGGGTGGAGGCCGAGGTCGAGTTCTCATGGGGCGCCACTGAGGCGAAGTGTCCGGACCTCGTGGATGCCGTCGTCGAGGGGACTGAGACGGGAAGCACGCTTCGGGCCAATAACCTTCGCATCATCGACACGCTGTTCTCGTCCTGCACGAAGTTCGTGGCCAACAAGAAAGCCTGGGCAGATCCCTGGAAGCGCAAGAAGATCGAGAGCATCTCGCTGCTGCTGAACGCAGCCCTCGAGGCCGAGAACAAGGTCGTCCTGAAGATGAACGTGCAGAAGAGCGATCTTGATGAGGTCGTCAACTGCCTGCCGGCGTTGAAGAAGCCCACCATCTCTCCGCTCGCGAACAACGGTGAGGGCTGGGTGGCGGTGGAGACGGTCGTGGACGTCAAGCAGGTGAAGGACCTCATCCCGGCCCTGAAGGCCGCCGGGGCGCAGGGGATCATCGAGTACGGCCTCAACAAGGTCGTCATGTAGGTAGGGCAGATCGGGTGCCCGCAGGTCGAGATGGCGGGGAACATGCGCCTCGCCCGCAACGTCTCAACAAAGGCGCACGGGTCATCCCGTGCGCCTGAATCTTGACACGGGTGGTTCTTTGGGGTAACGTAGCATCGAGGAAGTGTGCAATCTTAGCCCCGAAACTACCACAAACCTCCACCTGAACAGGCCGGGGGCGGGAAGCCATGAGCGAATGCACCGAATGTGGAGCCAGAAACGCCGAGAGCGCGACGTTCTGCGTGCGCTGCGGGGCGTCACTGTCGGGCACTGTCGGGGAGGCAGAGGTCGGCAGCGACACGGATCGCATCGATCCGGTCGGCGGGTCGGAGGTTGAGCGCACGATGGTGCTCGACCCCGAGGCCGCCGCCGGTGTCGGCTCGGAGGCCGAGCGCCTGCTCCAGCAGGCCGCGCAGGCCCTGTCCGAGGGCCGGCCGGAGGCTGCTGCCAGTCGCTGCCGCGAGGCCATAGAGATCGCGCCCGACCTCATCGCGGCGTACTCGTTGCTCGGCATGGCCGAAGAGCAGCGCGGAAACACCATCGCCGCGGCCGGAGCCTACCGGCGGGTCCTCCAGCTTGATCCCTCGCGCACCGTTGAGCGGGAGAAGCTCGAGTCGCTCTACGAGACCGGCTCCGCCTCGCGCCCGGAGGAGGAGCAGGAGGCCGCTTCGGCGATATACACGCGCTACGGCCCGTGGGTCGCCGGATTGGGCACGGCCTTCATCGTGCTCGTCATCCTCACCCTCGTCGGAGTTTACGCGTGGACGGGCCATCGTCAGGAGCGCACCTTTGAGGAGCAGATGAAGATCGCGCGTGAGGCGCTCGATCGCGGTGATTATGCGGCGGCCGAGGCGGCCTTCGAGGTCGCCCTTGCGATCAACCCCGACGACCGGGATGCGCGGCAGGGCCTCCGCTATGCTCGCCGGAAGCAGCAGGTGAGCCCGGCCGGCGAACGGCAGATGGTCTCCGCGCCTCGCTCGGTTCCGTCCTACCAGCATAAGATTGCGCCATCCAGCGGGCCGAACCCATTCCGCCCGATCCCGATCGGTGGCGAGCCTGACCAGCCGAACCGGCAGCCCCAGCAGCAGACCCGGCGGGCTCCGCGTCCGCCGGTGGTGGACACCTCGCCGGTGCGCGCCCGCGCCTCCGATTTCGCGCCGTCACCTACCAGCGAGACTGAGGCCTCGGAGCAGCCTGCCGCGGAGGGAGCGTCCGATTCCGGTCGATCCGAGCAGGCCGCTGCCCTGCGCGCCCAGGCCGATCAGGCACGCGCCAGCGGCGACTGCGCCCGCGCCGCCGAGCTCTATCAGCAGGCGGCGAACGCTTACAGGGCCGACGCAGAGGCCAACCCCGGCAATCGCGCCGTCAACCAGGCGGCAATCGAGGCCTGTGAGCGCGCGGCCAGCCTGTGCGCCGCGGAGCAGGGACAGTGATCA
>JALGTR010000209.1 GCA_029821265.1 Candidatus Zipacnadia bacterium
CCGCTGGGCGCGGCGCTGACCCAGCTCGATGAGGCGGCCGAGCTTATCGAGCTTGATGAGGCCATACACAACAAGCTGCGCAAGCCCAAGCGCGTGATGACTGTCTCCATCCCGACCAGGATGGATGATGGCAGCTTCCAGGTCTTCACCGGATATCGGGCCCAGCACAACATGGACCGGGGTCCGTGCAAGGGCGGAATCCGCTATCATCCCGACGTCAACATCGAAGAGGTCATCGCTCTGGCGATGTGGATGACCTACAAGTGCGCGGTCGTCAACATCCCCTACGGCGGCGCCAAGGGCGGGGTCATCTGCAACCCCAAGGAGATGTCCGAGGGCGAACTCGAGCGCATGACGCGGCGTTTCACCACCGAGCTTGTCGAGGTCATCGGTCCTGAAAAGGACATCCCCGCCCCCGACGTGTACACCAACGCGCAGGTCATGGCGTGGATCATGGACACCTACTCGATGCAGAAGGGCTACTCCGTCCCGGCGGTCGTCACCGGCAAGCCCATCGCACTGGGCGGCTCTCTCGGGCGCGAGAAGGCCACAGGTCGCGGCTGTGTGTTGACCGTGCGCGAGGCCATGAAGCGCCTCGGGATCCCGATGGAGGGCGCGACGATAGCCGTGCAGGGCTTCGGGAACGTTGGCGCGTCGGCCGCCGAGCTGATCGAGCCTTACGGCTGCAAGATCGTGGCGGCGTCGGACTCGTCCGGAGGCGTCTACAACCCCAACGGCATGCCTGCGCAGTCGCTGATGGAGCACAAGGCGGAGAGCGGCTCCGTCGTCGGCTTCCCGGACGCCGATGAGATCACAAACGAGGAGCTGCTCGAACTCGAGGTCGACGTTGTGATCCCCGCGGCTCTCGAGAACGCGATCAACGAGGGAAACGCCGACAGGATCAAGGCGAAGATCATCGCCGAGGGCGCGAACGGGCCCACAACTCCCGCCGCCCAGAAGATCCTCAACGAGAACGATGTCTTCGTGATCCCCGACATTCTCGCGAACGCGGGCGGTGTGACCGTCTCGTACTTCGAGTGGGTGCAGGGCCTGCAGGCCTACTTCTGGACCGAGGACGAGGTAAACACGCAGCTCGAAAACATCATGGTCAGGGCCTTCGACGAGGTCTATGCTGAGCACGAGCGGCGTGGCGTGGACATGCGCGCCGCCGCCATGGCTGTCGCCGTCGGCCGCGTGGCAGAGGCCATTCAGATGCGCGGCATCTACCCCTGATCGACGCCGAACCGAGATCCAGCGGCGCGCTCCGGAGGCCGTCGGGGCGCGCCGCCTGTCTTCCGTTCGTCCGTGCAGCATCGCCCTGGTGAAGGAGCTGGCCCTCTGTGGCAACTGAAGTGGTCTGTCCCACCAATGTGCTCGAAAGCGCTCTGCACCAGCTTGACGAGGTCGCCGCACTGGTCAATCTCGATCCTGCGGTGCATCTGAAGCTGAGCAAGCCCAAGCGCGCCGTTGCGGTCTCCATCCCCACGCACATGGACGATGGCAGCACCGAGGTCTTTGTTGGTTTCCGCGTGCAGCACAACATGGATCGCGGGCCCTGCAAGGGCGGCATCCGCTACCATCCGTGCGTGACCATGGATGAAGTCACCGCGCTGGCCATGTGGATGACGTGGAAGTGCGCCGTCGTGGACATCCCCTACGGCGGCGCCAAGGGGGGCGTGATCTGCGATCCGGCCCAGATGAGCGAGCGCGAGTTGCAGAATCTGACCCGACGCTTCGTCTATGAGCTGGTTGAGGTCATCGGACCGGACCGCGATATCCCGGCCCCGGACGTCAACACCAACGAGCGAACCATGGGCTGGCTGATGGACACCTACTCGATGCAGTACGGCTACTCGATCCCCGCTGTCGTCACCGGCAAACCGGTCTGCATTGGCGGATCCCTGGGCCGGGCGCAGGCGACGGGCAGGGGCATCGTCTATGTCACTCGCGAGGCCCTCAAGACGCTTGACATGCCCATCGAAGGCGCCACCGTCGCGGTGCAGGGCTTCGGCAAGGTCGGTGGGGCATTCGCCGAACTCATCGCGCCCCTCGGCGCAAAGGTGCAGGCGGTGTCGGATGTCAGTGGTGGCGTGTTCTGCGGCGATGGCCTCGACATCTTCGCACTCCAGCGCCACGTGGCGGAGACCGGTTACGTGAGGGGATTCCCCGGAGGCGAGGAGATCGCGAACGAGGACCTGCTGGCTCTCGATTGCGACGTCCTCGTGCCAGCGGCGCTCGAGAACGTCTTCACGGCAGAGAACGCCGAGAGCGTCCGCGCGAAGCTCATCGTCGAGGGCGCCAACGGGCCGACCACGCCGGAGGCGCACGATATCTTCGTGGATCGCGGCATCTTCGTGGTTCCGGACATCCTCGCGAACGCCGGCGGCGTCACCGTCTCATACTTTGAGTGGTGCCAGGGCATCCAGAAGCTGTTCTGGAGCGAGGAGGAGGTCAACCGCCGCCTCGAGCGCGTCATGGTCGGTGCGTACCACCAGGTCTATGAGCGCTCGCTGTCACTCGGCACTGACATGCGCAACGCCGCGATGGCGGTCGCCGTCGAACGCGTCGCCGAGGCCATCACCGCACGCGGCATCCATCCGTAGCGTGCGATCATCCGGCGAGCCGGCTCTTCAGCCAGCAGTAGATGGCGTCCCCGATCTGGTAGTAGCCTGCGGTTGAGGGGTGCACTCCGTTGCTGGCGCGGGAGACCTCTGTCGTGGTGTGCGCGTTCGCCCTGACGTTCATGTGCGGGAAGCCATGCACCGTGTCGAGGTTGACAAATGCGGGCACGAGGAAGATGCCCTCGTCCTCGCGGGCACCGTAGTGCTCGATCTGACGCTCGATGACCCGGTGCACGTTCCGTCGGAACTGCCAGCGTGTCTGGCCGCAGCGGTAGCTGGCCGCGAACGCGTCCTGACTCGCCGAGGGTGGCACGAGGTGCAACAGCCCGATCTCGGCCTCCGGGGCGACACGCTGCATCTCCGCGATGAGGGCGTCGAGGTTGTCGAACATCACGTCGATGGCACCTTCGATGGTCTCCTCGTTCGCGCCGAAGGTGTCGTTGGTTCCCAGCAGGATCGTGATGAAGTCCGGGGGCTGGCCACCGCTGTTGCGATCGAGGTACTGCTGGAAATCGAGCCGCGGCTGGCCGTCCACCTCGAAGACGAATGGGCTGCGCTGGCGGCGCATACGGCCGTTCTGCTCCGCCCAGTCCACTTCGGCCCATCGGGTCGCAAAGGCCTCCGCGCGCCATCCGCCGTAGCCCTCATGCCGGTTCGCGGGCTCGCCGTCAGGGCCGTTCTCACCGATCAGAGTCAACGCTGGCTCCTGGTCGCCCTGGAACAGCTCGACCAGCCGCCTGGTGTACTGCGAGGCATTCGTGAGGCTGTCTCCAACGCACAGGAGCCTGATTGCGCGTCCGGCGCCGGCCGCGGGATCGATGACGCGGATGGTGGCGCTGGCCTCCGCGATCGTCTGGATTTCCGGTGTGACCACGCGCAGTGTCAGGGTGTGCTCTCCCACCTGCTCAGCGGTCGGGATGGCCGTCCAGCGCTCTTCCTGTTGCGCTCCCAGCGGACAGTCGACGTCAAACAGCAGTCGAGTGCTGTCCGGGTGCAGCACGACGTTGTCGAAGTACACGTTCGTCTCGATGCCCGGCACCGCGTAGATCCGCTCCGGGAGTATCAGCCGCAGGTCCTGTGCCGTCGCCATTAGCGGCAGTGCAAACAGCAAAGGAAACACGATCGCGGTCGTTCGCATTACCAGCGCTCCTCACCCCAGCCGGGGTTGCGGACATGCTCGGGCAGTTTGCCGAGGAATGACGTGTACGCCGGCTCCATCGAGTGCAGCATCCGGTCCATCAGCTTCTCGGACATCTCCCGCCGCACGTCGGCGTAGCCGGGCTCGTTCCAGAGGTTGCGGCGCTCGCCGGGATCCTCCTGCAGGTCATACAGCTCACCAATATACTCCGTGCCCCACGTGGCGTACTTGTAGCGCTCGTCGATGACGCATGCTCCCGCGCGCCTGCGGTTGTTGTCCACATACTCCGTGAGCGCCAGGCCGCGCGAGTCCCTTCCATCCTCAAGGATCGGCCGCAGGCTCGGGGCCGCCATCTCCGGCGGGATCTCCACTCCGGCGTAGTCGAGCGTGGTAGCGGCGATCGAGAAGTTCTCGATCACCCCGTCGTAGCGGCTCGGGCAGCTCTCGGTCCTCAGTCGCTCGGGGATGTGCATGATGAATGGCATGTGCACGACCTGCTCGAGGAAGACGCCCTTGCCCCAGCGTCCCCAGTCGCCCAGCATCTCGCCGTGATCAGCGGTGGTCGTGATGATCGTGTTGTCCACCATGCCCAGCGCCTGCAGCACGTCGAGGATCCGGCCGAGCATGTCGTCGATCTGGGTCATCATCGCGTAGTAGTAGGCGATTCGTGTCTGCACAAGTTCGCGCTGCTCGTCACTGACCGTGTCAGGCCGCTCCCGGCGCATGAACTCCGGCCGGTCCCACATCTCGTCGGTGAATGTCTCCGGGAATGGCATCTCCTCGGGGTCGTACATCCGCGCGTATCGCTCAGGCGGATCGAACGGTCCGTGCGGTCCGCAGAAGCCCACCCAGAGTAGCCATGGTCTGTCACCGCGCTGCATGCGCAGAAACTCGATCGCCATCTCGGCGATCCAGTAGTCCACGTACTCATCCTCGGCGAGCGTGTTCACCACCGTCGCGTTGTCGTACTCCGGCCGCTGGCGCTGCTCGTAGATCTCCATGTATGCGCCCGGTCGCTTCTCCTCGAGCCAGCGCGCGTAATCCTGCCCCAACGGCGCCGGCCCGATGTCCTGACCGATGATCTTGCGCCAGCGCGAGCCCTTCCCGCCCGTAAGCTGCGTCCAGTGGTAGCCCTTGGGCTGCATCATGTGGATCTTGCCGCAGGCGCCGGTGTAGTACCCGGCGTGCTGCAGCCGCTCCATGAAGGTCGTCTCCCAGTGGGGCAACACCGGCGTGGTGTCGATCTCGCTCTCCATGTACTGCACACCGTGCTGATGGGTGTAGCGCCCGGTGTGCAGGCAGGCGCGCGAGGGGATGCAGACGGTGTTCTGCGTGTAGCAGCGCGTGAAAAGCGTCCCGCTGGCGGCGAGATTATCGAAGTTTGGCGTGGCGACGATGTCATTGCCCGTCGCGCCGAGTGTGTCGTAGCGCTGCTGGTCGGTCGTCACGATGATGAAGTTGGGCCGGTCGCATCGATCGGGCATCGGCTGTCATCTCCCGTGCCGAAAGTCTCGGCTGGCGTCTTCGAGCGTCAGACCTCGGCAGTCTCCGCCTCGAGCCGCCTGTAGGTCGAGTGCGGGCAGTCTTTCGATACCGCCAGCTTCCCGCCGGGCAGCCCGATCGGGTTGCAGCCGCAGAAGAAGCTCTCCGGTCGCTGGCCCAGGGCGTCCGCCATCTCATCCCACATCTCGCGCGATTCGGTGCTGATGTAAAGTAGCACATCCTCGTCCCAGCGCCGCACCTGCTCGGTGAGGTAGTGGTAGATCTCTGCGCGGACATCGTGGGGGAATGGGCCGGTGATCACGTCGCGCATCTCCTCCGCCGCATCCTGCGCGGCCTGCACGTAATCAGGGTCGAGAAGATTGAAGTCGATCAGTTGCGCGAGGCTCTCAACGGTGTTCCACATCACGACGCAGAAGCCGATCGACTCGGGATTCGTGAGCGTGCACATCTGCTCGATGATCTCCGCGTACTCCTCGCGCCAGTTACGCACGGGGATCATCGGCTTGAACTTGAAGCGGACCGGAATGCCCATCTCCTCGCACTTCGCCGCCGCCGTAATCCGGTCCAGCGCCGGCCCCGAGCCCGGCTCGATGTCCCGGGCCACGCTCTCACAGGTGGTGCTCCAGATACCGATGAGTCGATCCCGGTGCTCCACGTCCTCCAGCCACTCCACGTTCGAGCTTGTTGAGTGGAAGTAGCCGTAGCGATCGTGCTTTGCGAGGGCCCTGGTGTACAGGTCGATGACCCCGTACTCGGGCTCCCACGCGATGTGGTCGGCACCCCAGCCGATCATCCGGAAGCATTTCTGCCACGGCCGCTCCGCGATCGTCCGCGGCACTGCGACCTCCATGAACTCCTCGATATTCAGACCGATCGCGGTGAAAAAGCTGGACTTGCCGACACCGCAATACTGGCAGCCATGTGGACAGCCGGACATCGTCCCGAAGTCCTTCGTCGGCCAGCAGACGAAATTCTTCTGCCAGTCATCCTCGCGCTCGTGATACGGCCGGGCGGTGTCGATGTGTCCGAGGAGCTGGTGAACGTGCGAGAGAGCTCCTCCCTCCGGCAGGCGCTCGACGATCTCGGCGTATTCGGGCTTCGTGTCTTCGAGGTCCTGAACGGTGAACACCACCGGCCTCGCCCACGGCCCCCACGGCTCATCAAAGACCATCTCCGGCGACCACGCCGACTGCAGGTCCTCGATCACCGAGGGGACGTCCTCGCGGGCAAACTCCTGCACGCCGGTCTCCGGCAGTTGCATCGCGCCGACCATGCGCTCCATACGCGCGACCATGCGCGGGTCTTCGAGCACTTCGTCGAGGTAGTACACTCGTACCGGGTGGAGGTTGTACACGCCCAATCACCTTCCGCCGAATGAGCTGATATGGTAATGCCGGAGGCCGCCGCGGCCTCCGGGAGGTGTTCACTCCTCGCGCGCGATGACCTTCGGATGTGGGGTCTTCAGAACCAGGAATGTCAGCGGTTCGTCACCCGCGTTGCTGACAAGCATCGGCGTGCGATACTCCACCTTCAGCGCATGGCCAGGCGATGCATTGTGGAAGAGCCCGTCATCCTCCTGCACGCTCACCGTGCCCTCCAGCGGGACCAGCAGCACGTTGGAGTTGGCCCTGTGCCGTGGTAGCGAGTCGCCAGGCTCGAGGCGAATGCGCATGATCTGGATCGGCTCGGTATCGAAAACGGCCTCGCGGTCGTCGCCTGAGTTGAGCTTGAGGTCGACCTCTGTGACGGCAGACATCAACGGAACCTCCATGCGGCAGGTTATTCCTCGGTTGCGACCCGTCACAATGCGCGAATTCGCGCGGCAAGCTGATGGCTGAGCAGGCCGTCGGCCGCGGTGGCGTGAGGCTCTTCGTCATTTCGGACGCATGCGATGAAGTGCTCGAGCTGCGCCCTGAAGCCCCAGCGTTCATGTTCGGACATCTGCCACCGGTCCTGATCGGGCGACCAGACCTCGCGAACACCGTCCGCGATCAGCTCGACGCGGTGAGGCGCATCGACGACCGCCGTTCGTCCGCCGCCGTGCAGCGTGACTCGCTCGACCCAGAGGCCCGCATCACGGCTCATCACGAAGCTGCCTGTCGCCCCGTCGACGAACCGCATGGCCACGCTCGCCCGCAGGTCGGTCTCGCCCTTGGTCGCACACCATCCGCGCAGCTCGGCGACCTCGCCGCACAGCCAGCGCATGACGTCCAGCACGTGCAGGCTGTTCGTCACAATCTCGCGGTATATACCGCCTGAGCCGCTCTTCTCGGCGATGCACAGGTCGATCGCCGTGTCGGTGAAGTGCGCGGCGGCGCGGCGGTAGACGGGCGCGAAGCGGCGGTTGACGCTCATCATCAAGAGCGTGTTCGCCCTGTCCGCTGCGGCCACCATGGCCTCCGCGCGCTCGATGTCGGCGGACAGCGGCTTCTCGCACAGGGTCGGCACGCCGGCCTCCATGAGCGCGAGGACCGGCTCGTAGTGTGCATCAATGCCGGGACCCACCGGTGTAAGCATAATCGCGCAGTCGCAGCCTGCGATCTCATCGGCCGTCTGCGCTATCGTCGCGTCCGGACACCGGGCGGCCATACGCGCGCGAGCGCCGGCATCGGCATCAACGCACGCCGAGACGGTGACGTACGGCAGCTCGTCGAGAATCGGCAGGTAGATCGCACGAGCGATTGCGCCGCAGCCGACCACCGCCACGCCGATAGTTCCGTGCACTCCAGCTCACCTCGCACGGCGGAGCCGGAGCGTCACGCTCCGGCTCCGATGATCATCGGTGGTCCCGTCAGCGCAGTTCGTCTACGTTCGCGCGCACCTTCTCGATCGCCTCGAGCATCAGGTCCATGTCACTCTTGTCGCCGAGGAACAGCTTGTGTGCGAGCACGATGCCCTCGGTGTCGAGGATCCGCTGGCACTCGGGGGTCTCGATCTTCGCGTAGTCCGGCGGCTCGTTGTCGCCGAAGCAGGCCGGTCCCCAGTTGCGCTCGGTGAACAGCGGATTCTTCTGGATCGGGTGCAGATGTCCGCTGCCCGCCGGGAGGCCCTCGGCACCGAGGGCTTCGATAAACTGTTGCTTGCTTATGCCGCCGAACTGCTCGGAGTGGAACTTGAAGTGGTAGAAGTAGAAGTTCCAGCGCGTGACCCAGTCAGCCCGCCACAGCGGCGAAACGCCCTCGATCTGCTCGAGGCCCCTGGCGAAGTACGTGGCGTTCTCCTCACGGGTGTTCGCCTGCTCCTCGAGCCGGGAGAGGCCGCCAAGCGCCACAGCCGCCTGCCATTCGGTCATGCGCAGGTTGCTGGCCACGATGTGGTGTTCATAGAACGGGCGGCCCTCGAAGCGGCCGATGTGATGGTAGCTGAAGAGGCCCTTCGCCAGCTCCTCGTCATTCGTAAGACAGATGCCGCCCTCGCCGCACGTGAGCGTCTTGCCCATCTGCAGCGAGAAGGTTCCGATGTCGCCGATCGAGCCACAGCCCCGGCCGTTCCACTGTGAACCGTGGGCGTGGGCGGAATCCTCGATGATCCACAGCCCATGGCTCTCGGCGACACTCTGGAGGGCCTCCATGTCGCAGGGATAGCCGCCGTAATGCACCGGGATGATGCCGACGGTCCGGTCGGTGATCGCGGCCTCGACCGCGGCGGGGTCGATCTGGTAGTTGCGGGGATCGATGTCAACGACGATCGGTATCGCATTGACGAGGATACAGGCGGTGGCGGTCGCGACGAAGGTCGCCGCTGGTACGATGACCTCGTCTCCGGGCTGAATGTCGAGGGCCTTGAGCGCGCATTCGATCGCCTGCGTGCCGTTCGTCACCGCCACGCCGTAGCGGGCGTCCTGATACGCCGCGAACGCCTCCTCGAACTGCGTGACCTTCGATTCCTCGGACGGACCGCTACCACGCCACCAGCGCCCGGACTCGAGAACCTCGAGCAGGGCGTCGCGCTCGGTATCATCGAAGATCGGCCAGTCCTTGCCTATCTGCCGGTCGATGACCTTCGAGCCGCCGTTTATCGCAAGCTTGGGCACGGAAGTCGCCTCCCTCTAAGCTGTCTCGCGGTTATCCGCGATGGTGCGGGAGGTCCTTTCCGCGTCGGCGCCTGCATTCCTGCACGGGCGCGCCTACCCGACCGCCGCCCGCGACGAGGTCGCTTCCGCGATCTGTCGCGAGAGATCAGAGAGGCTGTAGGGCTTCGAGATGAATTCGACGGCCCCGGCCCTGAGCGCTGACTTCGACCACTCCCCGCCCATCCCACTGGTGACGAGGACCGGCACTGAATCGTCCAGCGCTGTGAACTGGGCGATCAGGTCGATGCCGGTCATGTCCGGCAGGATGAGGTCCACCACCGCGACATCGATGCGGTCGTGGCAGTTCGAGAAGATCTCGAGGGCGGCCCGACCATCAGCTGCGGCAAGCACGCGATGGCCCTTCGGTTCGAGTGCGATGCTCGCGAGGGTCCGAAGCTCCGCGTTATCCTCCACGAAGAGCAACGTCGGCCCTCGCACGGCTGCGTCGGCTGCCATCACTGGGCCCTCCTGTCCCCCTGTCGGGGCGGCTGCAATGTCCCTTTGGCTGCAGCTTATACCACATGTGGTCAAAGAATGCAAAGCTTGCGGCAAATATGTTACCGCCGCGGCGCGTCCGGTTGCTCTCCACACCGGGCGGTCCCGCCCCGGAAATGTCGCCCACGCAGGATGACCCACGCCGCATCGGGAACAATGACGACACGACGACCCGGCCGGCGCCAGCCTCCGGCCACACCGGGA
>JALGTR010000210.1 GCA_029821265.1 Candidatus Zipacnadia bacterium
CAGAACCGGCCACTCGGGCAGCTTGAGATCGACGGCCATCAGACCAACCGGATCATCGTCGAAGGGATGCCCGAGGTCGGCAGCCTGACGCAGCCGCAGGTCGTGCTCATGCCGCCGAGCAGCCTGCCCAAAAGCCCCATCGTCACGCCCTGCTCGACGCGCCTGCGCATCGGTGGACGTGGCCCTACCCGATCGAAGGACGGAAGAATATTCCTCGCGGCGGAGAAATGGCCTCTGTGTGCGCAGCGGCGATGCGTGGGAGGCGCTATCATGGCGCGGCGAGTGTTCTTCTACGATGACGAGCAGGTCGAGAGCAGACACGGGTTACACATCGCGCACGGGCCGGTCCGGAAGATGGGCCTGCTCGAATGGCCGAGGCCGGAGTGGGACCTCGACGAGCGCTCGGTGTTCGCCGGAACCGTGGTGGAGCTGCCCGATGGTGGGCTGCGGCTCTACTACTCGGGGCCCGCACCGGAGCCGGAGCGCAAGTTCGGACTGGCGGTGGCGGAGTCGTCCGATGGCGTGCAGTGGCAGAACCGGCCACTCGGGCAGCTTGAGATCGACGGCCATCAGACCAACCGGATCATCGTCGAAGGGATGCCCGAGGTCGGCAGCCTGACGCAGCCGCAGGTCGTGCTCATGCCGCATGCCGGACGGCCAGTGGCTGATGTGGGCGTGGTGGCATGCGCACGAGATCGGGAAAATGCGCTACGTGCGCGCTGAGAGCGACGATGGTCTGCGGTGGCGGGTGACCGACCCGGAGCGGCCGGCGGTGATGCATCCGGCGGACCTCGAACTCGGGCAGAATGCCTGGGTGGCGGGGTTGACGGGGGCAAGCGAGGAGGATCGCTTTGCCGGACAGCGGACGATGGACTGGTCTGAGGCCAAACGCCTGCGGTCGAACGATGCGACGTACGTGTACTACAATGAGGAGTGCGCGCGGTTTGAGATGTACTCCGTATGGCTGCTGCCGGTCGATGAGTCGACACACCGGGTCACGCCGCACGACAACGCGCCGCAGGTGCTGCGGACGATCCATCGTCGGGAGAGCGCGGATGGGTTGAGCTGGAGCGATCCGGAGATGCTCATCCTCGCGGATGAGCATGATCCGTTGCATCAGGAGTTCTACTACCTCGCGGTGCAGCCTGATGGCGAGTGGAAGATCGGGATGCTGGGACATTATCGGTGCTGGGAGCAGACGATGGACATCGAGCTGTGCTTCTCACGCGACACGCACCGGTGGCTGCGACCGCTGCGGGGCGGCTGGGTGCCTCGCGGGGATGTGGACGAGATCGACTACATGGCGTGCTACGCGACGAATCGGCTGATCGACATGGGCGATCGCTGGAGGCTTTTGTATCGGGGCCTGAACCGCAAGCACAACCACGAGCTGCCGCCCGGGGTGGAGCAGGCGCGGGCGGCCACGATGGTGGCGGAGGCGCCGAAGGGGCGCTTCGCCGGGCTGGCGACGACCGACCGTGTCCTCGGAGCGCTGACGCTGGAGCGCTTCAACCTGCAGGCCGAGCAGATAACCGTGGACGCGGATGTGCGTGGACGGCTGCAGGCGGAGCTGCGGGATCCATACGGGCGACCGCTGCCGGGCTTCGAGCTTAACGCGTGCGTGCCGATCACGGGCGACAGCCAGTGCCATATCCTGCGGTGGGGGGACGGAAGAACGAGCGCCGATTACCGCTACGATGTCGTGGGACTGAGGATCGAGATCGAGGACGGGATGATCTACTCAGTTGAGACCTGACGGGGCCGCCGTTTGAGCGTGCTCACACGCGGGGCATACTTGTATCACTGAATGTTAGCGCAGTGCCTGTGTTGATCTGAGCCGACGGAGGCGCGCCATGACTCCGGAAGGCCGGTCGCTGCTGCTGTCGTTAGCCCTCGCCGCCGCGCTGCTGCTTCTTCCCTCACCTGCCGCGAACGCCCAGGTGCGCCTCGAACGTCCGACGGTCAGCCCGACGCCATCGGAGCTGATGGTGGCGCCGCGCACGGCGGATTTCGAGCTCGGGCCGGGCCCTGACTGCGCTGTGTTCCTGTTCCGTGCTGCCTCGGCCGGAAGCCTCGATGTGAGGATCGAGTGGCAGGGAGACGCGGGTTCGCTGCACGCGGAGGTAACGAACATCGCCGCTGCGGAGGAGTCGGGGGAGCCCGCGATGACGCTGGATGGGAGTTCGCCGCTGACCGGCAGCGTGGAGGTCGTGGCAGGGCAGACCGGCCAGTGGGGCGTGGGACTGCGCGTGGAGCGCGGAAACGCCCGGGGCACGATATCGATCAGGCCCCACAACGCGCGAATCTCAATGCTCGTTCCGAAGCCTCCCGAGCTGCCCACCGTTGACCCGGCGGTGGGCCGCTTTCTGTCGCTTTACTTCTACCATGTCGAGCGCGCGCTGAGCGGAATGCGGGCGACGGAGCTTGACCGGCGCCTCGGAGAGATCATCTCGCGGGCCTCGCCGGAGGTGCGGCAGACCTACGGCATGGCCGTTCAGCAGTACCGTGCGCTGCCACTGGAGACGAAGGTGGCCCTCGGCTTCGACGCAGAGTTCGTCGAGCAGCTTGAGGTGATCGACCGGCCGTTGTCGCGGCAGACGCTGCAGCAGATGGGCCGCCAGATCGTGGAGCCTCTGGCGGAGGCGAGGCCGGTGCTGCGGCCCCGGATGCTGCGTGGCGCGCCGCCTGCGCCCGGCGGAGGCGGTGACGACGAGGCGACGATCTGGTCGGTCGGGCTGGACTGGACGACGCTCGTGTGCCATGACGAGTCGGACGCCTGCGCGATCGACAATTGGGGCTGGACGTGCACCGAGGCGGGGTCGGACGAGCCGGTCGCGATCTTCCTGATGCTGGATGGGGCGATCACGACAGAGATCTCGATCGATGAACTGCTCGAGGATCTGTCAGATGACGCGAAGGTCGAGCTGATCTTCATCGTCGCGACGGGACGTCTGAGCGAGGCCATGTCGGGGGACCCGGATGTAATCTCGAGCGCGACATATGCCGAGCTTACCGACGCGCTCGCCAACGCCATCGAGAACGCGGAGCTTGAGATCAATGAGCACTGGGTGCGGCGGACGCAGGTCTTTGGCGGGGTGGAGGATGGCTCCAGACGCTCCGGACGGCTGCAGCTTATCCCACGCGTTCAGGGCCAGGGGCCGCAGACGCTGCGGGAGGCCGGACATTCGTGGGGAGAGGGGACGATCGAGTACAGCGTGCCGATGCTGGTGGCCTGCGCGCTGCTGTTTGAGCTGGACGATGGCGTCGGCGGGCTGATGGACGCGATCGAAAGCCACGCGGAGTCGATGGAGGCGGTGGCCGACGAGCTGGTGATGGACGCGATCATGGACATGCTGGCGGGCGGCATCGCCGGGGGCATGGCGGCCGGGCTCGTCGGCGGACTGGTGGCGGGTGGACCGGTCGGGATACTGATCGGGATGGGTATCGGTGCGCTCGTGGCCTACTGGATGCAGCCGGAGTTTCTGGGACACGGCGAAGTGGTCTTCACGACGCAGGGCTGGACGATCGGCGCAGAGAGTGTGTCCACGGCGAGCCTGACACCACTCGCGGCGGAGCGAAGGCCTCTGGTACTGCGAGGGATGTTCAGGGGGAGCCGCTCCGACTATGAGCTGCGCGCAGATCTGACAATACGCTCGTCGGGGCTGCGCTGCCGGACCTTTGCTCCCGAGACGACGCGCCTGGACATCGAGCTCGGGCCCGGAAGGATGCCCATACGCTTCCACGTGGTGGATGGCACAGGCGAGCGCCTGGTGTCGAGCCGGAACCCGCAGGACGTGCAAAAGGCCCTGCGGATCATCAGGGGCTACGGGCTATCCTCCGTCTGCGAGTTGGGGCATCCCGAGCCGGCGATGACGTGGTGGCTGGCTGACGGCAGGCCGCCGGAGGGGCCGCAGCCGAACGAGGACTCGATGCAGATCAACCCGAATGCGCTCGAGGTCAGGCGCGTGGGGGGCGAATGGAAGATCGTGCAGGGCAATTCGTGGCTGCTGGGATTCGGGGATCGCGAGGAGGAGGCGCGCGCGGCCCTGTCGGTGCTCCAGCAGTATGGCTTCACCCGGATATGCTTCGTTGGACGGCCGGATGCAGTAATGCAGTACTTCCGCAGGTGATGCAACAGCGCCTGTGTGGCGGACGGGCGCCCTCTGAGCCTGTGCGCAGTTACGGCCGTATCCGGGCGATCACGCCGATGTTGCGCGCCCCGAGCGTCTGCTCGATGACCGCGTGCCCGTCGCGGATCTGCGGTGTCAGGTCGCGTCCGTTCCAGAGGTCGCGGTAGGTCGCCCCCTCGACGTGCGGGATCTCCAGAAGCTCGCCCTCAACGGCCTGGAAGCGGATGCCGAGGCGGGCGAGACCCGGAAGCTGCACCGGCCGGGTGAGGACATGCCAGTCGCCATCGACGATGAGGTCCTCGGCGGAGAGCAATAAGTTGCTGCTGCTCATCGTGCTCTCCTCGCCTGCATCGCCCCACAGGAAGTACGAGGGCAGCGTCGGGTTAATCGCCTCGACACGGTAACGCAGGCTGACCCAGCGGACGTCCGAGAGGTCGCCGAGGTCGAGGCTCTGCAGCCAGATCATCGTCGCCCCTCCGCCGGACGCGCGAAAGGTCGCGATACCGTCGTCGAGTGTGTGCGAATGCTCCTCCGCGGCCGTCTGCGGCGTCCAGCCGGGCGTGGGCCGCCAGTGCTCGGGATCGAGCGGGACTTCGACCTCCACGGCGTCCGCGGACGCGGCGAGCGTGAGCAGCAGAGCGATGGTCATGAGCGCGCGGGACATGACCGGCCCTCCCGGTGCGGATGATGGTGGCGGAGGAGATTTGAGCGCGGAGGGCGGGTGTTCCTTCCCGGATGCGATGCGCGGCGCGCGCAGGAGTTCGGGCGGCGCGGCGGGAAGAGACGGCGAGTGCATGACGCAGCAGCAGAGAGGGAGACAGGTTATGGCCGACCGGCCGAATATTCTGCTGATCGTCAGCGACCAGCACTCGGGACAGGTGCTCGGATGCGCAGGCGATGAGGTCGTCCGCACCCCGAACATGGACGCGCTCGCCGAGCGTGGCGTGATGTTCGATGCCGCGCACTGCGCGGCCCCGCTGTGCGTGCCGTCGCGGATGACCATGCTCAGCGGGCGGCACTGCTCCGAGATAGAGGTCTGGACGAACTCCTGCCAGCTCTCGTCGCATGTGCCGACATTTGCGCACGCGCTCGGGGCCGGCGGATACGACACCGTGCTGTGTGGGCGCATGCACTTCGTGGGGCCTGACCAACGCCACGGCTTCCACGAGCGGATCATCGGAGACGTCGGCGACCATCGCTGGCCGGGCGGGGCCATCCCCGACCTTGGCGATGTGCCGCTCTCAACGACCGGCCAGTGCCGGGAGGCCGTGGAGATCGCCGGACCGGGGCGCACGAGTTACCAGGCCTACGACGAGACGGTCGCCGAAACGGCCTGCGAGTTTCTGCGCGCGCGAGGCGGCTCGGGGCGGCCGTGGCTGCTTACGACCGGCTTCGTCCTGCCCCACTGCCCGTTTATCGCGCCGAAGGAGCTGTACGAGTACTACTACGACCGCGTGCAGATGCCCCGGATCCCTGACGGCTACTTCGAGAGCCTGCCGGAGCCGATGCGGGCGTGGCGGCAGGCACGGGGGATCACGGACCTGACAGAGGATGAGATTCGCGCCGCACGGGCGGGCTACTACGGGCTCGTGGAGCTGTTCGACCGCATGATCGGAACGATGCTTCAGACGCTCGAGGAGCAGGGGTTGACCGAGAACACCGTCGTGATCTACCTGTCGGATCATGGAGAATCGGCCGGGCTCAACGGGCTGTGGTGGAAGAGCCAGTTCTACGACCACTCGGTGCGGGTGCCGCTGATCATGGCGGGGCCGGGTCTGCCGCAGGGGCAGAGACATCGCGAGGTCGTCAGCCTGCTTGACATCGCGCCGACACTGGTGGATCTCGCCGGAGCGCCGGAGATGCCCGCAGCCTCCGGACAGAGCCTGCTGCCACTGATCCGCGAGGAGCTTGCCGCGCCATGGCGGGACGAAGCGATCGCCGAGCTGATCGGCATCTCTCGTGGCTATCCGTATCCGGGGCGTATGGTGCGGCGCGGACCGTGGAAGCTGATCCACTACGAGGGCTGCGAGCCGATACTCTTCAACCTCGACGATGATCCGAATGAATTCGAGGACCGCGCGGCAGATCCCGGCTGTCGTGTGGTCCGAGACGAGCTGCACGAGCGGGCGCGATGGGGATGGCGGCCCGAGGAGGCCCGGCGGAAGCTGCTTGAGCGCAGGCGCGACATCGGCCTGATCAGGCAATGGCGCGAGGCACGCGATACTGTCCCCGGCGAAGAGATCGAGTTCTGGCGGGCGCCGGAGGGTGTCAACGTCTTCCCTGAGTGACGCGGCCGGTTACTCGTTCTGCCGCTCGCGGCTCCACGCGAGGCAGCCGTGCGATGTCTCCAGCTGGAAGCGACACTCCTCATCGGTCGCGACGCCCGAAAACCTGGCCTCGCCCAGCCGCGCGAGGCAATCGAGCTGGCCGAGGATCTCGTCCGGCAGCACCTCATTGAACCACGTGCCAGCGGCGGCGATGATGAGCAGGTCCTGCTGCTCGGGCTTCAGGTCCGCGACGCGGATCGTGCCCTTCTCGCGGAGGATCTTCGCCTGTTGCTCACCCAGCGAGTCCATCAGCTCCCGCAGAAGCTCCTCGCAGTCGCAGCCGCGGGTGGCCTCGATGGCAGAGTACAACAGGCGGGAGAGTTCCGGACGCTGGCGAAGGTACCATGCGCCCAGCCGGCGAAGGGCACCACGCATCTCGGTTGCTCGGGACGGTGCATCGACGCTCACGGCGATCACCTCCCGGCGTTAGCATACCCGATGGCGGGGCTTCTGAAGCGCCGGGTCTGGATGCCGGAGGCTACTGCAGCTGCATCTCAAGCGCCCTGGCCACTTCGATGGGAACTCCCGCCTCCGCCAGCTCGCCGGCGCTGTGGGAGACACGAGATGAGCGCAGGCGGTATCGCCAGTGGCCGTCCTCGCGGTGCAGAACCCCTGTGATGAAGCGCTGCGAGAAGCCGTGAACGCCATCCCACTGCGGCTCATGAGTCTTCGCCCACTGGCCGGACAGGGCGCTGACCTGCAGCAGCCAGTCCCGGCCGAAGCTGTCATTCCACGCGTCAGCGATGAGATTCGCAACGATCTCGGGTGGGGCCGCGTGTATGAGGATGCGCCCGACGCGGTCGCCATCCTCAACACGGACATGCGGGATGTACCCCACACGCGCGGCCTCTTCGGAATCCCACGGGTGGTAGCTGAGCGTCGCGCCGAGCGGCTCCACCACGTCCCGGAGGCGGACCATCACCCCACGACCGTCGGCGCGTTGACGTGGGAGATGCAGCGCGACGGACTGGTCACCCCGTCGAACGACCGTCAGGCCGTCGGCCTGCTCCACGGTCGCCCCGAGCCAGTGCACCAGCGGCGCGAGCTGGGTTACCGCTGAGCCATTCACGTTGCACGCGTGGA
>JALGTR010000211.1 GCA_029821265.1 Candidatus Zipacnadia bacterium
CTCCGAGCGTCGGGTTGTCCACGCCGTGGTCGAGGAGGTTGTGCAGCTCGGCCCGATACTGTGAGAAGCTCCGACGGTTGTACTTCACCGAGCCCGGCTCGGCGATCATCTCGATGCCCCAGTGGAAGTAGATGCTCGACTCCAGCGGGTTGGGCTCAAGCTCGAAGGGCAGCACCTCGAGCTCGAGGCTGAGCGTCTCGATGACGGTGTCGCCGCAACGAATCTCAACCGCGCCCGTGTACAGCCCCGGCAGTGCCGCGTCCGGCACTCTCACCGTCAGCCAGAACTGCTTCGCCGTGTCGGCGGGAATCGTCACCGGCTGCAGCTGATCAGCGTCGTAGATCGGCTCATCGGTCAGATTCGCCCGGCCCTCCGGTCCCCACGGCGCATCCTCACCGCGCGGGAAAGAGATCCAGATGTACTCATCCCCGCTCTCCCGCCGGAGCTTGAGGTAGTTCTCGCGCGCCACGTGATCGACGCGCACCAACGTGTCGTCGTGCAGCAGAAGCTCCGGGACGAGCGCGCGCACGCCCTCCTCCTTGAACGGGAACCGCGTCCCTCCCTTTCCGGCCTGATACCAGCGCTTGATCGCGTGGATGTAGAAGTGCCGGGCGCGAATTCCGAGGCCCGGCCCGTCGAGATCGGTCACCGACGGCAGCACGGTGATCTCTTCGCCAACCGGGTAGATCACAAACGACGCGGGTTCGAACTCCCCACGACAGGCGCGCATCTGGATCGTGCGCTCCAGCCGCTCCGGAGGCTCGGGCGTGGGCATGATCCGGCGATTCGTGATCGCGCGCACGGGCCAGGCGAGGAGCGGGCGGCCGTCCGCAAGCCGACGCATCCGCTCTGCAACCTCCCGCCCGCGAAGCGCTTCGTCGAGATCCTCCTCAATGCGATCGAGACCGGCCAGCACGCTCTCCCCCGCCGCCAGCAGCTCCGCGAACCGAGCCGTGTCGTCGGGGCCGCCCCCGTCGACCGCGGCCAGCACCGGCGCCATCTCCTCACGCAATGGTGCGAGCGATTGCTCGACCATCTCGCGCAGGTCCTCATGCGGCGAGGCACGCCGGGTCAGGCGGCCGGTTCGCGCCAGCCACGGCCTGCGGATGCTCTCCGTCAGGATCTCGCTGAAGCTGTCGCTGAAGATCAGCCGCCCCCAGTGCGTGATATCGTGGAAGTCGCTGCCCGCGTCAGACCACGAGCTGAGCTGCAGCTCGCCGCCGGCCTGGCGCTGGCGGCTGACATTGAACCACCACATCCTGTTGGCCCGGCCTGCATCGACCGCGGCGTATGGGATCGTCACCCGCGCCCACCAGCGGTCATCCTCGCGATGCACCTCCGAGCTCCAGGGTGCCTCCCATGATCGGTCGTGAACGCGCTCGTCGAAGCGAGCGTTATTGGTGTTCAGCCCGAAGTGGTAGTAGTCGTCTTCCGATCCGCTCGGACCTATGAAGATCTCCACGCAATCGTCGCTGAAGACGTAGACGTCCTCGTCGGCGGGCTGCAGTTCCGCCACCAGCGCATCCATTCGCGGCTCCATGCACTCCACGATAACCTCCAGCGCCTCATTCCCCCGCAGCGCCCAGGCGCGGGTCTGCACCTGAGCCTCCTCCCCCGAGGAAGCGAAGAACGGCGCCATCGCTGGAACGTGAGAGAGCCCGTCGGGGGTGAGCGCTACGCCCTCGGCGCCTGGCGGGACATAGATCCGTTCGGCACCGAATGGCCCGGCGGCTGCGACTGATGCGGCGAGGAGGGTGACGATCGACGTGACCAGGGCTGCGTAAGCTGCGTGTGCGCGCATGGCGATCCCCTCTTTGACGGACACGAGCGATCAGGATGGGCGGTCGCTGCGCTTCTCCTCGGGCCGCCCTGACTGTCCCGCGCCCCTGTTCGCGGTCATCGTCGCGGCCTCCTCCGAACCGACCGCGACCTGCCCCGATGGAGGACCGACGCCACGGGCGGGGAAGTCGGCCTGACAACAGGGCGCAGATCCTGACGACCGGCGGAGGGATCGCGATGAAGCTCGTGGTGATTGCTGGACTGAGCCTGATCATTGCCGGCGCGCATGCGCAGATGGACGTGCAGAGCGTATCCATCGACGAGAATCGAGCGCTGCGACTGAACGGGGAGCCGTTCTTTCCCATCATGATCTGGCTGCAGGATCCCTCGAACTTCGACCGCGCGAGAGAGGCAGGAATCAACACCATCGCGGGATACTGGCCCGGCAGCGGGGACACCGAGGATGTCGCCGAGTACATCGAGACCGTTCAGGACGCAGGCTTTCTTGGCGTGATGCCATGGGATGAGCGGCTGATCGGGCACCCGGCGCTGCTCGGGTTCATCCACGATGACGAGCCGGATCTGCCTCACCTCGAGAGCGCGGCGACCGTCGTGCCCGCTGAGCACATGCGCGTGAACCCCGACACGCCGCTGTGGCGCATCGTCGATGGCATCACGAGCTCGTGGTCGGTCCTCGACCCGATGGAGGGCGCGAAGATCACGATCGAGCTGGACGAGCCGGTGACGATCGAGCGCATCGCGATCTGGCTGACGATCTCCGAGGGGCTGTCGGTGGCGCGCGAGGTCGTCCTCAGTGCTGACGGCAGGGAGATCACCCGCGCGACGCTGGAGAACAGGCGCGGGCGACAGGAGATCGACCCTGGAGGGCCTGTGACCCTCGAGTCGCTGACGCTGACCGTGGAGAGCGCCTACCCGGGCGAGAACGTCTGGGGCTCGATCAGCGAGATCGAGGGGCTCAACGCGGACGGTGAGAACGTGCTGCTCAGCCCGCCCGTGAACGTGCCACGCCAGCAGCCGGAGCAGACGCTTGCGAAGTACCGGACGATCAAGGCTGCCGGGGCTGACCGTCCCGTATTCATGACCGTAACCGCGCAGTTCATGCCGAACTTCGACAAGTACTCCGAGGAGCGCAAACAGCAGCTCTACCCGGCCTACATGCAGGCGACGGACATCGTGGGCTTCGATGTCTACCCGATCTACGGCTGGGGGCGGCCGGAATGGCTGCATCTGGTGCACGATGGCACTGAAAGACTGGTGCAGATCGCGGACGGCCGCCCGGTTTACGCCTGGATCGAGACCTCCGCGGGCAGCCAGTGGGTCAGCGAGCAGAATCAGGTGCCGGTGCGACCCGAGCACATCCGCAACGAGGTCTGGCAGGCGATCACTGCAGGGGCGACGATCATCGGGTATTTCACGCATGTCTGGAAGCCGGAGTACGCGCAGTTCGGCGTCCCCGACGGGAACGTGGCGATGATGCGCGAGGTCAACGATCAGATCACGCGCCTGACCCCGGCTCTGCTCTCACCCGAGTCCGGGCGTGAGGTGAGTATCGACCTCGGTGAGCTGCGGGCGGACGTGCTGGCGAAGCAGGCGGAGGATGGGCTGTACCTCTTTGCGATCAACTTCGATCCGTCCGAGAGCGCCGGAACGGCAACGATCAGGGTCGAGGGCCTCGCCGCCGGCACGGAGATCGAGGTCGTGGACGAGGAGCGCACGCTCATCGCGGATGACGAAGGCTTCACCGACGAGTTCGCGCCGCTGGCGGTGCACATCTACCGTATCCCCAAACTCTGACGAATCGAGGAGGCCTACCGCCGGCTGTCGAACAACGTTGCGCGACTGACACGCAGGAGGGTGAACAATGCCGATTGAGGCGCAGGCTGTGTGCTTCCCTGAGGCCAATGTTGCCAGGCTGGCTAAGATCGCGTGGGAGGATCCCGGCCCTGAGCAGATCGTGGTGCGCATCACCCGAAGCGGCATCTCCGCGGGAACCGAGGGCTCGATTCTTCGCGGTGTGCGCACCCACAACGGGACATTTCCGCTCGTGACCGGCTACCAGGGGGCCGGGGTGGTCGAGTGGGCAGGCGATCACTGCCCGCAGTTTCAGGCAGGCCAGCGGGTGGCAGTCACAGGGGTCTCGGGCCGACTTGCCGAGGGGGACTACGAGATCGTCTGGGGGACCCATGCATCGCGGGTGGTCGCCGACCCCTTCACCGCGCACCCGATACCCGACGGCTGCTCGGACGACGAGGCGTCGCTCTGCACGCTCTGGGCGGTCGGCCTGCATGGCGTCAATATCACCGGTGTCACGGCGGACGACACGGTGCTGGTCATCGGTCTGGGGCTGGTTGGCCTCAGTTACGCCCAGTGTGCGATGAACCTCGGCGCGACGGTCGTCGGGCTGGACCTCGCCGAGGACCGCGCGGAGGTGCTGCGCTCGCTTGGCGCGGAAGCGTTCACCGAGCAGGCGGATGTCGCGGCCTGGCTCAACGAGCGCGCGCTCGAGGGCTTCACGGTGGTGGCGCAGGCCACGCGTGCGGGAGCGGTGATTGACACTGCACTGAGGTTCGCTGCCCGTCGCGGTAAGGTCGTCTGGCAGGGATGGCACCCCGGTCGCGTGGACTTCGACTACAACACCGCGCACGGCAAGCAGGTGGAGATGTATTTCCCGTGCTCAACCGGTGGCCTGCAGCCGAAGATGCTCGAGATGATCGCTGAGGGCAGCTTCGAGGCCGGCTCGCTGATCACGCATCACTTTCCGGTCGCCGACTGCCAGGCGGCGTACAACCTCGCTGTCTTCGAGCCGCAGGACTGCCTCGGCGTTGTACTGGAGTGGTCACAATGAAGGCAGTGGTGGTCGAGAGCTGCGGCCAGGCGACGTGGCGCGAGGTCGGAGATCCGCCGGAGCCGGGCCCGTACGAGGCGCTGGTGCGCGTGACCGCGTTCAGCATCTGCAACGCCACCGACCTGCATATACGCGACTGCCAGCTCTTTGGCGTGAGTGCCGCCGACTGCCCGCTGCTGCTGGGCCACGAAGCCGTCGGCGAGGTGGTTGCGACCGGACCGCACTGCCGCTACGTCCGCGAAGGCCATCAAATACTGCGCCCGATGCTGCGGCTGCCCGGATTCTCGTCCTACTGGGGCGGGATGGCCGAGTACGGCATTGTGACCGACATTCGCAGTCACTGGCAGGACGGATCGCCGCCGGGTCCGCAGGTGCGCAGTGGGCACCAGATTGTCCCGCGGCAGATCAGCCCGACGGACGCGGTGGTGCTGATCACCCTCAAGGAGGTCCTCAGCTACCTGTGGTCGCTCGACGTGCACGAGGGCTCGCGACTGCTCGTTACCGGCCACGGGCCTGTGGGACTCGCGGCGGCATATCTCGGCAAGCTCGCCGTCGGCACCGATCGCGTGATCATTGCAGGGCGGCGGCCGGAGGCCGAGCGGCAGGTCCGGCAGTTCATGGCCGACGGGTACGTTGACACGCGCGAGGATGGCTGGCCTCGCACCGCCATGGACATGCTCGGCGGGCCGGCCGATGCCGTGGTCGAGACGACCGGCAACGCGGAGGTGACCGCCGCAGCGCTGGAGGCGCTGGCGTCCGAGGGCATCCTCGGACCCTACGCGGCGCGAACCGCCGATCAGCAGCAGGCTGCCGACCTGCCCGATGACCGGCGCATCGGGCCCAGCGGCACCGATGAGGGCCTGAGCCACGATGAGCTGGTGACCGCAACGCTGCGAGGCCAGGTCGCGCCCGATCGGTTCATCAGCCATCGGCTTGCGCCGGAGGAGATCGCGCGAGGCTTCGAGCTGATCGAGGCTCGCGAGGCGCTCAAGATCGTCTTCGAGCTGTGAGACGCCCGCAGAGACGGTCCCTGCGTGGCCACGCCACGGTGATCAGATCGAGGAGTTCGCGATCCGTCAGCTCCGCACCGCCGGAAGCTGGCGCAATGTAACCGCGATCGCCTGGGCCAGGGCCGGCGAGGAGCCCGCGGGGGTGGAGGCGAACTCAGATGACGTCGGAGCGACGCTGTCCGTCGGCGATCGCATCATACGCCTGGACTGTAGCGACATCACCCTGAGACCGACCGACTGAAGCACAAGCGGGAGGACGAGCGAAGTGAGCGACAATCAGGAACGGAAGGCGCGCCTCGCCTTCATCGGCGCCGGCGCGTTCGCAACGAGCGCAATCTATCCGCAGATACCGCGCATTCCTCGCATAGATCTGGTCGCTGTCTGCGACCTGATGCGGGAGAAGGCCGAGCGCAACGCGCGCAACTACGGCGCCCGGCATGTGTATACGGACCTCAACAAGATGCTCGACGAGCAGGAACTGGACGGAGTCTTCGTCATCGGGCCGGCGCCGCTGCAGTACCAGCTTGCACCGGCCGTACTACGCCGCGGGATCCCCGTTTACGTCGAGAAGCCCTCGGCCAACACCTCTGAGGAGGCGAAAAAGCTCGCCGAGCTGGCGAACGAGAATGGCACGTGGGGCCAGTGCGGTTTCATGAAGCGCTTCGCCCACGTCTACCGCATGGCAAAGGATATCATCGCGCGCGAGGAGTTCGGACCGCTCAACATGGTCACCTGCCACTTCGGGCAGGGCCCGTACCCACAGATCTGGGGGATGGAATCGGCAAAGCGTGCGATGCTGGTGGGCCAGCTTGTGCACATATTCGACCTCACGCGCTTCTTCGGCGGGGATGTCGCCAGTCTCTCAGCGCTCTACCACGAGGTGGACGAGAACCGCTTCGCATTCCTCGTCAACCTGAAGTTCGAGTCCGGTGCCGTCGGGCAGCTCGACCTCAACGGCCTCGAGACGAAGGAGGCATTCCGCGACATTCGGGAGTGGGTGAAGCTCGTCGGCCTTGGCAGCCACGTCATCTGCGAGGAGATGCAGCGTCTGAAGTGGCAGCCGCAGACGGACTGGAACAAGGCCATCGAGCGCACTGGCCGTTACATGCACGTCTACGACCCCGCGTGGACCGGTATCAACTACTCGCCCGCGAACTTCGGCTACCTCGGCGAGGTGGAGCATTTTGCGCTCCGCTGCATCGGCGAGGCAGAGGGCGGGCCGGACCTCTGGGACAGCTACGAGGCCCTGCGCCTGGCAGAGGCCGTCTTCGAGGCGACCGAGACGGACGGACCGGTTGAGCTCGACTGACGCCCGGCCGG
>JALGTR010000020.1 GCA_029821265.1 Candidatus Zipacnadia bacterium
GCTGGCGACCCTGCACGCCTTCATCGCCGGGATCTCCCTGCGCCGCGACCGGACCAACTGCCGCGACCAGCATGGCAAGCGTGACCAGGTACCTGATAATACGGCACATGTTCGCGGTCCCCTTTCCGATTCCCCTCTGAACTGTGGAACTGATACTCGGCGTACTCGCGTGATACGATGTCGCCGCGCTCGACGAGGGTTCGGCGCCATATAGGCGATCCTCCCGAACGCCACGCCCAGGTTAAGGCTGTGCGGCAGGTGGCATCTTCATTGACGACTTCGCCTCAGGCAGCAGTATTGTTACGTGCGCGCAAATGGATGAGGCCCGCGGCGCTGGCCGCGGGCCTCATTCCTTCTCCAGGGATTCGGCGAGCTGCTCCGTTCCACCTCACATCCACCACACAGAGCCGATCATCCCCCTCAGGTGTCGTCCGGTGCGATCCAGATCACCACCACTCGCGCCACCACACCACCACACACCGGAAACCAGGCCTCTGGCTCATCGTCCCTCCGCGGGACTCCACCCCACCTGCACACGCCACCACACAACCACGTCATGAGCGCGCCAACGGACGAGCGTGCCACGAGATCTCCAGACCACTACCCCACAGCCACCACGCGACCACTTGCGAAGCTCCTGCCGACGGACCCGACAGACTCCGAGGAGTCTCGCCATCGCGCCACCACATCATCCAGCTCGCCATCACGCGCCAGACCCGTTGGCGTGAGCTTCAATGATCTCGGAACACCGGTGCCGGACCGTCCCTCTCCACCGCGCAGCCACCCCTCAACCCCTGTCAGCCGACCCGACGCTCTCCGTTGACCGGCGGGCCTGCCCGCCGATCCCTTTTGACCTCAGTTGAGAATGTTCGAGTGTCATTGTAACGTCGCGGCGAGCCTCTCACAATCGGGGAATTCCCCCATTTCCTCACCGGAGTACTCCCCATAATATCAGCCGGCAGATGAGCCCGGAGGCGCAGTCCTGTCCGCCGGGGCATGAGCGAGCGCAGCGGCTGCGTCTCGCGAAGCAGATCCGGCGCCCGGCGCCGGTTGAAGCCTCGTGCTCGCGGGGATCACTCCGTCAGATCACGGCCCATCGAATCAGCGGGGCCATGATTGCGTCCACGAAGTCCTCAATAGCCTCGGGGTTGCGCAGCGCTATCCCCGGGATCAATCGACATCTGCTGATCCTCCGAAAGGTCGTTTCGGATGATTGCGCTGCCCTAAGCCTGTTCGAAGCGCTCTCCGATCGCTTCCCAGTTGATGACGTCGAAGAAAGCCTCGGTGAAGCGGGAGCGCTCGTTCTGATAGTCCAGGTAGTATGCGTGCTCCCAGACATCGAGAACCATCACGGGGACGATCCCCCACTGGGCAAGATCCTGATGCTTCTCGGCCTGGACGATCTCGAGCTTGTGGTCGAGCGGCTGCCAGCCAAGTACGCCCCAGCCTGAGCCCTGGACTGCATTGGTCGCTGCAAGGAACTGCTCACGGAAGGTCGGGAAGTCCTCGAAATCTTTGCTGATCTGCTCCGCGAGAGCGCCCGACGGTTCGCCGCCCCCATCGGGGCTCATGCAGGTCCAGAAGATTGAGTGGAACAGGTGGCCCGAGTAGTTGAAGGCGACGGCATCGCACAGGGCGCGGATCCGGCTAAAGTCATCGTCCCGGCGCGCCCCCTCAAGCTCCTCTTCGGCCTGGTTCAGCCCGTCCACGTAGCCCCGGTGGTGCCTGCCGTGGTGCAGTTGCAACGTCTGCTCCCCGAGAAACGGCTGGAGGGCGTCGTACTCGAACGGAAGGTCTGGAAGTTCGTGCGGCATCTGTCTCACCTCTGGCGCAGGAAGTGAATGGTCCCCCCTCGGCCGCTGCCACCCGGCCCTACGCTACGGTGACATCGACGCTCGCGCCGCTCATGATGGTGCCGCGGACCTTTGCGCATACAATCGTGGGGCCGACGGTCGTCGCCTTCGCGCGCACTATATCCACTGGCTGATCCCTCCTCTGCCGGGCAGATGCCCGGCTCCTCTCGTGGGACCGGAAGGCTACAGGGTCAGGCCGCGCGGGGGCAACAGGGGAATCCCTGACTTCGAGGTTCGCTGAACCTGAAAACGGGGAGCGCTGGTGGGTGTCGCGCCCAACGATCAGCGGGTGGACGGAGGGCTACTCGAGGGAGGTGAGGCCTTCGCGCACCGCGTACTTCGTAAGCTCGGCGACCGAGCGGATCTCGAGCTTGTCCATGATGTTCTGGCGGTGGCTCTCGATGGTCTTCACGGAGACGTGCAGCATCTTCGCGATCTGCTTGGTGGTATTGCCCTCGGCGACGAGCTGGAGGACCTCGCGCTCGCGGTCGGTGAGGACGCTGAATGCGGTGTCATCGGAGGGCGCGGAAAGTCGCTCGACGTAGTCCTTGACCACCACGCCGGCGATGTCAGGGCTCAGGTACGTGCTGCCGTGACTGACCCGTCGGATGGCGTCGGCGAGTTCCTCGAAGGCGCAGTCCTTCAGCAGGTAGCCCGATGCGCCGGCACCGAGCATCCCGGCCGCGTAGTGCCTGTCGGCGTGCATGGAGAGGGCAAGCACTCTAACCTCGGGCGACTCGTCGATGATCTTGCGCGTGGCCTCAATGCCGTTCAGTTCGGGCATCGCCACGTCCATGACCACGACGTCGGGCTCCAGCTCTGCGATCAGGTCGATCGCCTCGCGGCCGTTCTCGGCCTCGGCGATGACGTCCATGTCCTCCTGCTGATCGATGAGATTGCGCAGTCCCTGTCGGATCACGCGGTGATCATCACAGAGGATGACGCGGATGCTCATGGTGTAGGTTCCTCCCTGAAGGCTCCGACGGGGGCCTCGATACGCGCGGTCGTGCCCTCGCCAGGGCTCGACTGCAGCTCAAGACGTCCGCCTATGTACTCGAGGCGCTCGCGGATGTTGAACAGGCCGAAGCCGCCCTCGCGCTCGCCGCGCTCCAGATCGCCGACGCAGAATCCTATTCCGTCGTCGCGGACCTCGACGAACACAGTCTCATCCTTCAAGCCCAGGCGGAGAATGACCTGCTCAGCGTTGGCGTGCTTGATGCAATTGCTGAGCAGCTCGCGCGCGCCCTGGAACAGCGTGAGACGCAGTTGCTCGCTCAGCCCGGACACCTCGACCTCACAGCGGAACTCGATCTGCGGCCGATGGCGCTCGTTCAGGTCATCCGCAAGCCATTCGAGGGCGGCGTCGAGTCCGAGCTGGTGCAGGACTGGCGGACTGAGCTGAGTCGTCAGTGATCGCGTAAAGCCGATTGCCTCCTCAATGAACGAGAGCACCTGCTCGAGGGCTTCGACGGAGACGTCCTCGCCGGACTGCAGCGAGTGGCTGAGCTGCATCTTGGCGAAGGCCAAAAGCTGGCCGAGGTTGTCGTGCAGGGCGGTGGCTATCTCGCGCCGCTCGTGCTGCTCGGCCATAGCCAGCCGGGAGGTCAGCTCGCGCAGGTCCTCGCGGCTGCGGCGAAGCCGCTCCTCGGCCTTCTTCTGTTCCGTGCGATCGACGCCCACGGCCATGATCCCTGCGACCTGTCCCTCGTCGTCGCGGATGACCCGGTTGGCCCACGATATCCAGAGACGCTCCCCGTAGCTTGTGATGTTCTCGTTCTCGGTGGTCCAGTATTCGTCAGGATCGTCGAGAACCTCCTCGGGCAGCATGCTAAGGTCATTGCCGTAGCTGTCGGTCTCGGGGATGAGGACGTGGATCGTCTCACCGACCAGCTGCTCCTCGGAGTAGCCAAGAAGCTCGAGGCCGTATTCGTTTACGAAGCGGATCGTCCCGTGGACATCATAGTGGATGATGATGCTTCGGGCGGACTCGACGAGTTCGCGATATTTCTGCTCGCTCTCGCGCAGGGCCGTCTCCATCCGCCTCTGCTCGGTGATGTCCCAGCCGGTTCCGATGATGAACTCCACGGCGCCGTCGTCATCGAACACGGACGAGATACGCCAGGAGATGAGCCTCCTCTCGCCATCGCGCGTTGACCACCAGGCTTCGTAGTCGGTGATCTCCCCCTCCGCCATGGACGCGAAATCCTTCTCGACCCGCTCCCGTTCCTCGGGCGCAATGAGCGTTGCAATAAACTCCCGTCCGGCCAGCTCGGCCTCGGAGTATCCCGTCAGCTCTTCGCACGCCCGGTTGAAGCGAAGGATTGCTCCGGACGGATCGACGACCACCACAAGGCTGCCGGCGCGCTGGACGACAGCGTCAATGAAGTCGCGCTGCTGGCGCAGCTCCGCCCGCGATCGTGACAGGGCCGCGGTCCTCCGCCGCACGCGCTCCTCGAGCTTCTCGGCGTAGACCTCGAGCCGCGCGAGCAGACGCTGTCGCTCGCGCTCGGCCTCCCTGCGATCGGTGACGTCCTGAATGATACCGATCGCGCCGGCGGGCTCACCAGCCTCGGTGCGGATGGGCGCGGTGCTGATGAGCAGATCGCGCCGCTGCCCGTCAGGCCAGACGATGAGAAGCTCCTCGTTCAGCACCAACTCCCCGTTCAGACACGAGCGCGTGAGCGGCAGTTCCTGCACGGGGCATCGCGAACCGTCGGGGTAGCAGAGGTGCAGTCTGCTGTGGCTCTGAAGGTCCTCGCCGATCGGCACCGGTCTGCGATAGAGCTCCTCCGCCGCGGGGTTGACCATTGTGATCCGGCATTGCTCATCGGCGACGACGATGCCCTCGGGGGCCTGCTCGATGATGGCGGCGAGCGTGGCGCGTTCGGTGCTCAGCTCCTCCAGCAGCCGCTGCCGCTCCTCTTCGGCCCGCTTCTCCTCGGTGATATCCGAGAACAGACCAAGGTAGCCGGTGATGGCGCCGTGGGAGTCGCCCAGCGGTGTGGCCGAGAGGCGAAGATGCATGTCGTGGCCTTTGCGGTGCTGCCGCACGATCTCGACCCCGTCCAGCTGCTCGCCCTCGCGAAGCCGCTGCATCAGCTCGTCGGCCTGGCCGGCCTTCTTCGGGGCCACGAGCGGTGACGGCCCGCCCACCACCTCGGCAGCGGACCAGCCGGTGATCCTCTCGGCGGCGGGATTCCAAAGCTGTATGTTTGCCTCCAGGTCGTGCAGCGCAATGGCGACCGGGGAGGCGGCGATGATGCTCTCGAGCAGCTCGTTCGTGGCGTGCAACGCCTGCTGCGCCGCCTCGCGCTCTGCGATCTCCTCGCGCAACGCCTCCGTCCGCTCCTGCACCAGCTCGTCGAGGTGATCGCGTTGCTGCTCGAGGCGTTGCTTCGCCCGCTCCTCCTCGGTAACATCGCGCAGGGAGAAGGCCAGAAGCTCGGTCTCGCCGTCGTCCCCCGCGATAGGCACCAGCGTCCAGTCCCAGTAGGTGACTCCACGTTCGGGATTGTCAGGATAAACGAAGGGACGCGCGCGGACCTCGAAGGCCTCTCCGGTATCGCGCACGCGCTCGAAGATCCGCTGGTTGTCCTCATGGGGGTACAGCTCGAAGTGGTTGCGCCCCACGAAGTACTCCGGCTCGCGACCGTCCGCCTCAGCGTAGGCCCGATTGACGCGGATGAAGTTGAATTCGCGATCGAGCACCGCCGAGGGAGCGAGGGTGTGCTCGAAGAACGCGTCGAGAATGCGCGTCTGTCGCTCCAGCTTCGCGGCCGTTCGGTCGTGGAGGGCCTGCGCCTCAAGTGCCGCGAGGCGGAAGGCGAGGTCGGCCGCGAGTGATGCGAACATCTGACGGTGCTCCTCGCCGACCTCCAGACGTGCGGGCACATGCACGGTCAGGACGCCGAAGGTCTCGCCGCGATGGGCGATGGCCGTGGTGAGAGTGGCCGATTTCGCCTCGAGCGTCCTGAACGCACAGTCATCGCAGATCTCGGCGAGGGAGTGCGAGACAACGAACCCCGGCTGGGCGAGGGCCTGCCGCATGCACAGCGGCGGCTCGTCCTCGTTCAGGGCGGTGACGAAGCACTCCTGCGAGGCATCCGACGCGCAGTGGTAGATGCCGATCGGGCGAGGCTCGTCGCCCGCCACCACGATCCAGGCAGCCTCGGCCGCGCCGGCGTACACGAGGCTCTCACAGGCGTGCTGGAGCAGCCGCCCCGGGTCGGTCTCACGTATCGCGACGCCCGAGATCGCGTTGAGGGCCCGCAGGAGGGCGTTGATGCTGCGGAGCTGCCGCTGCACCGTGCGCTCGGCGGTGATGTCGATGCCCGCGGCGTAGACCTCAGCGATGGCGCCGTCTTCGTCGAAGACGATGGTGTTGAACCACCGCATGTATGCGTCGCCATCGGGCGTGGCGACACGGCTCTCAAAGGAGGAGGGCAGTCCCCTGTCGATCAGTTTCTGGAAGCGTCGGCGCAGGGTTCTGTCGGCGCCGGATGAAAGGAACTCCCAGAAGGGCTTCCCGAGGGCCTCGTTGCGGTCGCGTCCGACCAGCCGCAAAGCCGCATCGTTCGCGTGTATCAGCGTACCGTCGCGGGATACCCCGATGACCGGTATCGGAGCATGGTCGGTGAAGTCCTCGACCCTGGTTACCCGTGACATCGCGGGACCCCCTGCCCGAGGTCCGGCAGACGCTCGAACGCAGAGGGAGCGTGGAGCGTCGGGCTCGCTCCGATGATGCTCGAGACGGAATCGAGAGGACGCGCGCTCAGGACTGGTCGCCGCCGGAAACGAAGCGTGCGAAACAGTCGACCATCAGACAGATGGCGGTGGAGCCGGGATCCTGTACGCCCACGCTCTTCTCCTTGAGCCATCCGCCGCGGCCGTGTTTCGCCTCCATCTCCTTCGTCTTCTCGAGGGCCTCAAGGCAGGTCTCGTGCGCCGCGCGCGCGGCTTCGGGCAGGCTGGAGCCTTCGGCCACCTCGCGCTCGAGGGTCTCGGCCATCGGCAGGAGCACGTCAAGTATGGTCTTCTCGCCGGGCCGGGCACCACCACGAGCACTGACACCGGATGCCGCCGCCTCAATCATGCCCGGAAGATCCTCCACTTCAATCTCGGCCTTGCCGCGCACGTGCTTCCCCGCGCTCATGAGGGCCGTGGCGAAGATCGCCCCGAACGTGGACGCGGCCTCGCGGTTGAAGTTCATCCCGCTCCGGGCGAGGATCACCCCGGGCTCGTCGCCCTCCAGCTCCGGGAGGCCGTCGCGGATCGCCTTCATTCCGATGGCGATGGTCACGCCGAGGTCACCATCGCCGATCTCGGCGTCGAGTTCACGGAGCCTCTCCTTGTGCGTGGGCATCTCGTCAGCGAGCATACGCAGGAAGGCTATCACGTCGCTGGCGGACAGCTTCTCCATTCTGGCTTCTCTCCCTGGCTGTGTGTTCCGGACGTGCGGCGCGACTTCACGCTGCTATTTCGGCCACTGCGGGAGCAGCGGAGAGTAGGCCGGCGCATCGAGCAGGCGCGGGAGGTCTCCCTCGAGCTTCATGAGGCTGACGGAGGCGCCAGCCATCTCCATGGATGTGGCATACTCCCCAATATAGCGCTGGCGGATCGTGATGCCCGCCTCGTCGAGCCTGTGCACCACGCGGCGGTACATGATGAAGAGCTCTTCGGGTGGAGTGGCTCCAAGGCCGTTCACGAGAACGGCGACCTCATCGCCCTCCTCGAAGGGCAGGTCAGGGAGGATATTGGCGATGATCTCGTCGACCACCTCGTCCGCGGACATGATCTTTGTGCGTCGCAGGCCCGGCTCGCCGTGAATGCCCATCCCAAGCTCCATCTCATCATCGGCGATCTCGAAGGTGGGTTCGCCGGCGGCCGGGATAGTGCACGACGACAGCGCCACGCCCATCGAGCGGGTGTTGAAGATCGCGAGGTCGGCGGCCTCTTTGACCTCCGCGAGGCTCGCGCCCTCATCCGCCCGGGCGCCGGCGACCTTGTATGCGAACATCAGCCCGGCGACGGCCCGGCGGCTGTCCCTCTCCGCGACAGGCGCGGAGACCACGTCATCGGCCACGAGCGAGGTTTGCACCTCGATGCCCTCCATCTCGGCCATCTCGGCGGCCATCCCGAAGTTCATCTTATCGCCCGAGTAGTTGCCGTAAAGGTGCAGCACCCCGGCACCGGAGTCGGCGGCCTTCGTTGCGGCCAGCATGTCGTCGGGCGAGGGTGAGGAGAAGACGTTGCCGATGCTCACGGCATCGAGCAGGCCGGGACCGACGTAGCCGAGGAACACCGGGATATGGCCGGAGCCGCCTCCAGTGACGATGCCGACCTTGCCCTCGACGGGGCCGTCAGCGCGTTTGAGTGCCCGGTCGCTGCCCTCGCAGCGCTCGAAGTGGTTCGGGTACGCGAGCAAGAGTCCCTCGATGGTCTCGTCCACGAACTCGAACGGATCGTTGATGAGCTTCTTCACGAGCAGGCGCCTCCCCGCCACGGGTGTTGGATGACTGAGTGATAGCGTTCGCGACTGCGACGCAGAGCACCTCCCGCACCGCGACAGGGAACCGGGTCCCGGAGGCGAAGACTCCCTCAGCCTGTCTGTCGGCGTGGTGCGCAAGGACCGGGAGGTGTCGACGATGCGGGGTGTTGCTGTGACGCTTGCGCTGCTCATCGCTACGGGGGCCTCAGCGCTGACTATCGAGGAGCGGCTGGAGATGCTCTGGGAGCGGGCGGAGCGGCAGATAGACTTCGAGAAGTTCGACGATGCGCTCGCCAGCGGCCGGCGGGCGGTGCAGATCGCGCCGCGGTCGGCTTCAGCGCACGCTCTGCATGCCTACACGCTGTTCGTGCACCCCGGCAGAGATGCCGCTGAGGCGATGCAGGCGGTGGAGCGCGCCCTAACGCTTGATCCGGGGTCTGCGCGCGGTCATTACGTGGCGGGACTCGTGACCACGTGGGTGACGGATCCGCCAGATTATGAGGCGGCGATCGCACATCTGCGCCGCGCGGCGGAGGCCGATCCGGAGATGGCCGACGCACTGTCGATGCTGGGGCTCGCACTGCTTGACAGCGGGCGGCCGACGGAGGCTCTGGAGCCACTGCGACGCGCGGTCGAGATCGAGCCTCAGTACCACGAGTGGCGCCTGAACCTCGCCGAGGGCCTGATGGCGGCCGGTCGCGTCCAGGAGGCCCTCGAGCAGAGCCGCGAGGCGAACGCGCTGGCACCACCCGGTCCTGCAGAGGCGCTGGCGCACAACAACCTTGCGTGGCAGATATGCCTGGCGCGGTATGTTGACGCGTTCCTCGCCTGGCGCGCCGTTGAGAGCGCGCGAAGGGCCGTCGCGCTGCGGCCCGATGACCCGTTCTATCAGGACACTCTCGGGACGACACTGGCGCTGTTCGGGCGACCGCGGGAGGCGCTTGCGCCGCTGCGGGCGGCGCTTGAGCTGGAGCATCGCTCGGAGCCGGCCCTCGCGTGGGCACTCGCCCGCCTCGGACGCGCGGACGAGGCCCGCAATGTCCTGGCCGAGGTCTCGGAGTTCCTCGTGAGCGACGATGCGCGGCCGCACCATCTGTTCCTGGCGGGCCAGGCGTGGGCGGCTCTCGACGAGGAGACCATCGCCCGCCGCATCTTCGAGCGGGCGACAGAGCGCTGGCCGCACCACCCATGGGCGGATGATATGCGTGCATGGCTCGAGGCACGCCACGCGCGGTAGCCGCCCCCGCCCCCGACAGTCGGCAGGAACACGCGGCGGCCCGACAAACATGTTACTGGGCTGCAAGATCCGCTCGATGATCCGCCACGGGGAGTTCCCGGACGAGATCGCGGAGGCCATCACGAACGCCTACGAGGCCTCATTCGCCGGTCAGCAGGAGACATTTCTGAGCATCACCGGCCATCGCGAGCTGCTCGATGCCTGTCGCCGCTGCTACGCCTCGCTGTTCACCGATCGCGCGATCAGCTACCGCGAGGAGCAGGGCTTGGGCCACATGGAGGTGGCGCTCTCGGTGGGCGTGCAGAAGATGAGCTGCTCGACGATCTGTTCATCCTCCTCCCCTCACGACCACTGCATGGGTCTTCAATGGCCTCGCCCGCCGGCCTGGCAGGGGGCAGGAGCTGCCTCCCGAACGTCAAAGGATTCAGCGACCGAAACCGAAGCAGTTGAACCATCTGCCACAGCGCCGATCATCGTGTGGAGCGGACAGGAGGAGCGATCGTGGGCAAGGTACGCATCGTCTCAACCGAAGCGAGGGCGTTCGCGGATCGTATAGAGGCTGGCCACGCCCTGGCGGAGGAGCTTTCTGACCTCAAGGGCCAGGATCCGGTGATCATCGGGGTGCCGCGCGGCGCGGTCCCGATGGCCGCGATCATCGCCGACGACCTCGATGGCGAGCTGAACGTCGTGATCGTACGCAAGCTGCGGGCGCCGATGAACCCGGAGTTCGCCATCGGTTCAATCACCGAGGACGGCGAGGTCATGCTGCACGAGGACGTGGTGAACCGGCTCGGAATCTCGAACGATTACCTCGAGAGGGAGAAGCAGGAGCAGCTTCAGCGCATCGAGGAGCGCAAGAAGAGGTACCGCAGCGTCAAACCGAAGGTACCGCTGAGGGACCGCATCGCGGTGATCGTGGACGACGGCTTCGCGACCGGCGCGACGATGCAGGCGGCGCTTCACTCAGCCCGGCGCGAAAAGCCGCGGAAGCTGATCGCAGCCGCCCCTGTGGGCGCACAGGAGACCGTGCGGGAGATGGCCGAGTATGCCGACGAGGTCGTCTGTCTGCGCGCTCCGGCGTTCTTCGGCGCAGTCGGCGCGTTCTACCGCGAGTTCGGCCAGGTCTCGGACGAAGAGGTTATCCAGATTCTGCGGGATCACATGCGAGAGGACTAAGCAGCCTCCGGCGCCCCGCCGGCCGCATCTGTCCCCCGGCGGGAGGGAGGTAGCCTGATTCAGCCCACCCCGAGAACGTGGATCAGACCGAGGGCGGCGGCCGCAATGATCACGGCTCCGATGAAGCCCACCACCAGCGGCTTGCCGCCGATGCCCTTGAAGGCGTCGAACCGCGTGTTCAGGCCGATCCCGGCCATGCCCAGCAGGATCAGGAACTTGCCCCACGAGGTGAAGCTCTCGATCGCAAGTTCGGTGAAGAAGCCGTAGCTTCGCAGCGCCACCATGACGAAGTAGCCGAAGAGAAACCACGGGAAGCCCTTTAGCCAGTTGACCCGCCCCGCCTCCTGCTCGACGGCCGCCTCGTCATGTCGGCCGCGCACCGCCCACGCGTACCAGATAGCCACCGCAAATGCCACGGGAGCGATGAAGGTGTTTCGCACCAGCTTCACGGCCGTGGCGATGTCCCCGGCGAGCTCGGAGAAGATGAAGCCCGCGCCAACCGCCTGCGGCGTCGATTGCACCGCGGTTCCGGCGAACAACCCGAATACGTAGTCCGCGCCGGGCCGGATGAACATGAACAGCTTCGGGTAGAACATCATCGCGACAACGCCCCACAGCGCGATTGTGCCGATGGCGTAGGAGGTCTCCTCCTCCTTCGCGTCGATCAGCGGGGCAGTCACGGCGATCGCCGAGCCGCCGCAGATCGTGGTGCCCACCGACAGGAGCAGTGACAGCCGCTGGGTCAGACCGAACGCTTTCCCCAGGAAGTAGATCGACCAGAAGCCGACCACCATCGTCCCCAGGACCACCGCCAGGCTGGCCCAGCCCTGGCTGACCACGTTGTGCACGTCAAGCCCTGCGCCGATCAGCACGATGCCCCAGATCAGTGGCGTCTCGAATGCGGCGATACCCGGAGAGGTGCTCGCAGGCAGCCAGCCTGAGTTGCAGAGCAGAATCCCGAGAACAATCGCGATGACGGCCGGTTCAAGCGGATTGCTCCCACCGATGACGACGAGGTCTGACAGGACCGAAGCGATAATGGCTATGATGAGCATCAGCGCCCATCCTGGTAGGTACTTCGCTTTGACCACGTCGCACAGCTCCCTGCGTCTTTCTCATTTGCGCACGACGAGATATGGTAGCACCATCGGGAGCATGCGACAAGCTCTCGCGGGAGGTCTGCGGCCCCGGCGGACGAACGTGCCGCCAGGCCCACTGGGAGGTGATCATGCTGCGTTACCAGTTTTCCGTGCAGGTTGACGACCAGACGATCAGGCGAGCCGGCCTGGCGTTCATGTCACGGCGCTTCGCCTGGAAGTACATCGCCGGCTGGATCGTCGTCGGGCTGAGCGCCGCGCTCTACTTCGCTGACTCCGGCGGGCTACTGAGCACGATCCTCGGCGTCCTGACAGCCACACTTGCGGTCGTGCTGGTCATCTTCCCGATCGCGATCTGGAGGACCCTCCGGCGTATGTCCTCGGGGTACATGAGGCTCACGGAAGGCGGCGCGGTCTTCTACGAGGTGGACGAGATCGGCCTCAGCAGCACCTACGCGCAGGGCAGCGGCGACATGCGCTGGAGCGTCTTCAGTCGGCTGCAGAAGGCGGATGATATCTGGCTGCTGGAGATGGCGAACGAGGATCGCTTCATCCCGCTGCCTGTGGACCAGGTTCCGGAGGGGGCGCTGAGCTTCATCGAGAGGAAGCTGTCGCCTGAAGGCAGCGATCTCGGCCCCACCGACGCGGGCCCGGTCACGCGGGCTTAGTTCGACAGGGGCGCGCGAAGCACAACACGTGTGCCGTGAATCGGGTCGGCCTCCACCTCAACCGTTCCGCCCATGTGAGTGAGGCGCTCCCGGATGTCAAACAGCCCGAAGCCTGTGCCGTCTGCGGAACGCGTGTGAAGAGCCGACGGATCGAAGCCGACACCGTCGTCTTCGACGACGACGCGGATGTGGTCGTTCTCACGACCGAGGGAGATCGCGGCGCGCCTCGCCTCTGAGTGCTCGATGACGTTGTCAAGCAACTCGCGAACCGCCTGGAAGAGCAGCACTCTCAGGTCACCGTCGAGGGCCTTATCGAGGCCGTCGTCCTCGAACTCGAGGTCGATAGCATGCCGATCCGAGGTGACCTCCACCAGCCACTCCACGGCTGCAGCGAGCCCCAGATCATACAGCATCGGCGGACTCAACTCGGAGGCCAGCGCCCTGGTGCCTGCTATCGCGTCTTCGAGGAAGCTATCGACCTCGTCAACGTCCTCCCGGCACGCCTCGAGCCTGGAGCACTCCCGGAGCTTCCCCACGCAGAGCTTCGCATAGGCCAGGTTCTGGCAGATCTCCTCGTGGATACGGGCGGCAATTCGCCTCCGCTCGCTGGCTTCGGCGAGCGCAGACTCTGAGGCCAGCGAGCGCAGATTCGACTGGTAGTCGATCAGGAGCCGCTCGGCCTGCTTCTCGAGCGTGACGTCGTTGCCCACCGAGAGCACGCCGAGAAGGACGCCACGCCCGTCGTACACCGGCTGTCGCGACCATGAGACCCAGATCAGCTCACCGTCCGCGCGACGCAACTGTGTGGTGTCATGCCGATGCTCCTCAGGGTGACTGAGAAGCTCGTCGACGATGGCGGTCTGATCGCGACCGTTCGTGGTGGTGGGGACGAGGATCTCGCGTCCGTCCATCCCGAGGGGGTCATAAGGACTGAAGCCAAAGGCCCTGCGGGCATGCGGATTCGCGTAGCGGATGATGCCGCTGGCATTGATGAAGACGACGATCGCGCTCAGGTTCTCAAGCGCCTCGCGGTAGGGACAGTCAACGCCGATTTCATGGGCATCCGCCTCGCCGGTCCATGGCGTCTCCGTGCGCTCGCGATGCACCCGTAAGAGGGCGGATTCACATTCCCCCACGCGCTGGCGAAGGCGCGCGACCTCTTCCTCAAGTTCAGCGCGGCTCATCGCTACGATGTCTTTCTCTCGCTCCATCGCGTGCGGGCTCACCCCATGGGACGTCGCTCAGACCGTCCTCCGACCCTCCCGCAGAATCGAAACTGCCTGCGCACCCTCCCGGCGCTATGCAGAACGGACTGGCTCTCATCTCGCGCCGGGGGGGGGCGGCGCTCGGACTGATGATCGATACACCAGCGAGCGTCTCTCCATCACAAGCATATCGCATCGGTCGAGAATGCGGCAATCAGGGATTCCACCCATTTTGGGCGCGAGATTCCCTCCTTTCTCATTCCGCAGCCAGCTGCACCCCCGCCATGGGATCATCGACCGCCCGCTGCCAGCGCTGAAGATCGGCGCGCAGGTCGGCGACATGTTCGTTCATATCTGGCGCGGTCGCGAGATTCGCAGTCTCCCACGGGTCGGCGGCGAGGTCGAAGAGCTGCGTCACCCGCCCATCACCCGTGAAGTACTCGATCAGCTTCCAGCGGTCATTCCGCACCGCTCGCTGCTTATCCATGTACGCGAAGAAGAGGCTGTCGTAGCATCGCTGCTTCTCTCCCTGCATGATCGGTGCCACACTGCGGCCCTCGACTGAGCCCGGAACGGGCAGATCGAGGAGATGACACAGCGTCGGGAAGATGTCGAGCAGGTAGCAGAGGGCGTCGGATCGCTCTCCCTCGGGGATGCCGGGGCCGCAGAAGGTCAGCGGCACACGCACGCTGTGGTCGTACATGTTCTGCTTGCCCATCAGGCCATGCTGGCCCACAGCGAGGCCGTTGTCGCCCGCGAAGACGATGATCGTATTGTCCGCGTGCCCACTGGCCTCGAGCGCCTCGAGGACTCGCCCGATGTGCGCGTCAAGATGCGTGATCATCGCGTAGTAGGCGGCGATATGCTCCTGCACGATCTCCGGCGTCCGCGGGAATGGGGCGAGCATCTCGTCGCGGATGGTCATCTCGCCGTTGTCAAAGGGATGCATGGGGTAGAAGTTCTCTGGCACTTCGATGCGTGTGGGGTCATACAGGTCCGCGTACTCGTCCGGCGCCATCCTCGGATCGTGCGGGGCGGTGTAGGAGACGTAGGCGAAGAACGGCTGCTCGCCGTCCTGGCGATTGATGAACTCGATCGCCGCGTCGCTGAACAACTCAGACGAGAACTTCTTGCCGATGTAGCGATCCTCCTGCGGATACTTGCCATCGGGGTGGAAATCGAAGACGGGCACTTCGAGGTGGTTGGACATCCCGCCGAAGAAGATCTTCGCGCCATCGGTGAAACTCCGGGCGTAGCTGTCCGGGAAATTGTGCCACTTCCCGGTCCCGAAGGTCGCGTAGCCGTGCCCGGCGAGAAGCTCCGGCAGCGTGGTGAACTGCCCGATATCCCGTGGCGCGTGGTAGAGGTGGCGCCCGGTCATCAGCATCGCCCGCGACGGCTGGCAGACGGCCGGAACGGTTGAGCCCTGGACGGTGGCGTGCGTGAAGGTGGTGCCGCGTTCGACCAGGGCGTCCATGTTCGGAGTGATGACCTCGGGGTTTCCCATCGCTCCGACGGCATCGAAGCGCTGATCGTCGGTGAACAGAAACAGGACATTCGGCCGCTGGCTCGGCATTGCTGAGCACCTCCGCTGAAAGCCTCTCGTACGCCATTCCTGTTCACGGCCGGCCGGCGGTCTCCCTCCCGAGGACGAGTGCGGGCCGAAGTGGACGCGTCCATTGTTCCTCGCGGTAGGCAGGAAGATGGTCCCCGGTGTCGAAGGCTCAGGTAGTAGGTGACCGGCCATCGAGGCCGGCTGAAAGCAGGCCATGGAGGAGATCTGGAAGATGGGACAACTGCGGTCGGCTAATCACTATCCGCTTGGCGCGGGCGCGCTGCAATGGACGTGCACCGAATGGTTGGAGGAGAACCTCGGCGGTGACTTCCTTTTGCTCGACTGCCAGCCGAACATCCACGACTACATCATCGAACACATCCCGGGCGCGGTCTACTTCAATCCCGGGCTGATGAGGGTGCCGCTCAACGGTATCCCTGGCTACTACATCGATGAGGATGCTGTGGAGGAGAACTTCGAGCGCGTTGGGATCGAAAGGGATCGCAACATCATCGTGTACACCGGCACCGGCGCCTGCAATGGCTGGGGCGATGGTCTCGAGCAGACATTCGTCGCCTACAGCCTGCTGCGCTTCGGCTGTCAGAGCGTCTGGGTACTCGACGGCGGTCTCGACAGCTGGAAGCATGAGGGGAAAGAGCTGTCGGCGGAGTATCCGGAGATCGAGGAGAGTGACTTCGAGGCGGAGATTCAGGAGGACTTCTTCCTCACCTACGAGCAGTTCAAGGAGATCAAGGACAACGATGACGTGATGGTGCTCGACGCCCGGCCGCCGAACTGGTATCAGGGCGAGAGCCCGTGGAAGAAGCCCGGTCACATTCCCGGCGCGCACAACGTGCCGTGGAAGAGCTTCATGCACGAGGAGAACACCCGCCTGCTCAAGTGCGATGAGGACATCCGCGCGATCCTCGGTGAGCACGACATCACCGAGGACAAGACCATCGTCTGCTCCTGCGGCACCGGCCGGGAGGCGACGAACGAGTTTATCCTGTTCAAGTACTACCTGCGCTTCCCGAATGTGAAGCTGTATGAGGGCGCCTACACCGAATGGCTCGCGATGGGCGAGGATTCGGTGACCGGCCCCGACCCGTGGTGAGGATCTGTTCTCGCTCAGGGATATGCGGCCGGCCCATATGGGCCGGCCGCATCACGTACCGCCTCCGAAGCGTGCAGGAATCCGCCGTCCGTCCGGTGCAGAGTCCTTGTCCACAAGCATGCCGCGCAGGGAGATGCGTTGACCATGAAGGGCGCTGTGATGACAGGGGACCGGGGCTGCGAGGTGCGCGAGTTTCCGCGACCCGAGGCCGATCGCGGCGAGGTCGTGCTCAGAATCGAGGCCACCGGCATATGCGGCTCCGATCTGCACGTGTATCGCGGCGATCGCGACATGAAGCAGATCGGCGGTCATGAGCCGGCCGGGGTGGTGGTCGAGGTCGGTGCGGGCGTCCGGCGACTGAAGCCAGGTGACCGCGTCAGCGTGCACCATCACCACGGCTGCGGCGTCTGCGAGCAGTGCGCGCGCGGCGAGACCGTCGCCTGCCGGGTGGATCACCAGGTCTACGGAGTGGGCAGGCCCGGCTCCTTCGCGCAGTACATGTCCGCCGGCGAGGCGAACTGCATCCCTCTGCCCGAGCCGCTGAGCTTCGCGGACGGCGCCTGCATGGCGTGCGTCGGGACCACCGCGTACGCAGCCCTGCGGCGAATCGACGCCAGAGCGCAGGAGACACTGGCTGTCTTCGGCCTCGGCCCGGTCGGGCTCTCGGCGGTACTGGTGGGCAAAGCCATGGGACTGCGCGTGATCGGGATGGACGTGATCGACGAGCGGATGAACCTTGCGCTGGTATGTGGCGCCGACGAGGTGGTGGACGGACGCGACGAGGATGCGCTGGAGCAGATCATCGCGTTCAGCCGCACCCCCGGAGCGGACTGGGTGGAGGGCGTGGACTGCCTCGTGGAGACTTCCGGGGCGACTGCGGCCCGCGAGCTGATGATCCCGGCGATCCGCCGCCAGGGCCGCATCGCGATCGTCGGAGTCGGAGGCGAGGAGGCAGTCATCAACCCCTCGCAGATCCACGGGAAGGCCTGCACGATCGTCGGCTCGGTCGTATTCCCCCTCGGCTGGAGTTGGGACTTCGTGCGGTTTCTGCTGGAGGCGGGGCTGAGCTTCGAGCCGATGGTGACACATCGGTTCGGGATCGATGACGCATGCCAGGCCCTGCGGGTGGCGGACGAGGGGCGCTGTGGCAAAGTGCTGATCGAGCCCCATCGGTGAGGCAGTCCGTCGGCTCGAGGCGATGTGGCCCCGAGGGTCCGCCAGCAGTGGCGAACCCTCACGCATTGCCTCAGACCGCCAGGGCTCAGTCGGGGACGCGCGCTGCGCGAGCCGCCGCCCGAGCCTCGTCTGCATGCGGCGACTCGGAGACGACCTCAGCCTTCTCGATGATGTCGCCCTTCTCGATCCGATCCACCACATCCATGCCCTCGATCACCTCGCCGAAGGCGCTGTACTGCTGGTCGAGATGGCGGGCGGTCTCACGATCGAGGCAGATGAAGAACTGGCTGCCACCGCTGTCGAGGTCGAAGGGCGTACGCGCCATCGATAGCGTTCCGCGCTCATGCTTGACGTCGGGCGATACCTCAAGCGGGATCGAGAAGCCCGGGCCACCGGCGCCCGTGCCCTCCGGATCGCCGCCCTGTATGACGAAGCCGGGCTCTACGCGGTGGAATGTCAACCCATCGTAGAACCCATCCTCGACGAGCAGCAGGAAGTTCCCGGCAGTGATCGGAGCCTTCTCGTCGAAGAGGCGGGCGGTGATCGTTCCCTTGCTGGTGTGCATCTCGATCACGGTCATGTTGCCGGTTTCCTCTCCAGTGTCCTCGCCCTGCTCGTCGACGGCATCGGCCTGCTCATCTTCCTCCGCCTCGGTGTCTGGTGCATCAGGCTCAGCGATTCCCTCTTGAGCGGGGACGGGAGGGGGCTCCTGACCCTCGTCAGGGGTCTCCTGGCGCTCACAGCCGGTGATCATCACCGCGGCCAGAAGAACGCACAACAGTAGCGAAACGGTTTGCGTCGCGCGGCTGTTCGTGTATACTCCAACTGTCATCGCTGCCTCCAGACCGATCAGGCGTGTGCGCAACGTGTGGAGGTATCAGCGCACCAGCACATACGGAAGTTCCCGATACCGCAGCAGATGAGCCTGGGAGGCGTCATCGCCCGTGGGGCGAAGGCTTGTGCGGTGGGAACGGTCCAGGCCATGAGGAGGGGCTCAGATGGTCCAGATGACGAAGCGAAGCGCTCTCGCATTGCTCGCTGTCGCATGCGTGGCAGTCATCCTGCTCTACGGCTGTGACGGCTCCGGCGATGTGACGCCGCCTTCGGGGACCTTACAGGTGATGATAATCGACGCGCCCGCCTCCCAGCTCTCCGAGCTGCATGTGCGGATGACGCGCGTTACACTGACCAACCGGTCGCTCGCCACGGTCACGGTGCTCGAGGATCGCGACATACCCGACGACATTGACCTGCTGGCGCTGGCGAACGACCCGCTCTCGCTGGGGAGCGCTGAGCTGCTCGCGGGCTCGTACACGCACCTCACGGTCGAGTTCAGCGATGAGCCCGGGGCCCACTGGCTTGTGACATCCGACGGTCAGCGGCGCGACGTGCAGCTTGCCGACGGCAACAGGCAGCTGCAGGTGTTGCTGCTCCCGGACTTCAACCTGCAGGCGGGGTCGGTCGCCACGCTGCTGCTGGACTTCTCGGGCGCCGCATCAGTGCACCAGCGCTCGGATGGCACGTGGGTGCTGCAGCCGGTCGTCTCAGGCACCGTCCTGCCGGCCAACCCGCAGTTCGGAACGCTTCGCGGCACGGTCAGCGAGCTCGGTGGTGCGCCGCTGCAGGTCCCGCCCGGACTGCGCGCGGCAGTCTTCCTCGAGATGCCCGCCGGCCCGCGAGAGGTCCAGTCGATCGCGGAGCTTGAGAGCGACGGTAGCTTCAGCTTCCCGCGGGTGCCGGTGCGTCAGTACGCGCTGGTCGTTCGCTTCGCCGAGGCTGACTGGTCTCCGGTCGGCGATCCACTCCTCCAGGAGTTCGGCGCGGTTGATGTCGCCCGGCGCCCGGTGCAGGTGAACGCGAACAGCACCACGGTTGTGAATACGACGGTCGTGAGGTAGCACAGCAGGCAGACAGCATTCAGGGCCGCCGCTGCGATAGTCGGCGGCCCTGCTCGTGTACGCCCAGGGGCGGTCTTCAGGGCGCTGGCAGATCGGCGTGCTGCGCGAGCTCGAGGGCTCAAATCTCCCCCGCCAGCCACTCCTCGACGGCGGCCCACTCCGGGGCTGTGATGGCGCCGAAGTGCCAGAATCCGACGGTCGAAAGGCCAAGCTCCGTGGCGGTGAGCAGATGCGCTCGGGTGCTGGCTGCATCGCTGGCGAAGAATACGCGCAGGTTCCCGTCCGCACCCACGTAGCGATACTGGTTGATCTCCTCGTACGGCAGCCAGGCCCGGACCACGGCCGTCCCCTCGGGGACCTCAGGAGCCGGCGCGTAGAGCGACGCGATCGGCCGCTCCAGCGTCATCGTGATCTCACGGCTGTACGCGGGCAACCCCATGACGAGATTCGAGCGTGGCACGTGCTGAAGCCAGAAGCGCATGGCATCCCGCGCCCACGGCCTCGTGCTGACTGGCCCGATACTGGCGCCCGAAGTGCTGTGCATGTCGTAGCACATGACGCGGACCATGTCGCAGGTCTCGCCGATGACCGCCGGGTCATACCACCCACCGTCGATCTCGAAATCGCCGGGCCGCGGCTCCTCGGGCGCGCGCCGGGTGCACATCTCGTAGCTGACCGACATCGCCAGCAGCCTGCCCTCGGCGTGAAGCGCGTCCGCAGCCTCGCGCAACAGCGCGGTGAAGGGCTCCCGGAACCGGCGGTCGAGGCTTTCGAAGTTCACGTCTATTCCGTCCGCTCCGGTCTGGCGCAGCATCTCCACCCATGAGGAGATAAGCTGCCGGCGGGCCTCAGCAGTGGCGAAAGCCTCACCGTCGCCACCGACAAGCCGATACACCTCGACGCCAAGCTCGTGACAGGAGGCAACGAAAGCTGCTGGCGTGCCGCCGGCGACGCTGATCGACGACAGCCCATCGGCGTGTGCGCGTACTGTATCGATGCTCGCCTCCCCGTCATACACGAACCACGGGGAGAGCGACCTGCCCGCCTCAACGCCCAGGTCCTGCGCCATGACTACCACTCCCGGGGCCAGAATTGCGATACCCAGCATGATAGCGCAGATGAGGCGGGGTTGCATCGTACAGCACCTCCCGGGCCAGCGGGGCGTCTCAGTCCGCCAGCTCCTCGGCGATCACCTCGCGAAGTTCTGGCACGCGTCGCAGCGTCGAGTAGGGATAGACCATGACGGCCGGCGCCCCGGCGTGGTTGATCAGTCGCAGCTCGCGCCGGAAGCGATCCGCGGGCTTGTGGTGCCCGTAGTAGCCGGTGTCGGCCATCGGCGCCGCTTTCATGAAGTCCACGTGGTCGTCCGCAAGGTCCACGTTACGCCGCGCGGCCTCGTAAACCCGCTCGAGCGGCCACGGCCCGCCGCGGCCTGGTTGAGTCCAGTGCGCCGACGCGCGGAATGACAGGTAGTCGAGCGGGAACCTGTTCGCCCACGTGGGGTGCACATAACCGTGCAGCATCGCGTCAGGCTTCACCTCGTCGAGCATCTCCCGGACCTCCCAGGTGAAGCTGACGATCATCTCCTCGGCATGCCGCGCACGGGCCTCAGACTCCGGGATCTCAGGGTGCTCGGCGGCCCAGCGCGCGAAATGCTGCTGCGAGAACGGGCAGACGCACCAGCGATCGTTCTTGTAGCGGATGTAGTCGAAGCTGAAGCCATCGATATCGTAGTTCTCCGCAATCTCGCGCATCAGCGACAGCTCATACTCACGAACCTCTGGGCGGTCGGGACAGCCGAACACGCCGTTCTGGTGCTGGCTGATATCCGGGCCATCGCCGGGGTTCCAGTTCGCCCATTCGGGGTGCTCGCGGATGAACTTGCTCGGCTGCGATGCGCTGCCCTCACGGAAGGTGCAGAACTGGACGAGCAGTTGGAGGCCCAGCGCGTGGCAGTGTTTCACCGCCAGCTCGAGGTGGTCAAGCTCAGGGAAGTCGGGGTCCTTCTCACCGATCTCGGTGTCGTAGTAGAGATACGCGCTCGGAGGCTTGGCCGCGAAGAGCACCGCGTCGAAGTTCATCTCCTTCGCAAGCCGGGCCATCTCCGCGATATCCTCCTCCGATCGCAGCCCGGAGGGCCCATGAACGTTCATGCACGTCCACTCGAAGTCGGGCTTCGGCAACGAATCCGCCCACCGTGCAAACGCAGCTCGATTCTGCACGGTCACCGCCACCGCTGGGGCGGCATCATCTCGCACCGCCACATACCAGGTTTCGTCTTCAAGATCTCGGACATCGAACACCACCTCCGTGGGCTGGCCGGGCGTGGGTGTCACGTGCTGCACGGGCAGTTGCGGGGCAGGCGCCATCTCCGAATCGACGAGCGCGACATGCAGCCGAGGATCGCGGGCGGAGTCGGCCGTTGGGATCGCGGTCACGCTGAGTTCGATGCGGTCTCCAGGCTCGGTGAGTACGATCGGGTCTGGCGATACCACGTAGACGAAGTCGGCGATGTCATCCGCCTCAGCCCAGCGTACCGCGCTGGCGAGAAGCTGCGCTTCGCCGGCGGATACCTCCGTCGGCTGCTCCTGCGGGTCGATGCCCGGCGACAGGCCGATGCCGACCACACGGCCCCGTCCAAAATGCCCTGCGACGGCGAGTGGTTGGTCATCGGCGTTGCGCATAATGACCGTCGAGCCCACTCCGCTGGCGAGCACGCGAGCGTCCGAGAAGGTAGGGTCGAAGCTCTGCAGGCCGTCGGTTACCGGATGATCGGCGAACTGTGTGGGCTTGACTGCCATGGTCTTATCTACGACATCAACCACACCGGGGAAGAGCGTGGGCGAGGTGGCCTCAGAGCGGCCGTTTGACTGGTGCGTCAGCACGACGCCGCCGCCCGCGCGCACCCAGGCGGTCACGGCAGCGCGCGGATCGCTCATCCACGCCAGCTCCGGGTGCTCCCGCAGCACGTCCGGGTCCCCGCCGGCTCCCCAGCGATGGACGTTCGGGAGCACGAGGACATCGTACTGCAGCAGTGTCGGGAGCGTCAGGTCGGTGATCAGATCGCTCTCGATGCCACGGGCGGAGTCGAGCGCCTCGTGGATGCCCTGCGCACCGAACGAGCGCCCACCGGCCGCATTGGCATCGAAGACCGCGACGGTGACCACCGCGGGCGACCGTCCAGTCATGGTTTGCCCGGGCATCGGTAGGCGAACCGCCTGTCGCACTGAGATGTCGTCGTACCACACGCTACCCTCGGCGCGCCAGATCTCGAGGAACAGGCGGGCGGCCGCCGCACCTGCTGGCGGCATTGCGGTCAGCCCGAAGCGCTGCCAGTCGAACGGGTCATCGCCGCTGATCGGCGGTTCATCGGAGACCCTATTGCCCGCGTCATCGAACCAGCGAAGCACGATGCGCGCGCCCGTGCCGTCCTCGATGTCGCTGCGCCAGAAGCCCTCGATGGCCACGGGTTGATCCCGGACGATCAGCGGGAAAGCCTGCGAGACGACGGCCGTGGCCTTCCGGTCGCCACCTGTGATGCGCAGCGAACGCTCGCCCTCATGAGTGACCTCCGTGTCGACGGCGACCGCCGTGTCGCCCTCCCAGTGGTCCACGTCCCAGCGCAGGGGCTCGGTGGCGGCCTCGAAGCCTCCGTTGTCGATTAGATCGACCGTCACCTGCGTGGTTTGCGCGGTGCTGAGACAGGCGCCGATCGTCAACATGGCCGCCAGCAGCGCAACTACGGTCAGAAGCTGTCTTTGCATCGGTGGTTCCTCCTGTGGGCATGAGCCCGCATCAATGCAGACAAGCGATCGGTCATGTGATACGCAGGAGGGATTTCCCCATCCCGCCGGCGGAGACCTCGGAATGGGCGTGGACTCGCAGTTCAGCGGCGCAGGTCAAAGCACATCAGGGCGCCGTCCCGGTCGCGGCAGATGATCCGACCGTCAGCGATCGCCACGTGGGGCCAGCTCTGAGCCTCTCCGATGCCCTTCTGTACCGCAAGTTCGGTGTAGGACTGCGGCGAGCGGACGGCGCTTTCGCACAGGGCCAGGCTGCGGCGTCCGAAGACGATGAGACGATCATCCGAGGTCGCGATGACGGAGGCGTCATCGCCGAAGGCCCCCCCATTCCAGCGCTCCTCGCCGGTCTCCCAATCGAGGCACCAGAGGCGCTGCCAGGCGAAGTACACGTGGCCGGCGTGGACGACCGGAGAGCAGACCTTCGAGAAGCGCGGGCTCTCCCAGACCAGCTCTGCCGAGCCAAGCCGCAATCTGACCCGCACGGTGCGGCTCTGGTTGTAGCCGCTCGTGAGGACCACGCTGTCGCCGTGGACGGTCGGGGTGGCGATGCTGTTGGCGTAGTGCGTCTTCCAGGGGTATGTCACGGCGGTCTCGCCCTGGTGAAGGTCGTCGAGGCGCACGACCAGCAGCCGCTCGAGCGTGAGCACCGCGGCGCAGGGCACGCCCTCCACGGTCAGAGGGACGATGCCGCCAGAGTGGCCTGCCGCGTCCGTTGCGGTCGAGGTCCAGCGGGTCTGACCGGTGGCCTGGTCGAGCGCGATGATGCTGCCCTGCGGCGAGCCGGCCTCAACGAGCAGCCACCTGCCCCAGGCAAGAGGCGCGCAGGTATAGCCGTAGTCGCGGACGCCACCGCCCGCGTCCGGGCGCTGTGAGACGGCAAACTCATCGTAGAGGTTGCGCGCCCACAGCCGATCGCCGCTGAGCGCGTCCCAGCAGGTGAGGTCTCCATCGATGCCGAGAGTGTACAGCCGGCCGTCGTTGTCGAGTTCCGGGGCAGCCGACGGCCCACGGTACATCTGCTCGTCGTAGGCGTGGAAGCGCCCGTAATCCGGGGCCGGGTAGTCCGCCCGCCAGATCACCTCGCCCGTATCGAGGTCGAGGCAGTCCACCCTCTCGTGTCCGTCTCGCCAGCCGAAGGCGTAGACGCGCCCATCGGCGACCAGAGGGGCGCTCGCACCGATCCCCGTGGAGACGCTCCATGCAGGCTCTCCAGGTGGCCATCGGCCCGCCTCCCAGCGGGAGGATTCGGGCGTGGTTGCATCACGGTTCGGCCCCCGCCAGTGCGGCCAGTCGTCCGCCGTGGCAACGGCTGTGAGCAGCGTTGCTGCCAGTATGGCACGAAAGATGCATGACATCCGGGTGCCACCTCCGCGGCTTCTGACAACTGCGGCGTCGGGATTGTTCCATGCTCCACCCCGGGGCGAGGACACAGTGATGACGCCGCAGACGACAGCCGGGAGGGGCGGTGGGGCTCTGGTGCCGACCTGAGTGAGACTTAACGGGACCTTAACGCCACGATACCCTTCGGCTAACACGTGGCGGGTCATCTATTGGTGCGACGCTGGGAGAAGCCGTATTCAGACCATCGTCAAGGGGAGTGTCGGAAGATGCCACAGCTCGTAGAGGAGCCGGTCTCGACAGCGCAAAGCCGGGGAACGCTGCTTCTGGTGGACGATAACGCCAATCACCGCGAGATCTACCGTCGCCGGCTCCAGCGCCGGGGGTTCAGCGTGGCGCTGGCGGCGAGCGCGGATGAGGCGCTGGCGGCGGTGCAGGAGACGCAGCCGGACTGCATCATCCTGGACATCGCGATGCCCGGCCGCGACGGCCTCAGCGCTCTGCAGGAGTTCATCGCGATCCATCCGGATCTGCCGGTGGTGATCCACACGGCCTACCCCAGCTTCCGGGATAACTTCCTGTCCTGGGCGGCAGAGGCATACGTCGAGAAGAGCACGGACATGACGCCGCTGATCCGCGCGCTGAACAGGGCCCTGAGCAAAGCCCATGTCGCATAGCGCAGAGGCGAGCGTCAGCAGAGCCCGCGCCTGCGGGCGATGTACTTCTGGTGGTAGTCCTCGGCCCTCCAGAAGGTGCCGGCCGGCTCGATCTGAGTGGCGATGGGCCGGTCGTAGCGGCCGGCCTCCTCCAGAGCCCGCATTGATTCTTCCGCGATCTGCTTCTGCTCGGGCGTGTGGCAGAAGATGACCGAGCGGTACTGCGATCCCACGTCGGGGCCCTGACGGTCGACCTGTGTGGGGTCGTGGAGGTTCCAGAAGTACTCCAGCAGCTCCCGGTAGGTTATGCGCTCGGGGTCATACCTGATCTGCACGACCTCAGCGTGGCCGGTCTCGTCGGTGCAGACCTGCTCGTAGCTGGGATCCTCGGCATGACCTCCCATGAAGCCGACCGCCGTCTCCTCGACTCCTGCGACGGTGCGGAAGGCCTCCTCGACGCCCCAGAAGCAACCGGCCGCGAATGTCGCCGTCTCCATCACTCCACCTCACCTCCGTGCCTCAACTCGAGGCCATTCGGCTCAAGCGAAGACATGCTCGCGCGACGCGTCTACAGGCAGCAGTCGGCCGGAAGACGAACGAACTGCCAGCGAGAGTGGTCCACGTTGTCGAAGACGTCCGGCTCGCTCATCAGCTCCCGCCCCCAGTCCGTCAGTTCGAGCGTCATACGCACCTGCGGGGCGAATTTGGCCTCTACGAGCGTCTCGATGCGGCGGCGAGCCTTGCGTCCGTTGAAATCTCCTGGCTTCGCGTCGAGATCAAGCAGCTGTTCATAGATCTCGAAATCCATGCCACGAAAGGCCGAGAACTTGGACGGACCGAACTGCCCAGCGGCCGGGAAGAAGACCCAGTAACTGCTTTGCGCGAGCAGGCGGCGGGTCCGAGCGGGGTATTCGGCGGCTCCCTCACTGAAGCGGTGCACTGAGTCGGCGACCTCCTGAGGGGTCTCAGCAAAGTGCAGTGTTGGGCTCACACTCATTCACATGCTCCCTTCACAGCCGCGGGTCACAATCGTTGCGACAGTGTTAGATTCGCGGCACAGGTTCAGGAAGCCTCCTGAAATATGAACGCCTCCGGGATCTCCCGGAGGCGTTCGGTCCGGACGAACAGGTGCGTCAGCCCATGATGACCTTGTCGCGGCGCTCGATTGAGTCGCGCTCGGCCATCACGAGGCGAACGGCGTCCTTCGCCGATTTGGGCGTCACGCGTTCGGGCGGCCGGTTTTCCTCGACGCACTCGACGAAGTAGGCAAGCTCGTTCTCGTAGCCGGTGCCGGGCTCGTAGTCAGGGGTGTAGGGGTCGCCGCTGAACGGGAAGACCTGCAGCATCGGGTCGTTATTGACGCTGAAGACCGCGAGGGCCCGGGTGCCGAGCACCTCGAAGCCCATCTCGAAGGGATAGCTGTCGGGATAGACCCAGCCGCCATGCGCGCTGCAGACGAAGTCATTGTAGTAGTAAACGCTCTCGACATGATCCACCGGCTCGCCCTCGCCGACGATATTCATCGCCCGCGACGACACCGCGTTGGGCATGCCGAACAGCGACAGGATGTAATCCACGTCGTGGATGTGCAGGTCAAGCAGCGCGCCGCCGGAGAGCTCGGTGTCCATGAGCCAGCCACTGGAGGACCAGCCGGGAGTGGGTGACTTGCGCACGAATCGCGCCGCGCGGATGTCACCCAGGTCGCCGCCCTCGACGAGGGATTGGAGGACCTCGTATTCCGGCCAGAACCGGATGCACTGGGCGATAAAGAGCATCTTTCCGGCGCTCTCAGCCGCGTCGATCATTGTCTCACACTGCGTGACGGTTCGGGCCATCGGCTTCTCACAGACCACGTGGTTGCCGGCCTCGAGGGCACTAACAGTCATCTCAGCGTGCAGATGCGTGGGTGTGCAGATGTCCACGAGGTCGAGGCTCTCGTTGGCCAGCATCTCATCGAAACAGAGGTACCTCGCCTGGTCGCTCAGATCCAACTCCTCGGCCTCACCGATGTTGCCGCCGATGCTTTCGGCCTTCTCCGAGATGCGCTCGGGGATGACGTCACAGACCGCGACAGGCTCGACATTGTCCATCTGCTTGTAAATCTGGAAGTGCTGCTGCCCCATGAAGCCGAGGCCAACCAATCCAACGCGTACCATCGCCGGTCGCTCCTTTCAACCGTAACCCCACCAATCGTTTGCGATCGCACCCATCTCTTTCCGCGAGAGCAAACGCGGTTCCTGCCGGGACGATCGCGGGCGGGCAGTGCTAATGCGGGAAGATCGGGGCCACACCTTTGAGGTCGGCCAGCAGACGTTCGCGCTCCGCATCGCTCAGAGCGCGGTAACGGCGGCCGATCTCCACTGCCAGCATCAGCAGCTCAGCGGCGGCCGGCGAGACGGCTGCAACGATCGGCTGGTCGAGGGTGTATGAGAGCGCGAGACGCCCGCGATCCGCATCCTCGATCGGCCGGTACCAGCAGTTGGGGAAGGGCTTCTCTTCGCCGGGCGCCACTCGTGTCCAGGCCAGACCCTTGATCGCGAGGATGGCGACATCATTCTCCCGCGCCTTCTGGATGACCCGGGGGCCGAAACTGCCGTTCTCGATGCAGACGCAGTTGATCGGGAAGAG
>JALGTR010000212.1 GCA_029821265.1 Candidatus Zipacnadia bacterium
CCTCACCGGGCACGTTGATCCCGCCCTCGCCCTGGATGGGCTCGAGCATGACCGCGCAGACCGTGTCGTCAACGGCGTCCTCAAGCGCCTCAAAGTTCCCGAACTCGACGTAGCGGAAGCCCGGAGGCAGGGGGACGAACGCCTTCTGGTACTTCGCCTGCCCCGTGGCGGTGATTGTGGCGAGCGTTCGGCCGTGGAATGACTTCTCAGCCGTGATGATCGTCCGCCGGTCGGGGCCAAGGTTCCGTGAGGCCCATTTGCGCGCCAGCTTGATCGCGGCCTCATTCGCCTCCGCGCCGGAGTTACAGAAGAAGGAGCGCTCCGCGCAGGAGATCCGCGCGAGCTTCTCGGCGAGCCGGGCCTGCGGGCCGATGACGAACAGGTTCGAGGTGTGCATAATGCTGCCGGCCTGGCGGCAGATCGCCTTGGTCAGGCGCGGATGGTTGTGTCCGACGGCGCAGACCGCGATCCCGGCGAGGAAGTCGAGATACTCGTTGCCGTCGGCGTCCCACAGCTTCGCCCCCTCGCCCTTCACGAAGGCCACCGGCGGCGGAGCGTAGGTGGGCATGAGGTAGTCGCTCGCAAGCGCCGCGAGCTGTTGGTTCGTCATCGCGGACTTCCTTCCTGTTGGTGGATATGGGTGGTGAGATCGGTTCAGTCGCTGCGCACCATGGTTCCGATGCCAGATTCTGAGAACAGCTCGATGAGCAGTGAATGCGGGCGCGAGCCGTCGATCATGTGCGCCCGCTCAACGCCGCCCTCGACCGCCTGGATGCAGCTTTGCAGCTTCGGGATCATGCCCGAGCCAACGGCGTCGGAGGCCAGCATCTCTCGCGCCTGCGCGACGGTCAGTTCGCTGATGAGTGTCGACGGATCGTCACGATCGCGGAGCAAGCCCGGGACGTCGCTGAGCGTGACGAGCTTCTGCGCGCCCAGCGAGACCGCCAGCGCGGCTGCGGCGTGGTCGGCATTGATATTCAGTGGGGTGCCCTCCGGCGACACGCCGATCGGCGAGAGGACGACGATGTGGCCGGCGGCGATCAGGTCGCGGATTAGCCCTGCGCGCACATCGGTGACCTCGCCCACGTGTCCGAGGTCAGCGCCTCCGGGCCCCACCATGCGACAGGCCCCAAGCGTGCAGCCGTCACGGCCTGAGATGGCGACAGCCGAGACGCCGGCCGCCTGCACATTGGCCGCCAGGTCCTGAGCGACCGTCCCCACGAGGACCATCTCCGCAACCTCCATCGTGGCGTCATCGGTCACGCGCAGGCCCTCGACGAACTCGGCCTCAAGCCCGAGACGGCTCATCATCTCTGAGATCTTCTTACCGCCCCCGTGCACGATCACCGGCCTCATGCCCACGAAGTGCAGCAGCGCCACGTCGGCGCACACACTGCGCTTGAGCTCCTCGTCAACCATCGCCGCGCCACCGTACTTGACGACGATGGTGGCGCCGCGGAATCGCTGGATGAACGGCAGGGCCTCGATCAGCACCTCGGCCCGAGCGGCAATGTCATTGTGCTCACTCATCAGTCTCCCGCCTCGCTCACGTTCGGCCTCTCGCAACCGCGAATGACCCCCTCGAGGGTCAATGCGCGTTGAGTTTCACATACTCGGGCGTCATATCGCAAGTCCAGCAGACGGCCTCGGCGTCGCCCATGCCGAGGTCCACGTGTATCTCGATCTCATCGCGGGTCATGACCTCGGCGGCGGCCTCGAGGTCGTAGTCCACCGGCTGGCCGTCGCTGAATGCTGTGATACCGCCGATGGCGATGGAGCATCTCGCCGGGTCGACTGGAACCCCTGAAGCCCCAACCGCTGCGGCGATCCGCCCCCAGTTGAAGTCCTCTCCGAATATGCAGGTCTTGACGAGGTTGTACCGGCTTACTGCCCTGCCCACATCACGGGCCTGGTGCCAGGTGTCCCCGCCGGTCACGCGAATCTCCACGAACTTGCTCGAGCCCTCGCCGTCGCGCGCGATCTTCTTCGCGAGGTCTTCGGCCACGTGTGTCAACGCCTGCGCGAAGCGCTGGTAGTCGGGCCCGTCAGGATCGGTGATCGTGGCGTTGCCCGCCCGGCCGTTGGCAAGCGCGATGACCGTATCGTTGGTGCTCATGTCACCATCGACACTGATGCAGTTGAATGACCGCGCCACCGCCTCTCGCAGCGCACCGCCGAGCGCGGACGCCTCGATGGCGGCGTCGGTGCATATGAAACAGAGCATCGTCGCCATGTTGGGCAGGATCATCCCCGCGCCCTTGGCCGCGCCGCCGATGCGCACCGTCTTTCCGCTCAGCTCGAGCTCGACGGCGCACTCTTTCGGCACGGTGTCGGTGGTCATGATCGCACGCGCTGCCTCGTGCGCGTTCTCGGGCGAAAGGGCCTCGGCGAGCCGCGGGACCGCCGCCTCAACGCGATCCATAGGCAGGTGAATCCCGATGCGTCCCGTGGAGCACACGAGCGCCTCCGCGGCCGGCACACCGGTGGCCTCCGCGGCCAGCTCCGCCATGCGCTCGGCGGCCACCATGCCCTGGGGGCCGGTGGCGGCGTTTGCATTGCCCGAGTTGACGATCACGGTCCGAGCCGCCCCGTCGGCCACGTTGCGCTCGGTCACGTAGGTCGGAGCGGCCCGGAAGCGATTGGTGGTGATCGTGGCGGCGGCCGAGGTGGGGGCCTGCGAGTGCAGCAGCATCATATCGAGGCCCTCGGGCTTGATGCCCGCCGCGGTCGCCGATGCGACAAAGCCTTCAGGGGCGAGAAGCCCCCCGTCGATCGGTCTGAAGCCTGTTTCCGCCATTGGTATCCCTCGCTGTGTGGTGTACTCAGGGCCAGATCGGGTGGCGCTCGAGCGCCGTCGTCTCGTCGCAGCCCAGCATCAGATTCATGCACTGCACGGCGGCGCCTGCGAGGCCCTTGATCAGGTTGTCGATCGCCGAGACCGCGATCAGCCGGCCGTTGGTCTCGTCGATCGCCAGGCCGATATGACAGAAGTTCGAGCCACTCACGTGCTTGGTCGCCGGGACGCTGCCCGCGTCGAGAACGCGGACGAACGGCTCGCCATCATAGAACCCGCGGTAGAGGTCCACCAGCTCGTCAACGGTCATTCCGGCCGTGAGCTTCGCGTAGCAGGTGCTGAGGATCCCCCGGTTCATCGGGATCAGATGCGGCGTGAAGGTCACGCTGACATCCGCCCCGCAGCCTGACAGCTCCTGCACCATCTCAGGCGTGTGGCGATGGGAGGCGATCTTATACGCCGCCACCGACTCGTTGCATTCGGTGTAGTGGGTCACCAGCGACAGCTTTCGACCCGCGCCCGAGACCCCTGACTTGCTGTCGACGATCACATCGGGCTCGATGATGCCCTCAGAGACCGCGGGCGCAAGCGCGAGGATCGCGCTTGTCGGATAGCAGCCGGGGACGGCGGTGAGCTGTGTCTGGATGATCTCCTCCCGGTGTAGCTCGGGCAGACCATAGACGGCCTGCTCAAGCAGATCCGGGCGCGGATGCGGCTCGTAGTGCAACTCATAGATCTCGGCGGACTTCAGGCGGCAGTCCGCGGAGAAATCGATTACCCGGTGGCCGCCCTCAAGCGCCTCGGCCACAAGCTCGGCCCCCACCGCGTGTGGCAGCGCGAAGAACATCAGGTCGGCGACCTCAGCCGCGGCAGAGACGTCGATCTCGCGCACCTCCATGTCGATCGCGCCTGATAGATGCGGGTAGAACTCCGCGACGTTCTCGCCGACCGTGGTGTGTCCGCCGAGGTATGCGACGTTGACGTCGGGATGTTCGAGCAGTATCCGGAGCAGTTCGACGCCGCCGTATCCGGTCGCGCCGAAGATCGCTACGTTTGTCACGTGGGAAGCACCTCTCGTTCGCGTGTCATCCTCCGCGGCTCGTCTCGCGTGGGTGCGACATCTGCAGTCGGCCCCACAGGTACGAAGAAAGCCGCCCCATTCGTCGGGCGGCATGGAAAATGCCTTGAATCGGTTGACACGACCCGTTGTGGCTCAGCGCCTGGCGCGCAGGCTGGTCTTGTTCCGCCACATCAGGTCGCATGACGTGTGCATCGCCGGGTCTCCTGAACACGGTCTGTCTGATGATCGTCGACACTATATCACATGCTTGCGGGCCGGTCAAGAACGAGCGTTTACGGGCCATCCGGGGGCCGCCTTCGACCGCGCGTGAGGTTTGACATCTCTGCGAACCGATACGTATAATCACGAGTTGGAGTGCCATCGTCAGCCAATGAGACGCAACGGTAACACGATGATGAGGACACGACATCTTCCTGCGGCCATCGCCGTTGCGGTTGCAGTGGCCATAAGCGCCTGTGTCGCTCACGCCGACAGGGTCTACCCCGCGTGGGTCATCCCTGAGACCCTCAACGTGCGCTCGGGCCCGGGCACCGATCGCGATCTGATCGGTCAGCTCAAGAAGGGCGAGAAGGTGTACGTGACCGCCTTCGCCAACGGCTGGTGCTGGGCGAAGCTGCCTGACGGAAGCTGGGGATGGCTCTACGAGAGCCTCCTGCAGTTCTCTGCCGCGAAGGGCCGCGCGTTGGCCGAGGAGGCCGGTCGAGCCACGTCGTCATCCTCCTCCAGTTCGTCCCAGAGTCCGCCGGCATGGATAAGCGCCTCCAGCGTGAACGTGCGCAGCGGACCGGGAACGCACTACGACTCCCGCGGCCTGCTCCAGCGGGGCACCAAGGTCTACATCATCGGCGGGGAGCGCGGCTGGAGCAAGTGCCGCACACCGGGCGGATACGGCTGGATCCGCGACGACCTGCTTGAGCGCGATGTCGATGCCGGACGGAAGCTGGCGCGGGCCGCCAGCGGCGGGGGGCCGACTGAGACCACACAGTCGATGGAGACGGCAAAGGCATACGTGAACGGCGATGGTGTGCGCCTGCGCTCCGGCCCCGGCACGAACTACAGCGTCAAGGACGGGCTGGTCTCCGGCCAGACGCTCTACGTCACCGAGAAGCGCGGCGAGTGGTACCGGGCGCAGGTTCACGGCGGGCAGGATGGTTGGATACACTCCTCGCTGGTGAAGTTCGAGGGCAAAACATCGTCCTCGTCCTCCGGTTCCGGCACTGCCAAGGGGTTCGTGAACGGAAGCCGCGTGCATCTTCGAGCCGGTCCGAGCCTCAACGAGCGGATCAAAGCGAAAGTCGTGCGCGGGCAGACGCTCTACATCACCGAGCGGCAGGGCGACTGGTACCACGCGAAGGTCCACGGCGGCGAAGAGGGGTGGATCCACGCCTCGCTCGTGAAGCTCAACGGCGATTCCGCCTCCTCCCCCTCGAGTTCCTCCACAGGATCCGCAGGCACGGCCAAGGGGTACGTCGCGGGCAGCCGCGTACACCTGCGCGCCGGACCGGGCACCGAAGAGCGCATCAAGGCGCTGGTCGTGGAGGGGCAGACGCTCTATGTGATGGAACGGCGCGGCGATTGGACACACGTTCGCGTCCACGGCGGCGAGGAGGGCTGGATCCACTCCTCTCTGGTGAAGCTGGAGGGCGAGACGGGGACGTCGACTCCCTCGCCTGCCACTGCGAGCCTCGCGGCCGGAGGCACGGGTGAGGCGATCGACGCCTGGATCGGCGAGGACGTCGTCAACGTGCGTTACGGGCCGGGCACCGACCAGGACGTCAAGTTCAAGCTCAGCAGGGGCGCGAAGGTCAGTGTCATCGATCTCAGCGGACACTGGTGCAAGATCAGGGACGCCGACGGACAGATTGGCTGGGTCGCCGGGTGGGTGATGAACTTCAAGGGGCCCGGCGAGGATCCCACGGTGGTGGAGGGCTCGCAGGAGGTCCCGGTTCGCACCGCGTGGGTGGCTCGCCCCGAGGTCAACGTCCGCTCGGGCCCCGGGACGAGCTATGACGAGATCGCCGAGGCTACGCTTGGTACCGAGGTCATCATCCTCGACAAGGAGGGCGACTGGTACAGGGTGGCGCTCGACAACGGCACCACCGGCTACATGGCGAGCTGGCTGCTCGACACGCGTGCTCAGCGACGGGTCCGGCAGGCCGAGGCGTCGTCGGCAGGCACCTCCTCCGCCGGCCCCTCTGCGGGATCCGGCTTCGGTCAGGCACTGGTCGACACGGCCATGCAGTACCTCGGCTGCCCCTACGTGAGAGCCGGGCGCAGCCCGTCGGGCTTCGACTGCTCCGGCTTCGTTCACTACGTCCTCGGCAAGCACGGTATACACGTCTCGACCTCCTCTCGGGCGCAGTTCCACGAGGGCACGCCTGTCTCCCGCAGCAACCTGCAGCCCGGGGACGTTGTGTTCTTTAAGAACACCTACCGCAGCGGCATCTCCCATGTGGGCATCTACATCGGAGACGGCAAGTTCATCCACGCCTCGAATCGCCGGAGCGACGTGAAGATCAGCGATCTCGATTCTGCCTACTACGCGCCACGCTACGCCGGCGCGCGTCGGATGTACTGATCCCGAGAACCGCCCACCGGAGGCTGCTATCCCCCATGTCCGGTCGCTTTTGGAAGCTGGCACTGATCGCCGCTGGCGTCGCGCTGTTGGCGGCGACACTGCCCGGCTGTGGGTCTAACGAGCAGCCCGCGCCCCCCGCAGGCGAGGAGATCGCCACCGCCGATGCGCCGACCGCCGATGAGGTCACAGAGGAGGCCGACGCGCCGGAACCGGCCGCTGAAGGCTCATCTGAGAGCGCGGACGCGAGTGGAGAGCCGATCGAGAGCGCCGCGGCGGACGAGGAAGCCGACGGACCTGGATTCTGGACGCGTGTGGGCGGCGGGCTTAAGACTGTAGCGATATTCGTCGGCAAGCTGCTCTTCGTGCTGATTCTGCCCGCAGCGATCGCCGGGACGCTCGTGGGCATGCCCGGCGGCGTTATCGTGCTGGCTGATGCGGTGGTCTACTCGGCGTTTCAGGGCTGGACGGCGCCGCCGTGG
>JALGTR010000213.1 GCA_029821265.1 Candidatus Zipacnadia bacterium
GAGCGCATCGCGATCTCATCCGGCAGTTCGAAGTCCCACACGCGCAACTCGACCGGGACGCGCGCGAGCTCCACGTTGCCTGCCGCGACCGTGACCGTCCCGCGATATTCGCCCGGCCGCGTCCCCGGCGGCACGAAGAGATCGCACCATATCTCGGCGTTCTGCCCCGGCTCGACGTCGAACGGCGTGGCGTCGTAGGTCGCGCCCTGCAGCGGCTCGCCCGTCTGCGGATCGACGAACGGAATCAGCGCATCCGGGTAGTAGCCGGTGGGGTTGTCGGTGCGATAGCTCGGCTCCGGAACGTGCAGGTAATGGGCGCGGTAGAGCGTGATGTTATACGCCGAGATCGCGCCAGCGGAGCCGTTGAGGCTGCTGGCGAGCACATCCACATCCCTCAGCGGTCGATCGCCCGCATGCACTATCAGCCGGAACGGCTCGTACTCGTTGGCCGCCGCGCGCAACTGCGCCACCGTGGTCTCGCCGGGCGGCGTATCGCGCATCACTCGCTCCCACGGCGACGCAACCCATACCGTGGCATCCTCCTGAGCCAGGGCGCCCACCGCGACAAACACTGCAATTCCGATCAGGATGGCTCGACCCATCGCATTCCCCTCCATCGCTATGATCGCCGGAAGCCGTGCTCGACCAGCCGCTCGATGCTCACCTTGAGCGCGACCTCGTTCAGCCGCTGCTGAACGGTCGGCGGCGTGCGCGGATTGTTGTTCTGTATCTCCGATGTCAGGATTGGATAGCGATCGTACATCTCGCCCCAGCGTTCGACGAAGTACTGTCGTTGCTGGCCGGTGTAAGCGAGCGGCTTGATCTCCTCGATCGGGTTTCCGCCGGGCACGTCCCTCCACGCCGCGACGATCTCCTCCGCCCAGCGCATCTCGTACTCGCGGATGTCCTGCGGGAGATCATCATACAGGCAGGGCAGGATGACCATCGCGTTGTGCGGGGAGTTGACGAACTCGGTCTGATGAAGGCTCAGGAGCTGGTCCCAGTCGCCGTAGCGGTCGGTCAGCTCGAAGAGCCATTGGAAGAGTGTCGAGGAGTGATGTCGGTTTGGCTCCACCCATCGATGCTCGTCGATCTGCTCGTAGACGATACCGGTGCGCGAGGGAAGCCTCTCCTCCTCGCGCTCATCGTAGATGTCCACGCGCTTCCACATCTCGCCGGTGTCAGGGTCGGGGCCGCGCATCCACGCCCAGAACTCCTCATTCGTGCATCTGCTGCCATCCCACGCCTCGACCGGGGCGCGGGCGGTGCCGTCGGGGTTTGCGTCGGGCAGGAAGACCAGCACGCACTCGCGCAGGACTCGCTCGCCATCGAACTCCGACGGGCGGCCGTCGATCGTCTGCCCCGTAAGAAGCTGCTCGATTACGTTCACCTGCGCAGCGATCGGCGCCGGCTCGTGCGCGTGGGGCTTGTAGACGATCATCCTGCGCTTGCCCGCATCATCGACCGTGCGGTCGGTGACGGTCAGCGCCCAGACAGGCCGCCCGGCGAACTGAATCTTGCTCTCGGCAAGCAGGAGCTCGGGGTGATCTGCCTGCCACTGCGCGACCTTCGCGTCAACCTCGTCCGGGTGTGAGATCCACGCCGGCTCGATCATAGTAGCCTCCCGAATGAGAGCCCTGGCGACGGCGCTCTATGCGCGGATCATCACCAGCAGCATCTTAAAGGGCTCGCAGGCGTGCAGCGCATGTGGTACCTCGGCGGGCATGATCAGCATCTGCCCGGCCGCGACCGTGTGCACCTGATTTGCGATTGTGACCTCCGCGGTTCCGTCGATGACGTGCACCAGGGCATCGTACGGCGCCGTATGCTCGCTCAGTCCCTGCCCGGCGGCGAAGGCGAACAGCGTAACGGTCCCGGTGTCGCGTTCCATGATCGTGCGGCTGACCACCGCCCCCTCCTGGTAGTCAACCAGCCCGGCCATCTCCATCGTCCTCCCGACAAGCTCCTCGTTTCTTTCCGCCATCTCTCCACCTCGAAATCCGAGTGTTCCCGTCGGGTTATCAATTACCGGTCGAAAACGGAACTTCCTCCCCGGCCCGGCGCATCAGAAGCGGATCTCCGTCGGCGATTCGTAGTCCCATCGCTCCGGCTCGTCCTCCGGCAGATCCACATGCTGCCAGAACTCGGTCGGAGCCCGCGGGCCGGTGCGGATATCGGGCACAGAGATTGGCTGACCGCCGAGTTCGGCAGAGCGAGCCGCGAGGATTCCGGGCACCGAGTAGTCGCACATGCGGTGCACATCGATCGGCACCGGTCGCTCCTCGAGGATCGCCTGCGTGAAGTAGTGTGCGGTCCAGATGTCGGTTCCGCCGTGACCGACGCTTTTGTCCTGGTCGGGGCGCGCGGTTCCGATCGGCACGCACTCCCACCCGTCACGCTCCTCGCGGTCGCGGTCGAGGATGCGGCAGAAGCCCTCATGCGAGTACCACTCGGCGCTTCCGAGCGTCCCGAAGAGGCGGTAGTTGTGCGCCCCCGGACGCCGCGTGCTGAGCGTCACGGTGATCTTGATCAGCCGACCTGCGGCGGTCTGGAAGAGCGCGATCTGGCCGTCAGAGCGCAGCGGCGTCTGCGTCTGCCACCATGGCCCCTCCCGGCACGAAACGGAGACCACGCGGTCGTCCAGCACCTCGAGCAGGGGCCCGAGATCGTGCGTCAGATACTGGATCGGGGGCTGATCCGCGCGCCAGCACGGCACCACGTCGAAGATCGACTCCTCCGCGCAGGCCGATGGCGTCAGCCTCCGGTTATCCTCAGTCAGCATCGTGTTCGGCAGGTAGTGCAGATACTCGCCCTCGGCGATCGAGATCTCTCCGAGCCTGCGCTCAAGCACCCATCGGCGCCAGTAGCGCAGGAAGTCGAGGAAGCACGAGTTCTCGGCAAGCATGTACTGCTTCCCCGTCATCTGCACCGCCAGGACCAGCTGATGCGCCTCCTCAACGGTGAAGACGCCGGGCACCTCGGAGAGGACGTGGCAGCCGGCCTTCAGCGCCTGGATGCTGTGCCGCGCTTGCATGCGCCCGTTGGTGCAGACCGCGATTGCGTCCGGCTCCAGCTCGAGAAGCTCCTCATACTCCGCGAGCATGGGCACGTCCGGCGCGATCTGCTTCGCTCGCTCGCGTATCCACTCGACGCGATCCGCACAGGCGACGACCTCCGCGTTCTCGACGCGCATGAAGTTCCGCAGATGTGCCCTTCCTCGCCCCAACCCGAGGATCCCGACGCGCAGCGTCCTCATCCTGCTGGTCCTCCCTGTCCTCTGTGCATGGCCGCCCTGCGTAGTCTCAGTCTCACGTGACCGCCGTTCGGCGCTTTCAGCCCACCATCACTGCCATATCTCCCACATGGCGACCTGCACCCAATCGGCCATGCGCCTTCCGGCGTCGGCGATCAGCCGCCGGGAGAGGATTGGTTTCGCGCCGTAGCCGCCGCGCCTCGCCTGGTCAGTGGTCGGGACGTATCCGAGGGCATCGTTCGCGAGCTCGACGATCACTGTCCACGGCGCGGGCGACCAGCGCTTGATCTCCAGTCCCCACTTCGTGAAGATCTCGCCGGGCAGCCCCACGATGATCATGTCGCCGAAGCGCATGACCTGCAGCGGGACATCGGCCACCTCGCCGTCATGGGACCACTCCTCGACGGCCCTGACCGTGGCCTCCTCGAAGTACTCGAGGTCATTCCGCCGCTTCATCGCCTCGATCTCGGCCATCAGCTCGTCGTCGCGCGTGTAGTAGGGAATCTGCAGGTCCTCGAACTTCGAGCCACAGCCGGTATTCTCCATCGGCTCGGCGACCTCTATCGCCGCGACGGCGAGACCTGCATAGGTGCGGCCCATCTGGATCGCCTTCGCCTCGCCCTCGCCGGGCTGGCGGGTATCGCGCCACAGCCGATGGTTGATATCTCCGCAGCAGCCGTTGACGAAGAGCGTGACCGCCTGCTCGCCGTAGACTCCGGCGATGCTCTCCTCCATCACGCCCGGCCAGTCGGCGGAGACGAAGTCCGCGCCAGCGCCGCCGATCACGTCCACGTGCATCGGGTAGTTCACAAGCACTGCGCGGACGGTCCCGTCGTATTCGCGAATCCCGAGAGCAAACAACTCCGGGTCCACCGGGCCGGCGTGGCCGATGACCCCCTGGCTGGAGAATATCTCGTCGCCGTCGCGCGTACGACCGAGGCGATTGCTGGCGAGCAGGCACTCCTCCTGCACGCCGGGGAACAGCAGCGCGTCGAACATCCCGCCTGCGGCCTCATCGACGGTCGCCGCGATCATCTCCGGCAGACGCTCGATCCAGCCCTCCGGCGGCGACCAGCGGCCCGGGCTGACCGGCGGGCCGGTGTGCGTATGCGTGGCCGAGATGATGATGCGATCGGCAGGAATGCCGGTCCGCTCCACGATCATCTCGCGCGCCGCATCGCCCCACTCGCGCGAGACGCCGATCAAATCGAGCGTAACCATACAGATCCGGCAGCCGCCCTCCTCCAGCACCAGCGCGCGGCAGTGCAGGTCATCACGGACCCGAGAGCCAATTCGCTCGTGGAAGTATCCCGCGAGTGGGACGTCCCCGTCCGGCGTGATGACTGTGCGCGCGACTCCAGCTCGAATCTCGGGCAGGCCCTCTACATCGTACGGTGTCTCATGCATTGGTCTCGTCTCCTGTCGGACGCGTGGCGCCGTCCGTCGTTGGCAGTTCGTCATGACCCCCTGCTCGCAACGCTATCGTCCCTCACCCATGCGCGGGCGTTCGCGCTCGGTTTCGCCCTCCCACAGGTCCCACATCGCGACCTGCACCGCATCGGTCATCTTCCGACCGGCATCGGCCTCGAGGCGCCGGGAGAGGATCGGGAGGGCGCCGTAGGCTCCGCGCAATGCCTGGTCGGACGTCGGAATGTACCCGAACCAGTCGTTCGCCAGCTCCACGACGAGCGTCATCGCAGCCGGGGACCAGCGCTTGATCTCCAGCCCCCACTCGACGAACACCTCGCTCGGAACGCCGACGATCATCACCTCGCCGACCTGGATAACCTGGATCGGCACCTGTGCGATCTCGCCATCATGCGGCCACTCGTCGAAGTATTCAATGAGGTAATCCCACCAGCCAGGCGGCTCGTCCATCGCGCGCTTCTCCTCGACCTCGGCGCGCATCTGCTCATCCCGCGTGTAGTACGGGATCGGCACGTGGCGGAAGATGCAGCCGAGCTCGTCGCCTTCGAGCGGCTCCGCAAGCTCCGTGGCGTCCACTGCGAGCCCCGCGAGCGCCCGACCCATCTGGGTCGCCTTCTCGATGCCCTTGCTTATCCATCGGCTCGGATACCAGTGGTGGTGGTTGATGTCGCCACATGTGCCCTGCAGCAGGAGGGTCACGCACTGCTGGCCGTAAACGTCTCGCAACGTGCTCGCGAGGCGGCCTGGCCACCCGGCCGAGATCGCCGTCCCGCCGACTGTGTCGGCGTGCATGGCGTAGTTGACCAGCATCGCCCGCACAGTGCCCTCATGGTCGCGCACGGAGATCGCCAGCATCTCGGGGTCGATCGGCCCGGCCGGCCCGAGAGCCCCGTCCTTGCCGAAGACCTCGCTGCCGTCGGGCATCCGGCCGAGGCGGTTGCTGCCCATGCGCTCCTCGTATCCGACGCCAGGCAGGAGCACCGCATCGAACATATCCTCGCAGGCCGCCTCGACGCAGGCGCAGATCATCTCGGGTACGCTGTCAAGCCACTCATCGTTCGTGGGAACCAGCCGCCCCCTGCGCATCTCCGGGCCGGTGTGGGTATGGGTCGCGCAGATCAGCACATTCCCGCCAGGGATACCGGTCCGCTCCTCAATCATCTCGCGCGCCGGATCGGCGGTCGCTGAGGGCATGCAGATGACATCGCAGGAGACCAGTGCGACGCGCTCGCCGCCGCTCTCGAGGACCAGGGCTTTCGCGTAAAGCGGGTCCTCTACGCGATCTGAGACGCGGTCCCTGAAGTAACCGGCGAGCGACGTCCCGATCGGCGGGGTGATCTCGACCCTCGCCGAACCGGCGCGAATCTGCGGCAGGCCATCGGTGTCAATCGGTCCCTGAGGCATGGTGCGTATCCTCCCTCATCATCACTTCAGCGGCCCCTGCGAGGAGCCGCTCGTAATGGACCCCCGCCTCTGCGTATCTCCTTCAGTCCGAGGTCCGGGCGTTGCATTCACCGCCGCCACTGCGTTGCCCTCCCTCAGGCGGACGTCGCCGCAATGATCTCGACCGGAGTGCGCAGCCGAGTTTGAGCACCCGCACCGGCACGGTATACTTCCCCTGGTGCGCCCCAACGGCCATCTACCGGCAACCACGCTTCGTGAAGGACTACACCGATGCGCATTCTGATCCGACTCGTCGCTCTTCTCACCCTTGGGCTTGCTGCAGGCATCGTCTTCTCGCACGTCCTGCAGATGTCCCAGAAGACTCTTCTCGACAAGTTCATATTCCTCGACGTCCAGCAGATCCTGCTCGCCACCTACGGGCCAGTGCTCGGCATTCTCGAGGGCATCGCGTTCGGCAGCGTGCTTGTCACAGCCATCATGGAACGCAAGAAGATGGGGTCGCTGGCACTACTCGTGCTCAGCGCCGTCTGCGTCGGCGCGATGCTCGTCATCTGGGTCTTCCTCATCGCCCCGCTCAACGCCACGGTCGACGCCTGGACGGCCGACACCATCCCCGCAAACTGGGAGCAGATCCGCGACCGGTGGGCGATGCTGCAGACCGTTCGATTCGGCCTCGCAGTGATCGCCTTCGGCACGTATATCCTCGTAGTTCTCGGCGAGCGCGAGGCCGCCTCTGAGCGCATTTGATCCCGCATAGACAGGAACGCTGTCCTCAGATACACTTACTACAGGACTGGCGCATTACCGTGGCGGCATGGAGGCCGATCATGA
>JALGTR010000021.1 GCA_029821265.1 Candidatus Zipacnadia bacterium
TGCAGGCGCTCCTGACCCTCCCGCCTCGGCGGCGCGGGCCGCAGGCTCTCGCGACTCGGAGCCGCGCCTTCGGGCCAGAGGAGATACTCGACGCCGGCCTCGGTCTCCCAGCGCAGCTGGTCGCCCTCGACCGTCAGCGCCGGGCCGGCTGCGACGCTGACCGTGACGCTCTCACCCGGCCACGGATTGCGCATGACGCACTCCTCACCGGCCTCGCTGACGATGCGCACATAGGCCACCTCGCCCTCCCGCAGTGCCGCACTGACAAGGAAGCCGCCCTCGGCCCGCAGGTCCTCGAACTGCGCCTCGCCCCAGCAGTCGGGGATCGTCGGGAAGAGGCGGATGATGCCGCCCCAGCTCTGCAGGAGCATCTCCATGATCGCCGTCGCCGCGCAGAAGCCGGCCTCCAGCGTCATCGGACTGTAGCGCGCGATGACATTGCCGAAGACGCGGGGATCGCCATTGATATGCAGCGTGTTCGGGCGGATGAAGGCGAAGTACTGCCGCAGCTTCTCCCACGCCATATTGCCCAGCCCCACTCGCGAGGCGATCAGCGAGGCCCACGGAAACGACCACCCTGTCCAGCGCCCCGGGCCGATCTCGATCCAGTGCTGGATGGACCGCATGATCAGCGCGCGCTCTTTCTCGCCACCCTCGACCGTCAGCGTACCAAGCGGATGGATCGCCATCAGGTGCGAGTGATGGCGGTGCGACTGCCACAGCCGGTCCTCAGCGTGGACCATCAGTCCCGTCTCGTCGGTCGGGTAGTCCACGAGGCGCTCCAGCGTGTCCTGCCAGCGCTCGCGGTCGGGGTCATCGGCCATGCCCGGTGTTCCGGTCGCCTCGAGCAGTGATTCGCCCAGCCAGCGGATCAACGCGATGTCGCAGCTGGGGTCAGGGCCGTAGCGTTTGACTGAATCCTCGCCCCACTCAGGGGAGTAGCCCAGGGGCAGATGCAGTGTCCCATCATCATCGGGCTCCAGCAAATCCATGTATGTCTCCATCGCCCCGCGCATCATCGGCAGCGCGCGCTGGCGCAGGAACTCCTCGTCGCGGCTGTACAGCCAGTGCAGCCAGTAATGGTGCGCCAGCCATGCGGCGTTGCCAGGCCAGTACTCGACACCATGGTAGCCGTGAACATGTGAGCCATCCCACGCGATCGCGCAGCGCGTCCAGATGCCATCGAAGCCGAAGAACTGCCGACACTCCTCGCGCCACCGCGGGATGCAGTCGAAGAACGTCTCGTAGAGCGGCTCCGCGGCTTCGAGGTGGTTCGAGGCATAGACCGGCCAGTAGGTCTCCTGCACGTTCATGTCGAGATGGTAGTCGCCTGACCACGGCGGCATGACGCCATCGGCCGTCCACAGCCCCTGCAGCGTCGTCGGCAGGCCGCCCGGCCGACTGGAGCAGCCCAGCTTGTACATCTCGGCGTACCACAGACTCTCGAGCATCGTGTCCGGAACGCTCAGCCAGCTTCGGCGCCACCAGCTGCGCCACCACGCCGTGTGCTCCTCCCACAGCTCCGCCCGGCGCCCAGGCGCCTCGCGCACAAGCGCGATCGCCTCTGCCAGCGGGTCATCCGCGTCGTGATGGCTGAGGATCGCGACCGGCACATGCAGCTCTCCGCGGACCTCCTCGATCATCCACGCGACGACGTATTCGCCGCCCGCAGGAAACCGCTGACGCAGGTAATGCACGTTCTCGCTGCATCCTCTCTCCGGCTGCTCGTAGCCCCAGTCGGCGAGGCGCTGCTTTGCCTCCTCGTCGAGGTGGTCGAGGCCGACACGGATGTCGAGATCGCCCGTCCCGGTCAGTTCGCGGCCATGGAAGCTGAGCATGAGCAGGTTCGCGCCGTCAGCAATCCAGGCCGTCCACTCGATGCCGGAGGCCGCCTCTCCGACCGTCCCCTGCGCCGCGGCATTGTACAGTGAGAGCACGGCGTCGAACTCGTCTGCCGCCGGAAGCTGGACCTCGATCCGCGGCATCGGCAGGCGCGTGGGGTAGGGCTTTTCCGGCAGCCGCCACCGGCGGTTGAGGTCCCAGTTGGCCTCCTCGTCAGCGCCCTCGGCCACCAATCGACGGAGGTTCTCGTAGTTGAAGACCTCCGGGTCCTCTTCTTGCTCGCGCAGCTCCCAGCAATCATATTTGTCGAGGGTGATCCTCAGGGGGCTGCCATCGCCCCAGATCATCGCCCCGATATGCCCGTTCGCCAGCGGGATTCCGTGGTCCCACTGCTCGGGGGCGGTCTCCCAGTGCAGGTCATGCTGCTGGATGAAGTCCTCAATCTGACGGTCAGTTAGGCGCATCTGCGACACCTCCCGGCTGCTGTGCAGTCCGCCGGCTGTTTCGCCATGCATCTTCTAAGGCCCTCGTTGCAGGTCGGGAGGCCGCGCCGGCCCCGGCAGCGAACATCGCAGACGCGAGACTGATCATCAGCGGAGGGAGCCGACATGAGTGAGCGCAGGCTGCGCGTCGCCGTCGTAGGCGGCGGCATGTTCTTTAAGGAAGTCATTGGAAGCACACTGATGGACTTTGAGCGCTACGGAATCGCGCCGTACCTCGGCGACATCGGCCAGGGTCGCCTCGCGCGTGACCTCGCCGACATCGCCATCGAGTTCGTCGCCATCGGCACACACTCCCCCAAGCGCGGCACCGCCGGCAGGATCTGCGAGTGGTACCGTGAGGGCGTACCGGACGCGTCGGTGCAGCCCTACTACGGAGAGAAGGTCTGGGAGGAGATCATCGTCGAGGAGGCCCCGGATGTGCTGGTCGTCGCCACGCCCGATGACCTGCACCACCCGCCGATCATTGCCGCGCTGTCCCACGGCATCGACGTGATCACCGAGAAGCCGTTGTGCCTGACGCTCGAGCAGGCCGAAGAGATCATCTCCGCCGCCAGGGTGGCGGAGCGCATCGTCTCCTGCGACATGCACAAGCGCTACGACCCCATGAACGTGAAGCTCTTCCGCGACCTCGTCCCGCGCATGGGGGACGTCAACTATGTGCGCGCGGTCCTGGAGGAGCCGCTGGAGGTCTCGACAGAGGTCTTCAAATGGGCCGCGCGGTCGAACCCGTTCAGCTACGTGGGCTGCCACTGGACTGACGTGGTGCACCACTACCTCGGCGTTGAGCCCCTTTCGGTGCATGCGACCGGGCAGAAGAGACTGCTCGCGAACTGGGTCGATCCAGAGACCGGCGAGCCCAGCCCGATCGACACCTACGACTCGATGCAGGTCAAGGTCACCTACGAGGGCGGGATGGAGGCGCTGTATGTCAACGCGTGGGTGAATCCGCCGGACTTTGAGGGGCCGGTGAACCAGGAGATCAAGGTCTTCTGCACTCGCGGCAGCGCGTTCATGGACCAGCAGGATCGCGGCCTGCGCTACTGCATCGCCGGGGAAGGATCGCGCACCACCAATCCGTTCTTCAACGGGCTCACGCCCGCGTACGAGCCTTTCGACGAGATGAAGGGCTACGGCAAGGACAGCCTGACAGCGGGGTTCTCGGCGATCCTGCGCCGCCGGTTCTTTGACGCCGACCTCGACGAACTGGCGTCGGAGTACCCCACCGCTGCCTCACAGCGCAGCACCGTAGCGCTCGTGGACGCTGCCGCGCGCGTGGCCGACCGCAACCACAAGTACACCATGGCCGGACAGGGCAGCCCCGTGACGGCGTATCTCGGCGACGGTGGGATCGAAATCCGGGACCCGCTGGCGTAGGCAGCTGCAACCCGTCTGAAGCGAGGGAGAACGCTATGGAGAAGTATCTCGACACAGTGGAGCTCAAGTCCGGGGAGCAGATGCGCGTGGTGCGCGTCACTGCGCCGGATGACGCATGGCGCGACCGGATCCTGCCGCTTCTGGGGCACAAGGGGGAGCCGTGGGGGTGGCAGATGCAGGTCGTCTTCGACGAGGACCTCGAGGGCCTCGAGCAGCGCTTCTACGTCGGCGTGCTGGAGGCCGGCGAGCTGGTCGGGAACGTGATGACGATCGAATCGATGGATCCGCCGATCGGCATCCTCGGCCATGTCTTCACGCCGCCGGAGCATCGTCGCAAGGGTATCTGCTCGCATCTGATGCAGGCGGTGGTGGACGACTTCAGGGAGCGCGGCGGTCGTGCGCTCTTCCTGCACACCGGCTACGACACGCCCCCGTACCACATCTACGCGAGCTACGGCTTCAAGGGCTATCGCGACACCGGGACGATGGCGCTGCTCAACGAGCCGGAGTTCTTCGACCGCCAGTTCCGCGTGCGGCCGGTGCAGGTGCGGGACACGATCTGGGGCGACTGGGCTCCGCTGGAGGCCCTCGCGGAGGTGCCGGAGGGCTGGTATCTGCGCAGCGCGCTGCTCGGCGTCTACGGCTTCGCGGGCTTCGAGGGGCAGTACATTGAGGCGCGGAAGCGGATGGAGGAGGGCTCGATCGAGCAGTTCAAGGTCCTCGCGGCCGACGATGGCGCGGTCATGGGCTTCGCGATCCTCGGGCGGATGGAGGGTTTCCCGGGCCGTCCGATGGCGCTGGACCTGCATGTGCACCCCAACTTCGTAGACGCCGCGCCTGAGCTGGCACAGTCGATCGTCCTCCCGGATGGCGCGACGGTGCTCGCCTTCGCCGACAGCGGATCAGAGGGCAAGCCCGAGGTCCTCGCGGCGGCCGGCTTCGAGCACGAAGCAACGCTCAGGGGCCTTCTGACCGACGATGACGGCAATCAACTCGATCTCCTCGTGTTCTCGCGGGGCTGAGGGAGGTAGCATCAATGTCTGAGACGCGGAAGGTGCGCGGGGCAGTGGTCGGTCTGAGCCAGCGCGGCTCACTGGCACGCGCAAAGCCGATGGCCGAGGGGCCGAACACCACGCTGGTTGCGGTCTGCGACATCATCGAGCAGGCAGCGCGGTCAGTCGGTGAGGAGCTGGACGTGCCGTGGTACACCGATTACGAGGAGATGCTCGAGCAGGGCGATATCGAGATGGTCTTCATCGCCACGCCGGACGCCGACCACGCTCCGCAATCAGTCGCCGCGCTGGAGTCGGGCATCCATGTGCTCGTGGAGAAGCCAATGGCGATCAGCCTCGACGGGGTGCGGGCGATGCTGGCCGCGGCTGACCGGTCCGGCTGTAAGCTCGGGGTGGACCAGGTTCTGCGCACGAATCCACGCTTTGTGCAGGCCAAACGCATGGCGGACACGGGCTACCTCGGCGAGATCTTCTACTGCGAGGCCGATTACGTGCACAACATCTCGCACCTGATCGTCGGTGGCTGGCGCGGTGAAGAGCGACACCGTCACACGCCATTCATCGGTGGCGGCTGTCACATGATCGATCTGCTCCGCTGGTGCGTGGGTGAGGTGGCGGAGATCTTCGCCTACGGTTCGCGCAAGTGCATCGATCCGGAGGACTACCCGTTCCCGGACTGCTCGGTCTCAGTGCTGAAGTTCGATAACGGGGCGTGCGGCAAGTTCGGGGTGACCTACGGCTGCCAGCGGCCGTCATTCCGCAACTTCATGCTCTACGGCACCGAGGCGACCTATCTCTCCGGCCGCGAGGCCGATCGCGTGCGTATCAACGACAACCAGTCGGATGTGATCACGCTCGACATCCCGGTTCAGGGCCACCCGTACGGTCCGGTGATCCGGGACTTCGCGCAGGCGATCATCGATGACACAGAGCCGCCGATCTCCGGCCGGGACGTCGCAAACACCATCGCTGTCGCGATCGCCGGCGACGAATCGCTTGCCAGTGGCCAGCCTGTGACGCCGGAGCGGTTCGAGTTCTGACGTCGGAAGGCTCCCGAGGAACTTGCGCAGGTACAAAGAAAGCGGCCCCCGGTGCACCGGGGGCCGCCGTCCAGCCGGCGGCCGGGTAGGGGTGTAGGGACCCGCCGCCGGAAAAAAGCGAGCGCGCATCCGCGCGCGTGCTGTCTATTGCTCCTCGTCATCATCCCCCAGACCGAGGGCCTTTGCGGCGGCCTCGAGATCGGCGTCGGCAAAGGTAATGACCGCCGCGTAGCGACTCGCCGCGGAGATGGCGGCTATGTCCTCGATACTGATGCCCGCGTCCGCGATGGCCTTGGTGATGTCACAGAGCGCTCCCACGCGGTCATTTCCCTCGATGAGGAATACCTGGCGCGTCTGGAGGTGCACCCCATGCTGCTGGGCCAGCCCACGGACGGCCTGCGGATCCTCGGGGATGGCCATCAGCGCCGTGCCCTGCTTGCGCTGACTGGCTATCGCCAGCATGTTGACCCCTGCGTCACGCAGCACACACAGGACCTCGTGGAGCATACCCACACGGTCCTGCACCTGCATCATGACAGCAGTAACCTGCCTGATGGTGTGTCCCACAAGCGGCACCTCCCAGGATCGGTTGTCGCTGCGAGACGCTTAGCAGTGAATCTATACCCACATACATTACCAGAGCAACCCACAATATTGCCTCACGTTTTGCTCAAGTTTTCTTAAGGTCCTGTCAGGCGCCTCTGGGGAGACGCTTCTCGACGGGCAGCATCGGTGCCAGCGGCCGGTGCGGAAGCGTCTGGTACCAGTAGGCCGTTGATGAGTAGTCATCTGACCGATGATTGGCGTGTCCATGCTCGATCGTGACGCGAATTCGCTCGTGAAACACCACTGGATCGGGGATATGGTAGCGATAGCAGGTCCACTTGCCGATCCACGTCTCTGGATCGCCGTCGAACAGCGAGACGCCGTGGTAGAGCCCGGCGACGTCCTGCATCCCGTAGGCGTGGTTGAAGTAGTCCTCCGAGCCCGTTCCGTGAATCGAGGGCGGCCAGTCGTCATCGTCGATGAAGATCATGTCATCGCCCTCGCCCCACCAGCCGCCGTCCCAGTTGTGAATCGACAGGTTGCACCCGACGTAATGACCGCGGCCCTCTGCCTCGAGGATCAGGTAGTTGTCTTCGCCACCGATGTTCTGCACCGCGTTCAGTTCGGCGGTATGCACCGGCGCTCCCGGCTCCGCCCAGCCCTCACAGGGGTTCTCGCGCCGCCAGGTGGCATGGAAGTAAAGGGCGTCATCTATCGGTTCGTCGTACTCCTCGTAGTCCACGTAGAAGTAAAGCGGCCGGCCAACGTCGCTCTCGTTGACGATCTCGATTCGCGCGCTGTCCGCAAATGGCATCGGCCACCAGCAGTTGAAGGCTGAGCGCATGCCCCCGCTGGGGTGGTGGGTCATATTCAGGGGCATCGACTCGAACTGCGCCAGCTTGCCGTGTCCGACGCCGAAGAAGTCGCCGAACGGCACCTCGACCGAGGGGTTCTCCTGGCCCTCCCAGTACATGCGGATCAGCAGCCGACGCGGCCATGCTGGCTCGTCGGAGCCGGAGGTCATCCAGATGTGGTTGATGCAGCCGGCGCCTTCGATCTGCGCAATGGTCTTCGTCTCACCCGGCTCGAGGGGCCAGTAGTCGGCGTTCGCGCCGTCGGTATTCCAGCTTGATACACGCCTGGAGCGGCTGTCGCGGGGCATGATCAGCCCGCGAAGCGGGTTCGTCAGATCCGGTCGGAACATTTGCAACCCTCCCCGGCACTGGTGGGACATCTGCGACTGATCAGGTGTTGAACATCGGTGCATCGGTCGGCTCCGGGATTCCGTAGAGCTCTCGCTTGCGATGGAGGTAGTAGAGGTAGTCGTCGTAACTGACGTCCGGCGGCACCCGATGGTCCACGTGTGGGATGAAGCCACCCTCGTCCACCAACGGCTTCAGTCGGACGAGCTCCTCGTCGATGGCGTCCCTGCCGGCGGCCAGTGCGCGCTTGTTGACGCCGCCCATCATCAGGCACTCGCGGCCCCACTGCTCTCGGATCGCAACCGGATCGGAGCCTGCGGCGACCTCCACGGGGAACATGCAGTTGACGCCCCCGGCGAGCCAGCCGTCGATCACGTCGGTGATATTGCCGTCGGAGTCCACGTAGCAGATGGTCGCGCCCGCGGAGTAAACGAGGTCTGTGATGCGCCTGTATCGTGGCGTCAGCCACTCGTGGAACATCTTGGGCGAGATGATGCAGCCCTGCTTGAAGTTCATGTCCTCCCAGAACGCGCCAATGTCGATCTGGCAGCTTTCAACCGCCGGCTCTATCACGGCGCAGGTCAGGGCGCACATGTGCTCGATCATCTCTTCGAGAAGCTCGGGGTCGTCGTAGCACATCAGCGCGATGTTCTCGAAGCCCACCCAGTTGCGCAGGCGGCCGAATAGGCTCCCGCAGTTGATCTGGACCGGCACGTCGCTCTCTCGCGTCCTGCGAGCCCACTCGTCCCAGTCATCCCGATAACGACGAGGATCATCCGGGTCGAGGCGCTCCTTGAACTTCTCCCACGATTCTCGATCCTTGATCGGGAACTCGAGATAGCGGGGGATCGTGTCCGCGCCGTCGGTGTACACGATCTTCTTCACGCCCTCGGCATCCTGGAGGATCTGATACTCTTCGGTCTCCTCCACGATCCGGGTTTCGAAGCCGGGCATCATCCCGACGGGCGATGGAACGCCGAGCGACCGCTCGAAGCCAAAGAACTCGTCCGCGATGACGTTGTTGTCGATCTCCTCCGGCAGACCCTCGTGGTGCCAGCGCTTGAATGTGTCGTCCCAGTATCCGAACTCCCGATCCGGAACATGGTCAACGTCCTCAAATCGCATGCAGGCAACGAAGCGCTCCCGCGCAGTCATCGTCACGTACCCTCCGCGTCATCTGTGCCGTGTGGCTGGTCAGTTTCCTTCTACGTCCGCGATGACCTGTCTGAGGAAATCGATCACGCGGCCGATGTTCTCCTCGGTCGCGTACTCGATGATCAGCGGTACGTCGTCGAGGTCCATCAGGCGCTCGACAAAGACATGCCAGTCAACCTCACCCCCGCCGGCCGACGGGAAGCTGGGCATCCCCTTCTCGTCCACCGTGCAGTCCTTGGCGTGCGCGAGGATGATATCCTCGCCGAGGACATCGAAGGGCCGCGCGGTGTCGTCGTAGCAGAGGATGTTGGCGGGGTCGAGCAATACCTTGAGGTTCGGCGAGCCGGCCTCTTCGATCAGCCCGCGCATCGTCCAGGAGTTGGGCACGCTCTGGGCGTAGGAGGGCTCCACGCACACGGTTACGCCAGCCTGTTCGGCCAGCGGAAGCAGTTCGCGCATCGAGGCCAGACAGCGCTCAAAGCCGCCCACGCCCCTGCGGCCCGCCTCGGTGACGATGACGTTGCAGCCGAATGCGGGCGATGCGTCGATCGACTTCTTCATGCTGTCGACGGCCATCTGCAGCGCGCCCGGGTCCTGCGCCGAGATGTTGTTGTAAGAGTCCATGCAGAACGTCTCGAGCCCGGCAGCGTCAAACGCGCCGCGGATCTTCGCAACGGCGTCGTCGGGGAATGCCGCCGGGTTCATCTCCGGGTGGCGGCTATTGTACTGCTCGTACTCGTGGTACCAGGTCGGCACCTGCACTCCGTCAAGGCCGTGCGAGGCGATGAGCTGCGCGGCCTCGTCGACGGGGTGGTTGCGGGTGAATATGATCGCGCGCACGCCAAGCCTCACGTCCATCACCTCGGGGTCCTCTGGCCTGAAACTCCCCATCGGCTGGTTCACGGAGTCGGTCGCCGTGGGGGTAGTAGGTTCGTCGCACGGCGAGGAGGGCCTCCCATGAGGGAGGAGCTGACGGCGAGGAGATGAGGGCGGCGGGAGCGCCGCTAAGCGCTCAGGCGGCTTGCTACCGCGTCCACGAGCGCGGGAGTCTGCTCGCCGGCGGGGCCGCGCAGGATGACGTCGGCCACTTTGCTCAGCTCAGTCGGATGGGGGTTGATCTCGATCAGCGTGGCGCCCGATCGCAGGGCGATAATCGGGATCGACGCGGCGGGCTGCACCGTTGCGGAGGTGCCGATGACCAGCATCACTTCCGCCATCTCGGCCCACTCCCCCGCCCTGTCCATGGTCTCGCGCGGAAGCTGCTCGCCGAACCACACGACATCCGGCCGCAGCACCGCGCCGCAGTCACAGACGGGGGGAAGCTCGGTGAACTGCTCCGGCAGCGCGCGGCTGTGGTAGTCGCACCTTGTGCAGCGCACCCGGTGTGCGCTGCCGTGCAGCTCGAGGACGTTAGAGGAGCCAGCGCGCTGGTGGAGGCCGTCGATGTTCTGGGTGATCACCGGTGTCGGGCATCGGCCGCGCATGGCCTTTTCGAGCCATGTCAGCGCAATATGGGCGAGGTTGGGCGTGGCAGCGAGGCATTCCCGGCGCAGTCTCTCGTGGAAGCGCCAGCCGCGTTCAGGATCCTCCATGAACCCCTCGGGAGTGGCGACCTTCTGTGGATCGTGCTCCTGCCAGATGCCGCTCGTGCCGTGGAATGTCGGTATTCCACTCTCCTGAGAGATACCGGCCCCGGTGAAGGCCACGATCGGCAGGCGTCTTGAGGCCGCGCGCTCGACCGCCTCCACAGCGCGCTGCAGATCACTCATGGTCGGCCCCATCCGCGAACAGGCGTCTCCAGGCTGCCCGGCCTGCGGACCAAACGCCCAGCGCGCCGGCTGCCTTCATGAGATCGCCAGGCAGGAATGGCAATACACCAGCCGCGAACGCCTCGGAGGCGGACAGGTTGCCGATGAGGGCCAGCCACGTGGCGCCGATGCCCAGTATCACGAGCGTCGATAGGAGCATCGCACCGCCCACCAGCATGACACTGCTGGTCCGGCGGGCGGTGTAGCCGACGATCGCGGCGGCGCAGATGAAGCCGACGAGATAGCCTCCCGTGACACCGGCGAGCGAGCCGCCGGCGAAGGTCGTGACGCCCGCAGTTCCGAGGGCGAGGAAGACGATCTGGCTGATCGCCCCGCCCGCTGCGCCGAGGATCGCCCCGGACAGCAGCACAACCATCGTCTGCGCGGTGATAGGCACGGGCGTGAACGGCAGGGGTATCCTCAGATGAGTGCTCAGAGCCGTCGCGAGCGCCGCGGCAGCGATTCCGGCGGCCATCAGCGCGAGCCGACGGTCGAATGTCAGCGAGAGTGATGTCGCGAGCGATCGAGTGCGTTCCATTGCTTCATCCTTCCTGCAGGCGCGAGCGGCCCGCACGAGGAACTGTTCGTCGAGATCAGAGTATATCACACTACGGCCGCCTGATTGAAGGGGAGCCTGATGCTGAGCGAGAGCTTCGTGTTCGAGGGAACCGAGGAGCGCCCGTCCTGCCACTGCGCATCGATCGCCGAGCTGACCGACGGCACGCTATACGCGACCTGGTACGCCGGAAGCCAGGAGGGCAATGATGACGTCGCGATCCTCGCCGCGCGCTGTCGTGGCGGCTCGTGGAGCGATCCGGAGGTGCTGGTGGACCCGCCGGGACAGCCCGCCGGCAACACCGTCGTCTACGCCCACGGCGCCGAGCTGTGGCACTTCTACAATGTGATCGAGGGCGAGGGCTGGGGTGACGCCATGCTCTACCTTTCGACCTCGGACGACGGAGGCGCATCCTGGACCGAGCACGGGCTCTTCGACCGCCAGCCGGGGATGATGGTTCGTCACCGCCCCGTGCGGCTCTCCGATGGCCGAATTCTGCTTCCGGCGTACGACGAACGCGCGTGGGAGGGCTTCGCGTACATCACCGATGACGACGGGGAATCGTGGCGAGCGGGCGGTCGGATGATCGCCGAGGAGGTCGGCGTGATTCAGCCGGCGATCATCGAGCGTGACGACGGCTCGCTTCTGGCGCTGCTGCGAACCGGCTCGGGTGCCGATCACGCCCGAGAGTGCGAGTCAAGCGATCGTGGCGAGAGCTGGACTCCGTGCGAGCCGTCGGCGCTGCTGAACCCAAACTCGGGCGCCGACATGATCCGTCTGCGCTCTGGTGAGGTCATCGCGTGTTTCAACGACGCGCCGGATCGGCGCACTCCGCTGACGCTGGCGCTGTCGCTTGACGAGGGCCGCACGTGGACCGCTCGGCGTGACATCGAGACCGATCAGGGGGAGTACTCCTACCCGACGCTGATGGAAGGGGCCGACGGCTCGGTGCATCTCGTCTACACCTGGCGGCGCGAGAGGATACGCTGGGTCAACTTCGAGGCCGAGTGGATCAGCGAGCCCGCGTAGCGGGGAGTCGATGGCTGAGCGTCATAATTCACATTGCACACCGGGTGTCCCACAGGGCCATCCGGGGCTTGTCAGGCGCGCGCAGGGCCGTGTATACTCGCATCGACCGGATCGACGCAACCACTGGAGCCAATCTCGCAGCGCACGTGCGGCAGACAGGGAGCACGGTGGCGGCGATGGCCGAGGCGCGTCCTGGTTCAGATGGTCGCTGGCATGAGGCTGTGCAGGTGCTTCTCGCGGCTGCGACCCTGTACTTCGTTACGACCGCCACGGACCTCGCGCTCATCGAGCGGCTTGCCGGGGACGGGACGTCGGGGGAGCCTGCGTCGGTGGCCTGCGTCATCTCTGCGCCGCTCGCCCAGCGAGTGCAGGCCGGCAGCCTCGAGTCGCCCCCCGGCCGTGTGGCAGCCGATACCGTGGCCGACCGGGGCGAGCTGCGAGCGGCTCTTGCGCGCGTGAGGTCACGCGTCGGCATCATCACCGGCGGCGTCCGCGAGGCTGGCGTCTCCTACGCCGCGATCGATGGGCTTGCTGAGATCGCGGGGGCCGAGCTGCATCAGGAGTCTGCAGACGAGCCTGCGCGCCTCGTCTGTCCCTCCGGCATCGTTGAGTTTCTGCCGCTGAGCGACACGGCGTGGGTCAACCGACGCCCGGTGAAACTGCCGCAGGTGACGCGCGTTATCAACGAGCGGCTCTACGTTCCTGTTCGGGGAGTGGGGGACGTGCTTCCCGTCACCGTGCGCTGGGATGCCAGCGCACGCTGCTGGCTGCTCAGCTGCGAGGGCCGGACCATGCGAGTGGCCAGCCCCGAGGACCTTTTCGAGATCGAGATCGACCGATCGTCGCGCACACTGGAGGTCCGGTACGCGGGCGAGAGGCTCGTTCTCTGGCCATGCTGCGTCGGCGAGGGTGGGAACACACCTGTCGGCGAGTTCCACATCCGGAACAAAGCCGCCTGGGCGCCGTGGCGCGCCTACTGGGGCGAGCTGATTCCGGGCGGCAGTCCGCGCAATCCGCTTGGAGCGCGATGGCTCGGAACGACGGCCCGGGGGCGGGAGACCGGTCGGGCGATCGGCATCCACGGCACGAACCAGCCATCATCGATTGGACGCCGCATCTCGGGGGGCTGCGTGCGTCTGACGAATGCGCACGCGATCGAAATGTACGAGACGATTCCCATAGGCACACGCGTTATCATCCATGAGTAGGGGCCCTGCATGATCCTCGGCATCGGTACGGACATCGTATCCACCACTCGCATCGAACGCATGGCGGAGAGCTACGGAGATCGCTTTCTGCTGCGTGTGTTCACCCGCCGTGAGGTCGAGGTCGCAGAGATGAGAGCAACGCTCTCCGAGCGTCTGGGCACCCGGTTCGCCGCCAAGGAGGCGGCGATGAAGGCCCTCGGTACCGGCTGGCGCGGCGGCGTGCAGTTCACGCAGATCGAGGTCCGCAAGAAGCCCACCGGCGAGCCCGAACTGGTCTTCACCGGCGCCGCGAAGCGACGCGCGGAGGAGCTCGGCGTCACACGTGTGCACGTCTCGCTCTCGCACGAGGCCGAGATGGCCATGGCCGTCGTGATCCTCGAGGGAGACGAATGAGGGCCCGGGTCAGCGGGGCATCGTGATGCGACTGCTCGATCGCCACCTGCTCAGGCAGATTGCGCTGCCCTTTGTCATCGGCCTGCTGCTGTTCGTGCTCATCCTGCTGGCAGAGGTCGCCTACAACATCAGCTCCACGATCGTCGGTGGACGCGTCTCCGCCGCTCTCATCGTGCGCTACCTGCTCCTTCGGGCGCCGCGGGCTGTGGTGTGGTCGCTGCCCTTCGGCACGCTACTGGGCGTCTCGATGACCGTCACGCTGCTCGCCCATCACGGTGAGATCACCGCCATGCGCGCAGGAGGGGTGTCCTTCCAGCGCATCTGCGCGGGGCTGATCGCAGTGGGGGTCTTCGCCTCGGCCATGGGCATCGCGCTCAACCAGTACGTCGTTCCGCCCACGATGCAGCAGGCCCAGGCCACACTCGCGGAGATGATGATGACGCAGGCCGTCGTGCGTGAGGCGCACAACCAGTACTTTCGCGACGAGCAGGGGCGCATATTCTTCGTCCGAGACATGCTGCCGGCGGAGAATCTTCTGCGCAGGGTCGCGATCTGGACGCGCGACCAGCAGGGCAACGTGCGCACGATCACCGTCGCACAGAGCGCCGAGCTGCATGGGGCCACCTGGGTGCTGCAGGACGGGGCGATGGTGACGCTCGACGAAGAGGGCCGGGTGGTCGGGGAGATCGAGCGCTTCGAACGCCGGTCGGTTCAGCTCGCCCGCGCGTTGCAGCAGTATTACTCGGAGCATCGTTCGCCCGCGGAGCTGGCCCCACACGAGTTGCGCGAACTGATCGAGGTCAGAGAGCGTACAGGCGCCGAGACCGATCGGCTCGAGGTCTACCTGCACTTCAAGTACTCGATACCGGTGGCCTGTGCGATCTTCGCGCTGATCGCCGCTCCACTCGGCCATCGCTACGCCCGGCACGGGACATACGTCGGGGTGGTTCTTGCGATCCTGCTGGTGTTCATCTACAACGGACTGCGCTCATGGACGCTGGCCTTCGGACTGGCCGGAGCGCTTGATCCTGTCGTCGCGGGCTGGCTTCCTGACGCAGTATTCCTGCTGGTCGGCGCAGCCTTGTTCACGCGCGAGGGTTGAGCTCGCAGCGGTCGAGGCAGGGCTCATCCGCCGCCTGGCGAAGAAAGATTGAGCGATAACCGTTCGTCACAGGGAGTGCAACGCGAGTATGCGGGTCCAGATCGCCGCCGGTGAGCTCAGCGCCATCATCGGCGACAATGAGGCCGACGGCAACCAGCGCGCCGGGTACAACGGCGTGCAGTCGCTGTCGAGCGTGCATTGCCCGGATAACCTCTTCGTCCCCGGGATCGCCGGTATCAACCTCGAACACCTCCTTGACGGGCGCGACATGTCCGCTGATGAGCTGTTTTTCGAGCCGAGGCGCGTCCCGATGAGCGTCGAGAAGCTCGATGAACAGACCGCCATACTCCATCAGGATGCGACGCCGACCCTTGGCGTTCAATCGCTGGCCACGTTCTCTATCCGTCTGCCGCACTTCATCGACATCGAGCTGCGGCTGGTGCTCCGCGAGCCGTCGCTGACCTACGACTACCTTGTTGCCTTCTACGCCAGCTACATCGATGGGCCCGAAGATCGCGCGATGCACTTTCAGGGCCGCCCGCGGGAGGAGCCGGTCGGCGAGGCATGGCAGACGCTTGACTCGCCCCGGCACAACGTGAAGAGCACCGTCGCAAGCGTTGACATCACGCCCGAGCTGCCCAACCGAATGCGGCGTGACACGCTCATATACAGCTACTCCGATCTCGCCTGGACCCGGCCGTTCTTCTTCGGCCGGCGCCGCGACATGGTCTTCGCGCTGATGTTTGAGGAGGGCCACGACGTGCGATTCACCCACTCGCCAACCGGTGGGGGAAACGGCAATCCTGCGTGGGATTTCCAGTGGGTCCTGCATGAGCCGGAGGTTGACGAGGAGTACGTCCTCCGCGCGCGGGCGATCTACCGGCCCTGGATCAGTCCGGTCGATATCTGGAGAGAGTATCAGTCCTGGGATCCGCTGCTCAGCTGAGGCCCATCGACGCTCCGCCCGATTGTAGGCTTGTGGGAGGTTCAGCGCATGGAAGGCCACTGGATTCGCCTCAACCGCCTCTTCGCCGATGGCAAACGTGCGGTGGTCGTCGCTGCAGACCACGGCTTCTTCGTTGGCCCCACAGAGGGCACTATTGACCTTTCCAACGCCATCGACGCATGGCGCGAGGCCGACGGCATTCTCCTCTCGCCGGGGATGCTGCAGACCTGCGGGCACGCCTTCAGCTACCGTGGGGCGCCGATGGCCATCGTGCGGCTCGACTGGAGCACGGTCTTCGGCTCCCGCTGGGGCTTCACCGGCGCACACCCGACCGAGGTGCTCAGGCCCGAGAAAGCGCTCGCGATGGGGGCGGACATGGGGCTGGCGACGTTTACGCTGACGATGGAGCAGGAGCGGGTTGATCGCGACAACGTTGAGCACTTCGCGCGACTGGTCGAGGCCAAACGCGAGTGCGGCCTGCCGCTGATCGGCGAGCTGTTCCCGGCGGCCCCGAACGCGTTGACCGCAGAGCAGCTCTTCCGGCAGGTTCACACCGGCTGCCGCGTACTGGCCGAGCTTGGCGCGGATGTGATCAAGACGTACTTCACCGGGGAGCGATTCGCGGAGACGGTCGAGGCGACGCCTGTTCCGATCCTCGTCCTCGGTGCTGAGAAGCTGCCGAACGAGATCGACGCGCTGGAGCTTGCCCACCGCGCGATCCGCGGCGGCGCTCGAGGCGTGGTCTTCGGCCGCAACGTCATTCAGTCGCGCGATCCGGCTGCGATGGTCTCGGCTCTCCGCGCGGTCGTGAAGGAGGACGTCGACCCCGCCGACGCAGCTGTCGAGGCCGGTCTTCTGGGCGGACAGTGACTCGAACCGGGCGTCGTCGGTACTGTCCACGCATCTGGGAGAGCGGCATGCTCCGCGACGTGCTCGATCCGGAAAGCACGATTGACCTCGGCGACGTCAGCACACGACGGCAAGATGAACGAGTCCGGCACGAGGTGACGCAGTGATACGCAGCATCATCTGCAGCTTCATCGCAGTCGCGTTCGCAGTCACGACGATTCCGGCGGCACGCGCCCAGGCGCTTTCACACCTTGGCGCCCACGTCGCCGTGGAGAGTATCTCACACCTCAATGCACATCGCCCCGGCCTGCCACCCGAGGCGCTGCTCGTACCGCTTGGCAACGGCATGGCGGGGGTCATCAAGGGCGTCACGGTCGCCGAGGAGGCGCGGCTGGTCGATGCTCTCGCGCGGGAGCAGCTCACGCAGTCGGTTCTGCGCGTCGCATCGGCGCGCGTCAACGGCATGAATATGGCGCTGGTGAAGCTTCAGGCCGGCGATCCCTCCGGGGAGTTTGCCGTCGCGGACCTTCAAAATGACGCCACCGCGGCGCTCAGGGCAGCGTTCTCACGTGGCCCGGGCTTCGACCATCTGGACCTTTGGTCCGTGGTGCCGGGGGCCGCGATGGTGGGCGAGCTTCAGGAGCATCACCCCGTGTTCTCACTGTCGGTCTCGCGGGAGGACTACGAGGCCGCGGTGGCTGACAGTGAGGACGGCGATGTGCTCGCTCGTATTCCGGGAGTGCGCTACAGCCCGGTCTTCCTGCGCCACGCCGTTGATGCCGACGCGTCGCTGCCGGCCACGGCGTTCACCGACCCACCGCTTGCGGAAAACTGGGAGGCTCTGCTCGCGGAGGCTCGTGGGCAGAGCGTTCAGTCGCGCATTGCGGCCCAGCGGGAGATCGAGGCGATCTTCGAGGGCCACAGAGACCAGCGCTACGTCGCGCTCACCATCGACGATGGGCCGCACCCGCTTGTGACACCACTGATGCTCGAGATCCTCGAGCAGAAGGGTGTGCAGGCCACGTTCTTTGTCGTGGGGCAGAAGGTCGAGCAGTTCCCCGGGCTCGCGCTCGCGACGGTTGAGGGTGGACATGAGCTGGCGAACCACGCGTACTCGAACCGGCGCATGAGCGAGCTGCCCGCGGAGGAGGTCTGGAGCGAGATCGCGGCATGCGACCGCGTTGTGCAGCGCGTGACGGGCCAGAAGATGCGCTGGTTCCGACCACCGGGAGGACGCTGCTCTCCGGATGGTCTGCGGGCGCTGGCATCGCTCGGCTACGCAGCGGCGTTCTGGTCGCAGAACACGGGTGACTGGCGGAAGCCGTCACCGGATGCCATCGTTCGGGCTGCGACCACCGGCCTGCAGGGGGGCGACGTGATCCTCATGCACCAGGGGGACATCTGCTCGGTGCACGCGCTGCCGGAGATCATTGACCGGATCCGCGCGCTGGGGCTTGAGCCGACGACGCTGTCCGCGCTCGCGCGACATGGCGGCACGGTCCGCGATGATCCGGTGTACGTAAGTTCCCTCGTGAACGGCCAGCTCGGCGAGGAGTGAGCGCAGCCGATCGGCGCGAGGCGGCCCGTACGCGGGCTTCCCCGGCGGGCAGCGGAGCCGGCATCGTCCGGGCCAGGGTCAGGGGGGACGGCGAAGCTGCGGAGATCGCCCGTGGTGCACGCTGACCGGGCGCCTATGGCCCCGCGCGTCGTCGTCGTCTCGTTCTGAGGTATCGGCAGATCAGGGCCGCAGGTCAGAACTGCGGATAGCCGCTCGGCAGGAAGTGCTCCACGTAGCGGTCGCGGGCGAAGCGATCGGTCATCCCCGCCACGTAGTCGCACACCGAACGCGCCCGCATCGCGGTGAAGCCCGGCACCGGGCCGATGTCCGCCGTGTATGCCTCGTCACTCTCCATGTAGAGGTCGAAGAGCGCAGCGACCACCCCGAAGACCTTCCTGCGCGCGGGGAGCATCGGTGGGCCGAGGTAGACGTGGCGGAAGAGGAAATCCTTAAGCTCATCCATTGCCGCGGTCACGCGCTCACTCATCTCCAGCCGCGGTTTGTCCTCGCTGTGATCGATGACATCCTCGACCATCGTCCCCACGCGATCGCTGTGTCGCTCACCGAGCACCTCCACCGTCGAACGGGGGAGGTCATCGAGAGTCAGCAGGCCGGAGCGGAGGCAGTCATCGAGGTCGTGGTTGAGGTACGCGATGCGGTCTGAGACGCGCACGACCATAGCCTCGAGCGTCACACCGTCGGGTGGAGTCAGTGTATCGCCCGTGTCCTGCTGGCCCTTCGAGTGAGCCGCGATGCCCTCGAGCGTCTCGTGGGTGAGATTCAGGCCCCGGCCCTCACGCTCAAGGACCGTCAGGACGCGGATGCTGTGCTCCGCGTGATGAAAGCTCGCCTCGGGATCATAGCGGCGATAGGTCTCGTCGAGCGCCCACTCGCCGGCGTGGCCGAAGGGCGTGTGTCCGACGTCATGTCCGAGCGCGATCGCCTCGGTGAGGTCCTCGTTTAGGCGCAGAGCCTTCGCGATGGTCCGTCCGATCTGCGCCACCTCGAGGGTGTGGGAGAGACGGGTGCGGAGGTGATCCTCGCGCGCTGCGATGAAGACCTGCGTCTTCTGCGCCAGGCGCCGGAACGAGCGGCACAGGTGGATGATCCGGTCGCGGTCGCGCTGGAACTCCGTCCGCACCGGATCCGGCTCCGTCGGCCGCTCACGACCGCGGGACTCGGCCGCCAGTGCAGCATAGGGCGAAAGCTGCTCGCGCTCGAGCCGCTCCAGCCGCTCGCGTATCGTACCCGCATGCCCTCGAGCGATCATCGGTCACCGCCGTCAGTCGTTCTCGCCCTCGATCACGATCTCCTGGACGTCGAGCAGGCGCAGGAACAGGTCATCGACCTGCGCAAGCAACGCGAGCCGGTTCTGACGTACCGCGTCGTCCTCAGCCATCACCAGCACACTGTCGAAGAATGCGTCGATCGGTTCGCGCAGGCTGGCCAGCGCCTGCCATGCCGCGGCGTAGTCCCGCTCGGCCGGGTCGGAAAGCGCCTCGCTGATGGCCTCACGGGCATTCGCGAGCGCCTCGCACAGAGCCACCGATTCGGCCTCGGTGAGCTGCCCGGGATCGAGCTGCAGCAGCTCCTCGGCTTTGGGGCCCCGGACGATGTTCGCGGTTCGCTCCGCGGCCATCATGACCAGTTCGAATGCCTCCGGGTCGCTGTTGCGCACGTCCCGGATAGCCAGCGCGCGGTCGTAGACGTCGAGCAGATCGTCGGTGGCCCCGCCGATGACCGCGCGGATGAGATCGTAGGTCACGCCATGCGTCTCGAGTTCGCCCTCCAGCCGCCTCGCGATGAACTGCTCGATCTGCGCCGCGGCCTCCTCGGGCGAAATGGCGTTCGGGTCATCGATCTCCGGCAGGTTCGCGAGCGCCTCAGCGATGAATGCAGGCATCTCGACGCGCCAGCGGGCCTTCAGGATGATGCGCACGATGCCCTGCGCGGCGCGACGCAGCGCGTGCGGGTCGGCTGAGCCCGTCGGGCGCAGCCCGATGCGGAAGCAGGCCGCGAGGTGATCCATCTTATCGGCCAGCGCGAGCACCCGGCCGGGGGTGGTCATGGGCGGCTTATCAGCGGCGCTATGCGGACGATAGTGCTCACCGATCGCGAGCGCCACCGCCTCGGGCTCGCCCGAGCGCCGGGCGTACTCGGCCCCGATTCGGCCCTGCAGCTCCGCCAGCTTCGTGTCACCGATCATATTCGTGTTCAGGTCGCATTTGGCAAGCCGGGCCGCTCGTGCAGCGTGCTTCTCATCGGTCTTCTCGATCTGCCGCACCTGGCCGCAGAGCCACTGTACGAGCCGCTCGAGCCGCCTGGTCTTGTCGTAGAGGCTGCCCAGGCCCTCGATGTATGTCACGCGCTTGAGGCTCTCGAGACGGTCAGGCAGCGGCGTGCGCATGTCCTCGGTGAGGTAGAACTCGGCGTCCGCCAGCCGGGGCTCGATGACGCGCTCGTTTCCCTGGCGCACGATGTCGAGGCCCTGCTCGTCGCCGTTGCGTATTGCGACGAACATTGGCAGCAGCTCGCCATCACGATCCTCGACCGCGAAGTAGCGCTGGTGGCCGCTCATCACCGTGACGATCACATCGTCGGGCAGCTCGAGGTAGCGCGGGTCGAAATGCCCGACGAGCGCCGTCGGATACTCCACCATGAAGTTGACTTCCTCGAGCAGCTCCGGCTCGAGGCGGACGCTGCCGCCGGCCTCGGCCGCAGCCTGCTGCGCGCCCTCGGCGATCATGGTCTTGCGACGCTTATGATCGGCGATGACGTAAGCCTGCTCCAGCGCGTCGAGGTATTCGTCCGGGCGCGCGATCTCGATCGGCCCGTCGCTGAGGAAGCGGTGTCCATAGGTGACGCGATCGGACGTCAGCCCGGCAAGCTCGAGATCGATGACGTCCTCGCCAAGCAGCGCGAGAAGCCAACGAATAGGCCGCGCAAAGCGGAAGTCGAGGTCGCCCCACCGCATGGTCTTCGGGAAGCTGAGCGACGTGACGGCATCAGTGAGGATCCGGGGCAGGACGTCGAGAGCTGCCGCGCCCTTCTCCTGCACCGTCGCGAAGACGTAGTCGCCGCGATCGGTCTCCCGGACCTCGAGGTCGTCCACCGTCAGGCCTCTGCCCGAGGCGAAGCCTTCGGCGGCCTTCGTGGGGTTGCCCTCATCGTCGAACGCGGCGGCCGCCGGCGGGCCCTTCACCTCCTGCTCGACATCGGGCTGGCGCGTGGCCACATCCCGGACCATGATCGTCAGACGACGGGGCGTGCCCCAGGTGGTAACCTCGCCGTGGGAAAGCCGTGCCTCCTCAAGCCCGTCGGCGACCAACTCCTCGAGCTGTTTGAGCGCCGGCAGGACCGCCGGAGCCGGAATCTCCTCAACGCCTATCTCAAACAGAAGGTCTGCGGTATCGCTCATCTGTCAGCCTCGCTTGTGGTACGGGTGGTACGGATGGTTCAGGGGGACACTCACTCGGCCGCCTCGTCGTCGCCGGCGCTGCCCTTCAGCAGCGGGAAACCGAGCTCCTCGCGACGCGCGACGTAGGCCCGCGCCACGCCGGAAGCAAGGTTTCGGACGCGCTCGATCATGCCCGTGCGCTCCGAGACACTGATGGCGCCGCGGGCGTCGAGGAGATTGAACGTGTGGGAGCACTTGAGCACGTAGTCATAGGCCGGCAGCGGGAAGCCGGCCTCGGTGACACGCTGGGCCTCGGCCTCGCACATCTCGAACATCCTGGCGAGCATGTCGATGTCCGCAAGCTCCAGGTTGTAGTGAGAGTACTGGCGCTCCTCCTCGAAGCGCATCTCGCCGTAGCTGACGGTATCCGACCACATCAGGTCGCGGTAGTCCTCAACGCCCTGCAGGTACATCGCGAGGCGCTCAGGTCCGTACGTCAGCTCAACGGCCACGGGTTTGCACTGCAGGCCGCCGACCTGCTGGAAGTATGTGTACTGGCAGATCTCCATGCCATCGAGCCACATCTCCCAGCCGACACCGGAGGCGCCGAGGGTGGGCGATTCCCAGTCATCCTCGGCGAAGCGGATGTCGTGCTGAACCGGGTCGATGCCGAGGGCCTCGATCGAGGCGATGGCGAGGTCCTGAAAGTGCTGTGGTGAGGGCTTCATGATCACCTGGTACTGGAAGTAGCGCTGCAGGCGGTTGGGATTCTCGCCGTAGCGGCTGTCGGCCGGACGCCGGCAGGGCTGGACGTAGGCGACGTTCCAGGGTTCAGGGCCGAGTGAGCGCAGGAATGTGTCCGGCGCCATGGTTCCGGCGCCGACCTCGATCTCGTATGGCTCGGCCAGCAGGCAGCCCTGCTCGGCCCAGAAATCGTCGAGGGTGGCGAATATCTGTTGAAGCGTCATCGCTGCATCAACTCCGGTTTTGCCATCAGCGGCCGCCATCGCAGGATCGGCCGACAGTGCCGGATGGCCTTACGCGCGGAGGGGCGGGTCCGCGGTGACCCGCCCCTCCTGTGGTCAGGACGTTATCCGACCGATTGTGCGGGTCAGACCCTCCCCAGGCGCGCTGCCTGCTCTGGCGCCACCTTGGGAAGCTTGCGTCGGATGCGAGACAGCGCGTTGTCGATGGACTTGATCTTACAGCCCAGCGCGGTCGCCATCTCCTTGTACGACTTGCCAGTGCGGTACTCACTGAGTACCTGCCACTCGAAGGGGGAGAGGTGCTCGCGGAGGGACTCCTTGAGCAGTCGCTCGCCCTCCAGTCCGAGGACCTCGGTTTCGGGATCCATCTGGGGAACAGCGGTGAGGACTTCGGACAGGGAGCGCTCGTCATCGTCATCTCCGCCAGGCGCCGCCTCGAGGGAGATCGATGAGTTCAGAGGCACCTGTTTCTGCCGGGTGGCCGCCTTGACGGCGGAGATCATCTGCCGTTGGATACAGACTTTCGCGAAGCAGGCGAATGACGTATGCCTGTCGGCGCGGAAGTCGTTGATGGCCTCCCAGAGCCCCACCATTCCGATCTGCAGGAGGTCATCTCGCTCGGCTCCCATGAGGAAGTAGGACTTAACCTTGGCCCTCACGAGATTTCGGTACTTGTAGAGCAGGTACTCGCACGCCTCTTTGTCGCCGTTTTCCTGAGCGGAATGCACAAGCTCCTCATCACTTATCTCACTCAGGGAAACGGCACGCCTGCGGGAGACGCTTTCGTCCCGGAAGAACTCCGCTGGATTTACCATCCGCTCACCTCGGCCTTTGCGGTAGAGGTTGAGGGCTCGGCCCAAATCTGTGTGGCGTTCCCACCACGCAGGCCATCGCGGGATGACCCGGACCCTCGCCCGTGCTCGTGCGGGCTGTTTGCTCGGCTCGGTTCTCCCACCTCACCACCGGTCCCAGAGACTGCTGCGACTTCCACCTCCCGGTGTGTCGGCAGTCCGGGGGCGGTCTCCGGCATGGAGATCGTCGGACCGCCGGTCGTCCCCACTGAATGGATGTGTCACTCAAAGCCTCTGCGCCGGGCCCGGCATGGCCGAACCCGTTTCGGGGCCGCCTGCTACGATGTCGGCTGCGATGAGGAAGCGGCTGCTGCGAAGACTGGTGTTGTTAGTGCCCCGTGAGTGTTCGAAATAATTCCACGAAGTCGCGCAATCCATGCATCTCGTAGATATGCCAACTCAGCACCGAGTTTACTGTCAATGTGTTGTACGAGCCGTAGCGGATGGTCAGCCACTCAAAGAAAGCGAAGCTGAGGACCAGTCCTGTGAACAGGCCCAGCGACGCGCCGATCGCGGATTCCGCTGCAGTGACGTCGACGCGAAGCCGCCTCGAGATGAAGAGCGACGTGAGTGCGGTCAGGGCAACGACAAGCCCCATCAGCAGTGCATAGGCCAGTGAGGGGGGCTGGACATACTGTGTGACGTCGGCGAACTTCGTGCGAATGATCACCACGCCAATTATGACGCACAGGAAGTCCACGACTGCGGGGATGGCCCCCCGATATCCCTCAAGGACCATCAGGCTGACAATGATCGCCAGGCAGAACACATCAGCGGGTGAGATCATGCGGTAGCGCTCCCCCCGCCGACTGGTGGCGCGCCACAACCTGCAGGACTATCGCGCCTGGACCTCGTCGTCCAATTTGGGCGCATTATACACGACGTCCGTGGGAGCGTCAAGCTACAGACAGTTCTTCCCATGCCCGTGACCTCACACAGCGTGGAATATGAACTGCGCACCCGGCGTGCTCTCGTACGCGCCGTCCACCTGACGCCTCTCGCGCCTGATTCTGCCCTCGAGCTCGAGCTCGCACAGCACCTCGTAGACCGGATCACAGGCAACAACCAGCTCGTGGCCGTTCGAGAGCGGCCGCACGGTCTTCAGCAGCGCCCCGACGCCGCAGGCTGACTTCTCGAGCCTGTCGAGCACCGCCTCCCGGGCCTTGGCGCGGTCGATATCGTCGCAGACCATGTTTCGCGCCTCGCCCATCGGCCGCACGAACCAGCCGTCTGCAGCGATCTCGGCGACCGAGCCCGGCGGGATCCACTCCCACGACGCCCCGGGCTCGAAGGCGACGGGGCTGGAGGCGATCCGCACCCCATTGCCCGCCAGGCATGCGCAGGCGGGCATGTTCCAGCGGGCGAGGTAGATGTGTTTGTCTTGTGACGAATCGATGGACACTCCCACAATCTCGGAGGGGATGCGCAGAAACGCATCCTCCAGTGCTTCGAGAGGCCCCAGGCGGGAGAGCGCCTCGTCGATCGCATGCGCCATTACGTCGCTCATGTGAACGCTTCGGCCTCCCGGCAGCGACGGGTAGTTCCCGATCTGCTCGTCCGCGACGGCCGTGAAGCTCCTTCCTGACTGCTCAAGAGACGTCGCCAGATCACATAGGTCTGTCTTACCCTCGAAGCAGCCGACTGAACCATTTGCGATGTAGGCAAGCCTCTCGTCGACGACGAACGGGTGGGCCCACAGGCAATCACCGCCGGAGTTGCTGCGGCTGTGGGCGAGGCCAATGGTTCCGGGGAGGGAGAGGTCGCTGATGCAGTCGCGCAGGGCGGAGCAGTCCCCGACGACTCTGACGTGGTGAAGCGTGTCACCGTCGAGGGTCGCGATACCGGTATAGAAGCCCCCCGCCAGGCCCTCCTGGGCTTCGATCATCTCCAGAAGGATCGGCGCCGCGGGCTCGGTGCCGACGTACCCGGCGATATTACACGTGATGATCACTCCACTCACAGTGATGTGTCGGAGGATACCATTCGAGGCGGCGCTCGTCAACGAAATGCAGGATTCCGCGTCGGGGACGGCGCATTGTGCGCTCGCATGATTGCGAGCATGGAGGGAGAGCCGATGCAGGTACGACTGAACCGCGCTGAGCTTTACGACCGCGTCATGGGCTGCTGGCTGGGCAAGTCCATCGGAGGGACACTTGGAGCGCCGCTTGAGGGGCGCAAGGGGCTCTTTGACCTCACCTACTACGATCCGGTGCCGGAGGGGGCGGTCTTCAACGATGACCTGGACATCCAGCTCGTGTGGCTGCGGGCGCTGCAGGAGCTTGGCCCCGGACTGACCACGCACGACCTCGGGCGGTACTGGCTCAAGTACGTCATATACCCGTGGGATGAATATGGCTACGGCGCGTTCAACCTGCGAAAGGGCCTCCAGCCACCTGTCAGCGGCTCGTACAACAACTGGTACGTCGATTGCGAGGGCTCGCCGATTCGGTCGGAGATTTGGGCGATGGTCGCCCCGGCAGCGCCGGAGATTGCTGCGCGCTACGCATACGCCGATGCCGTCATCGATCATGCGGGCGGCGAGGGCGTCTGGGGCGAGATGTACCTCGCTGCACTGGAGAGCGCGGCGTTCGTCGTCAGTGACCCCCACGAGCTGATCGAGGTCGGTCTGTCGCTGATCCCGCCTGATTGCAGGACCGCGAGGGCTGTCCGCGATGTGCTCAAATGGCATCGTGAGGGCGTGGAGTGGACGAAGTGCCGCGAGCTGCTGCTCGACAAACACGGGCACTACAACCCGCAGGATTCGCCGCAGAACCAGGGCATCGTCACGCTCGGCTGGCTCTACGGCGATGGTGACTTTGGCGATTCGATCCTGAAGGCGGTCAACTGCGGTGAGGACACCGACTGCACCGGGGCCACGCTTGGCGCGATCATGGGCATCGTGCACGGCGCCGAGGCAATCCCGGCGAAGTGGAAGGACCCGGTGAGTGAGGGCATAGCGGTCGGCTGGGGGATCGTCGGACTCGACTACCCGACCGACCTCGATGAGCTGACGCGGCAGACGATCGAGATGACCGAGCGGGTGCTCGCCGAACGGGCGCCGCAGATCGAGATCATCGATGGCGCCACCGACACGGGCGACATGGACGTGGAGGCACTGAAGGCGCCCAAACTGATGCTCGAGGTGCAGCAGTCGGATCCCTTGACCGCCGACTATGATCTCGGCGGCCTCTGTCTGCACGTGCGGTATCACGAGCATCCGACGATTGGGTACGACGAGCCGGCACGGGTTACTCTGACGGTGGAGAGCCGCGCCGACGCCCCGCTTGCAGGCGATCTGAGCCTGCTGGCGCCGCAAGGCGTGCAGGTCGAGGGCGGGGGGCACTTCGAGCTCGCCGCACGGGGCGAGACGCAGACCTTCGAGTGCGCGTTCTCGGCCGAGCGGGCGGACGTGAAACTGCAGGTCACCAACCCGATCACCGCGCGGATCGCGCTGACGGGGCAGGATCCACTGGTCCAGCGCTTCCCGCTGCTCGGGGAGCGCGTGTGGCTGATCGCCGGTCCGTTCGACGGTGGGATTGAAGACGTCGGCGGTCCCGAGGACGGGTTCGATCCGCTGGGTGAGTGGGACGGACGCGACGGCACCGTGCGGTTCGAGCGCAGGTCGGCCCCGGAGATGCAGGTGCAGCTCGATGACGTGCTTGGCGGCGAGCCCGGCGTCGTCTATGCGATGGTGCATCTCTACACCTCAGTGGACACACACATCAACTTCGGGCTTGACAGCGAGTGTGACTTCCGGCTCTACCTCGACGGTGAGATGATCGGCGAGGTCACCGACCCACCGCCGGTGCGGCCCGTGCGGCATCGCTTCGATGTGGACGTCGAGAAGGGCTGGCACCAGCTCGTCGTGAAGCTGGCAAGCGATAACGGCTCGGCGACGCTGTTCTACTACCCGATGGACAATCGCCCCGACATGCCGGGAACGCGGGGGCATGGCCGGATGGATCTGATCGACACCTATCTGCCCGATGAGATCGCCGGGCATTTCCACTGAAAGGACGATGGTCGTGATCGAGAAGTATGTGGTCGATTCGAGCCAGGTCGAGGCAATGACGTTCGAGTGGGGCGCGCTACAGTGGCTGGTGAATCAGCAGTCTGCTGAGGACGCGGAGATGACGATCGGGGTGTGCACGATCGCACCGGGCGAACGCAATTCGGAGCATTTCCACCCGAACTGCGAGGAGGTCCTGTTCGTGCTCGAGGGCGAATGCGACCACACGCTCGGCGATGAGATCGTGCACCTGACGCCGGGAATGATGATCCGCTGTCCGGCCGATATGCGGCACTATGCGGTCAACAACGGCGACGAGCCGATGAAGGCGCTCGTGATCTTCTCCGTACCGGATCGGGAGACCATGAACGTGGAGTAGTCAAGGCAGGGGTGAGACCGTGCGCAGAGCGCTGACAGTCGCGGCGACAG
>JALGTR010000022.1 GCA_029821265.1 Candidatus Zipacnadia bacterium
CGTCTCCGGGTCCATCGGGTCGCCGACGCGCAGCGCATCCAGCTTCTCCGCGACCGCGGCGCAGATGTGATCGTACGCGCCCTTCTGCACCAGCAGGCGGGTTCCGGCGATACAGTTCTGCCCGTTATTGAGCAGTAGGCCGAAGACCGCCCCGGACACGGCCTGCTCGAAGTCGGCGTCCTCGAAGATGATGTTCGGCGACTTACCGCCAAGCTCCATCGACACGTTCGTGATATTGCGTGCAGACAGCTCGATCACCCGCCGGCCGATCTCCGTCGAACCGGTAAATGAGACCATCTGCACGCGCTCGTCCGTCACGAGCGCCTCGCCGACCGAGGCTCCCGGACCCGCGACGACGTTCAACGCGCCGTCCGGCAGACCTGCGTCGCGGAAGCACTCGCAGACGCTCAGCGTGCTCATCGACGTGAGCGAGGCCGGCTTGAGGACGATTGAGTTCCCCATCGCCAGCGCCGGGCCGATCTTGAGTATCGCGAGGAAGAGCGGGAAGTTCCACGGCGCGATGCCGCCGACTACGCCGTAGGGCTGATACAGCGAGAAGTCCACCTGCGCGTTGGTCGGAATCTCGATCGTCTCTCCGACCGCGGCGTCCGTGACCGAGGCGTACCAGCGCAGATATCCGGCGGCAGCGGGAACGTCGATGTTCCTGCTTTCGGTGATCGGCTTGCCGACATCGAGCGTCTCAAGCTCCGCGAACTCCTCCGCCCGCTCCTCGATCAGATCGGCGGTCTTCGCGAGGATGGCGGAGCGGTCTCCACAGGTCATCGCACCCCATGCCCCGTCAAACGCACGCTGTGCCGCCTCGCATGCGCGGTGGACGTCATCGGGGCCGCCTTTGGCGACCTTCGCGATGACCTCACCGGTGGCCGGGTTGATGCTCTCGTAGGTCTCCCCGGCGGTCGCCTCACAGTAGTCGCCATCGATGAAGAGCTGGAAATCTCGCATGCTCGGCCCTCCGTTCGGCTGTCTGCATGTGTCTGAGATCGTGTCCGACGCGCCGTAGACTTCGCGCTCAAACTGTGCGTTCCTGCCTCGTCCAAAGGCCCGACGACGCCATGGAGCGAACTGACCGGGGCAGGCGCTCGACGCGCGCATCGTCTCTGCCGGGGGAATAGCATCGACCGCCGTGGAATAGACACTCTTCAGGACACGACGCAGCCGGGATGTGGTAGCGATGCAGGACATTCTCGCCCTCGACCGAGCGATGACGCTCTGGATCAACCAGCACCACCATCCTGCGCTCGACCTGCTTATGCAGGCCGTATCCCACCTCGGCGACGCGGGCATTGCGTGGCTCGTGGTTGCCGTCCTGCTACTGGTCTTCGGCGGCCGACGCGAACGCATCATCGCGCTCATCTTTTTCGTCGGTCTGATCTTCACGGAGTTCGCGTTGATGCCCGTGCTCCGCGACGCCTGGCACCGGCCGCGGCCGTTCGTCTACATGGAGCAGCTCCGGACCCTCGGCCCGAAGTGGAATCGCCCGTCGTTTCCCTCCGCGCACGCCCACCTGTGGGCTCAGGCCACACTCCTGTTCGCTGTCGCCTACCGCCGCTTCCGGTGGCTCCTGATCGTTCTTCTCGTGCTCTCGCTGTATTCGCGGCCCTACGTGGGCAACCACCATGTGATCGACGTGCTGGCCGGGGCGGCGCTCGGCGGAATCGTCGGCCTCGCAGAACTTGCAGTCGCGAGCAAACTCGGCGTCCTCAGGCCGCCCGAGGAGCCCCCACGGGAGGATGACACGGATACTGTCCCCGACACCAGCGGCTGATCGCACCCCCTGGCGGAAAAGCCGACGGGCCGCCGAAATCGCAGGCGGCCCGTCTGCGTTCTGGTCTCGTGGGCCCTTACTCACCTGAGACGCGCACGTAGGCGCTGGCCGTCAGCCCCGAGGCCAGCTCCTGCACCTCGATGCTCCACAGGCCCGGCACGTCGTTCTCGGCCAGGTCGAATGTGATGCTCAGCTGGCCGTCCTTCGCGCCGTAGTAGCCGCTGAACTCAGCCGCGCGACCGTGCGGATCGAGCAGTCTCACCTCGACCGGCACCACCGCGTCGATCGGCGCACCGTTGTCGGCCAGCACCGCCACCTCGACGGTCATGCTCTCGCCCGGCGCGGCCTGCTCGGGGGCGTTAATGGCCACGTTGCTGATCGGCCGCTCAGTGATCATAAACACCCGCCCCTCGCATGGCCCGAAGTGCCACGGGATGCTCATCGCCCCCCCGTCGCCTCCGGTATTGACCTGCCGGTGCCCAACGAGGTCGTAGACGTACCCCTCGCGGGCGACCTCAAGCGTTGCGTCGGTCGGCAGACCGTTCTCCATCACAAGGCCGTGATGCCCGACGTACGTCCCATACTCCCGCAGGTCGTTCACCGCGAACAGGTAGTCCGTTGAGCCGTAGCTGCGCACGAACGGGATCACGTCAGGCGTTGAACTGTCCGCGCGTCGCCGATAGTGCGGATCGAGCTGCTCCCGCAGCGCCAGTGCCTTCTCGATGTTCTGCGCCCGTGCCTTGTCGGCCTCTGAGGGGCGCGTGTGCGTCTCGATCAGGATGTCCGGCGTAATCGCGGGGCACAGGTTCTCGTCGCCGATGACGATCCCCCCTCGCGCCTGGAAGTCGTGGATCTCCTCCACCACGCTCTCGGGGAGCACATCGCAGTCGGGCATAATGAGCACCCGGAAGCCGTCGAGCCCGCGCTCCTGGATACTCTCCTCGAAGACCACCCGCGGCTGCAGCGCCGCGTACTGCGCGATCAGCCACATCTCGCCGGCCCAACTGCTGTTCCAGCCGTACGTCCCGCGACCGGCGAACATCTCAGACGCGAAGCTCTCCAGGAACGCCACATCGCGCTCGCCGTCGGGCACCTGCACCAGCGTCGGCCCGAGCGGCTCGACCACGGTGTCGCACAGCCGCCGCAGCTCGTTCTTCGTCTCCGGGTGCGTGTAGCGATATGAGCCATGCGTCACGCCCGGCAGCAGCGAGCCGATCCCATGATACATGATGCCCTTGATCGGCCGCGCGATCTTCGTCCAGAACGCCTCGCGCAGATGCATCGGCGCGATCGTGATAAAGCGCGCGTCCGGGATTTCCATCTCCCAACGCGCTCGGTACCGCCCGGTCTCGTCGACCGCCCCCGTACCCTGCGGCCGAACATCCTGGTCAATGAAGGTCGCCGACTGTTGCTGCGCCTCCTCGCCCGGCTCCGGCGCGGTCTGACTGCGGTACCAGATGATCTGCGTCATCTTCATGACCTGCTGCTCAGGTCGCGCCGAGGCCATCTGCAGCAGCTCCTCGGTCGCGAGGCCGATCCGGATCGGATCGGGGTAGGAGTACGTCCACTGCGAGAGGTAGTCCACCTCACCCCCTGAGCCCCAGACGCTGGCGACGCGCACCGCCGGGTCGTGGAAGGTCCAGAAGCCCTCGTGGGCATGTTCATGCAGGCCACGATGCACTTGGGTATGCAGGTCGTTCCAGCCGTCGCCCTCCTTCCAGAGCCAGCGGTAGTAGACGTAGAGCGGGTAATCGTCCGGGATCACCCGGTTGGCGGGAAAGTCATCGAGCTTCTCATAGGACACCCCACGCATCCCGGCGACCTCCTCGGGGATGTCCATCCCGGTCGCCTCACGGAATGCCTCGTAGTCATGCTCGTGGAAGCAGGGGTGGGAATGCCCGCGGACCTCGGTGTGGATCAGGGCACTACCGAAGGCCGGATGGGAGCCGTAGGTCTGCGACATCGACACCCCGACGTCGTTGCAGAAGCTCTGTATGCGGTCGAAAAGCCCGCAGACGTCGCCATTCTCGTAGGGCTCACCATCCCGGTTGATGCGCGCGTACTCCTCCTTCCCCCGCGCCCATCGCCCCGGCGACAGGCTGGCCACCACGCGCATATCGGCCCGCAACGCCTCATCGAGCGCCTGTATCTGCCCGGGGAGTCGATCGTCATCGACCGCCTGCGTCGGAGCCTCGGCCTCCCAGATCTTCGCGAAGTCGCACCCAGTTCCGATGTAGTGCGTGAAGCCGATATCCCTGAGCGCGTCCCGCTGGCCGCTCTCGCCACCCCACATGACCACCGGCATGCGATTCTCAGTCCAGCGCGGCGTGATCGTGAGGCCAAACTGCTCACTCGAACGGAAGGCCGCCTCTCCCCCGAGTTCGACGGTGGCCGTCAGCTCGTAGTCATCAGGTCTGAGGCTCGTGTCGAACGGGTACTCGATAACGTACTGCTCGCCCGACGCAATCTCGGGAAGGTCCAGCACCATGGGAGCGCCGCCGAGCAAAGCGAAGCGCGCCGTAGCCCCCGCCATCGGCTCGCGCTGGAGATTCGTCAGCGTAAATCGCAGCGGCTCGGCCTGCTCCATGCGCTCGAACACCCGCCGGTCAGACAGCAGCTCAAACCGGGCGGGGGAGAACTCCAGCACGCCGCTGGCGATCCGCACCTGATCGATCAGCCCGGGGAAGCCGTGGTAGAGGCTCCCGACGCGATCGCCGATATGCAGGTGATGGCGCCCGGGCGCAATCCGACCGTAGCCGACCTTCGTCTCGCTTCCCGAGACTGAGCCGTCCACGAAGAACGTGCCCGTCCCCGCGCCGTCGTACGTGAAGGCGATATGCCGCCACGTCCCGGGCTCTACGCGGAAGGTCTCCGATTCCCACGTCTGGCTCTCCCCGCCGAAACCGAGGTTCATCCGCAGCCTCCGCACGTCCGGCGCCGTCTCCCGGCTGAGGATCAGTTGATAGTCGGTGTCGTCAACGTACTTCTTGTCCATCAGGAACGCCTCGGCATACCCACGCAGCTCCTCCGCCGGGTTGATCCACATCTCGATCGTGAACGCGCCCCCCGGCGTTAGGTCCGGGCTGTTCTGGGCCCTCGCCTGGTGCGCCTCATCAGTATCCGGCCAACCACGGAATGAGCGCAGCGCGCCACCTCCAAACCGTCCGCCATCGACAAACTCTGCGCCCTGCAGCGTCAGATCATGCCCGTTCCCGGACAGGTCCTGAGCCGGGTTCGGCTGGTTGAACTGCCATAGCGCGATGACGTGTTCGCCGGTCGCATCGTCGCCGGAATACTCCGTGCGGAACGGCTCCGCCAGCTTCACGTCGGTCTCTCCCTCCTGCGCCCAGAGCATGGTACCTGCGGCGAGCAGCGCCGCGAGCATCACTATGAATGCGCGCATGAAAACCACTCCTGTCAGATGAACGTCGAGCCCATCAGTCTGAGGGCTCGAGTATGATCACGCTCACCGGCTTCCAGATGCCGCCGGCCATGGCAATGTTGTGCACCCGAACGGTGATCTGATTCTCTCCGCCCCAGTTCAGCAGGCCGGTCACGTCGATACGGAACGGCCGATCCCAGCCGGTCGGCCCGATATCGTGCTCGCCGGCGAATTCGCCGTTGATCCACACCCACGCGGACTCATCCACCGCCCCGAACTGAAGTTGCGCACGCGCCGGCGCGTCGCGCTCGGGCAGTTCGAAGGTCCGTCGGTACCACGCGTAGCCGGTGTAGTCGGCGTAGGCCTCCGACGCATCGCCCCAGAACTGCTCGATGGCAATCGTGTCCCAGTCGGAGAGATCGAGGTCGGTAGCGAACCACTCCTCCTCGCGTCCCACGTCCTCAGGGTCGGTCCTGAATCGCCAGCCATCGGCCGGCAGTCGGATCGACTCGGCGGTGCGGTATGCCGCTCTGGTCACGAGCAGAGCGGCCCGCTGCACCACGCCGCTCTCATCGCGGCCGGCCGCCTCGATAAGTTCGGTGACCTCCGGCGTCGCGGGCATCCCGATTAGGGCGAAGACCGCGCCCTGCCGGACCAGCTCGTTCCGGTCCTTCAGCGCCGCCCGCACCAGCTCAAGCGCCGCCGGACCGATCTCGCCGAGGTTCATCGCGGCGTTGCGGCGCACCAGCGCATCGTCGTGTCGCAGTGCCTCGCGCAGCGCCGGCAACGCCCGCTCACCGCGCGCGGGCAGAAGCCGCGCGGCCGTACGAGCGACAACCACATCCGGGTCATCCAGCGCATCCTCCAGTGTCGCCAGCGGGCAGCTGCCACGCAGCAGTGCCATGCGCCGCGCCTGCGCGTCCTGCGCCAGCAACGGCCGCGCGCTGACCACGACCGCCATCACCGCCATCACTGCAAGCGCCACTCTCAGTTTCATGTCCGATCTCCAGCCTCTTATGCGCATTTGTTTCGCCCCATCGATGGTGGGCATTTGACCGCTCGCCGCGCCGATACCTTCTGTAACGCGGGTGACATTCTCTGCCCGCAAGGGAGGTGCAGCCGCCTCGAGAAGCAAAGGTTCGCGGCCAGAGGTGACTTCGCACCATCATCATCCCGTAGACGGGCGTGAGTGTCGGATGACCAGCAGAGAGCGTGTGATCGCCGCGATAGAGCACCGGGAGCCCGATCGTGTGCCGCTGGACCTCGGGGGCAGCTTCGTGACCGGCATTCACGTGCAGTCGCTGGGCCGACTGCGCCGCAAGCTGGGGCTCGAGGACCGCCCGATCAAGCTCCACGACGCTCTGCAGATGCTTGGCGAGGTCGAGATGGATGTTGTCGAGCGCCTCGGCCTCGACGTGTTGCCGATCGAGCCGCTGAACATGCGCATCGGTATGGAGAACGACTGCTCCGCGACATGGGAGCTGTTCGGCGAGACGCTGGCGGTCCCGGAGAACATGCCCGTCGAGCGTGACGAGCGGGGTGACTGGATCTTCTACCACGGGACCGGCGAGGATCGCCGCCCATGGCAGAAGATGCCCGCAGACGGCTACTACTTCGATGCGATCGACTACGGTGGCTGGGACCCGAACTTCACTCCCCCTCCGCTCGAGGAGATACGCGACAGCTCGAAGGCCTGGGCTATCAGCGACGAGCGCCTCGAGTGGCTCGCCGAGCGCTCAGCAGAGCTTCGCCGCACCACCGACAAAGCTCTCATGCTCAACCCGTGGGGCGGCCTCGGCATGCACTACGTCGGCAAGCTCACCGAGTTCCTCTGCCTGCTCGCGGAGGATCCCGGCTACGTCAAAGACCTCTTCGCGATCTGCACCGAGGCGGCCATCGCCAACCTCGAGCGCCTCTGGGATGCCGTTGGCGAGAACGCGGACCTTATCTTCATCACGGGCCTCGACTTCGGCAGTCAGCGCGCCGAACTGATGGCCCCCGATCTCTTCCGCGAGGTCTACCTGCCGCCGCTTCGCGCGCACTACGAGTGGATCCACGAGCACACCACCTGGAAGTGTTTCGAGCACTCATGCGGCAGCATCGCGAATATCGTCGAGGACATGGTGGAGGCCGGACTCGACGCGCTCAACCCGGTGCAGACCACCGCGGCGGGGATGGACCCCGCGACGCTTAAGGCACAGATCGGCGACCGTGTCTGCTTCTGGGGAGGCGGTGTCGAGACACAGGGACCACTGCAGTTTGGCACTCCCGAGGAGGTCCGTGCGCAGGTAACCGAGCGGGTGCGCATCTTTGGCGAGGGCGGCGGCTTCGTGTTCTGCGCCGACCACAACATCCAGCCGAACACACCGCCCGAGAACATCATCGCCGCCTACGAGACCGCCCGGGAGGTCGGGAGCTATGCGCCCGCATGACGCAGAAGCCCGGCACGCACGTGTTCGCACAATCGCGCTGTCAGCGCTGGTGATGGTGATGATCGCAGCTCCAGCCGGTTCGCGGCAGTTCGGGTACATGCCACCGGGAACGGACGCGTCCGGCGGCGTCGAGGACATGGTCCTTATCTACCACGGCCGCGAGGTGCGCCCCGATTACAATCGCGAGAACCTGCTGCCCTACGTCGCCTACCTCGATGCGGATGGGGAGCCCCAGGACTGGCTTTTCGACAGCTTCCTGTTTCTGGAGTTCGCAACCGATGACGGCACATGGATCCACCACTATCGCGAGGGCTCACGGCTCCCGACCATCGACGACTGGATCTGGCTCGCCGACGCGTGGTTCCGGCCGGAGACCGGCCTGATCGGCCTCGAGCAGGCGATGGACGAGGTGGCGGGAAAGCTCGGCCCGGCCGAGCGGAAGGCGAAGGTCGTCATCACGCTTCCGCAGCCGATCGCCCAGGACGAGGCCTTCGGCCCGCTGCCGGGCGAGGACAGGACGCTGGACCTCGGCGACCCCGATGACGCACACCGCGCCATCGCGTGGTACATCGGTCGCGTGCTCGATCAGTGGAGGGCCGCCGACTACCAGCACCTCGAGCTGCTCGGCTTCTACTGGACCGCTGAGAGCATCAGCGGGCAGTATATGCCGCACGCGCGCTGGACCTCGGAGTATCTCCATCAGCGCGGCCTCAGACACTATTGGATCCCCTACTTCGGCGCCACCGGCTACAGCAACTGGCGCGAAGCCGGGTTCGACTGCGTCATGCTCCAGCCCAACTACTTCTTCACCGACGAGACACGGCCACTCGACTGGTTCCGCAATCACGCATTGCAGGTGACGCGCGCCAATACCGGCGTCGAGGTCGAATTCGACGGACGCGCGCTCACGGACGAGGAGTACCGCCGCCGGATGATCGCCTACTTCGACGCGGGCGTGGCCTACGGCTGGATGAACGGTGCGGTGCTTGGTTACTACGAGGGCGGCGGCGCGGTCGGGCAGTTCTATCGCGCCGGCGCTGAGGGCCGCGATCTGTACCGGGCGCTCTACGAGTTCGTACGGGGCACCTACGAGCCGTCGGGCGAGAATGACTTCCCTCCGCTGGAGATCCCCGAGCGCGGCGAGAACGCCGAGGACCTCGCGCTGGCCTCGCGTGGTGCGGTGGTGCACGGTGCGATCCAGGAGGCGAACTGGGGCGATGGCATCACCCCGGAGAAGATGATCGACGGGGACATCTTCGACTATGGCGGGATGTACGGGTTCACCGCGTTCTACATCCCCGGCTCGGTGACCGTTGAGCTGCCCGAGGTCGCCACGATCTCGCGCATCAACCTGATGCTCTTCGATCTCGACAACCGTTTCTTCCGCTACCGCCTCGACACCTCAGTGGATCGCGCGACCTGGACCGAAGCGGTGGATTGCAGCGAGGGCGAGTGGCGAGGCTGGCAGACCCACAGCTTCGAGCCGCGCGAGGCGAAGTACATCCGGTTCACCTGCCTGCACAACTCGGCCAACAACATCTGCCAGGTTGTGGAACTCGAGGCATACTCCGACTGAACGCGACCATCGAGAATACGGCGAGAGGAGAGGACAATGGACACGCGCCTGAAGGCATTTCGCGAAGCCGGCATCCGCGCCGTGAAGTTTCAGCTCGACTACCAGCAGGAGGATGGCTCCTTCATCTGGGATGAGAGCATCCCTGACGCGTATCACAAGCAGCCCTACTCATGGGGGATCTCAGGTTACCTGCCGGAGGTGCATCGCCTGCTGAACTGGATCGTGGCGAATACCCAACAGCAGGACGGCTCGCTCCGCGACTACAATGGAGACGTTTACAAGCAGTCGTGGTTCTTCCAGGGCTGCCACCGCCTCGGCCGGTTCGACCTCTCGCATCCCACGATGAACTGGCTGAGGAGCCAGCAGACGCCCTCAGGTGGCCTCCCGCACTTCGCCTCCGATGACCGCTGCCGGGCGCTGGCGACCGCCTGGACGGGCATATCGGCGGTGTACTTCGGCGACCTCAACTTCGCGATGCGTTGCGCGGACTGGTGCCTCGAGCTGCTTGAGCAGCCAGAGGACGGACGATTCTACTTCCAGACCACCCTCGACGGCGAGCTTCTCACGGCCGAGATCGACGCCAACGCCGAGTACGTCGACTTCGAGAAGCCCGAGCAGGCGTACTGGGAGATCGCGCTGCCGTGGATGCTCATGAGCCGGCTCTACGAGGCGACGGGCGACGAGGTCTGGCTCGACCGCGGCGGCAGGTTCTTCGACTGGTACCTCCGCTGCGCCGAGGATCGCTTCTCATGCACCGGCTCGGGGAAGGGCTCACTCGCGGCCGCGCTCCATTACCTGCACACCGGCGACCAGCGCGCCCGCGATGGAGCGTACGAGTTCGGCGAGTATTTGCTTGAGACACAGTACCCCAGCGGCGGCTGGCGTGGACCGAATGAGCCCGACACGATCCTGATATACATCGACCACGCGGCGGAGTATAACGTCTGGTTGCAGGAGATCGTCGGAATCCTCGCCAGTGTCGACTGAGCGACGGTTGGGAGGCCCGAGGACTATGAAGTGGGCGATCATCTTCGACGTCGACGGCGTCGTGGCCGACACCGAGTCGCTGAACGCCCGTGCCTCGGTCATGATGTTCCAACAGCTCTACGGGGTCGAGGTACAGCCGGAGGACTTCCGTGAGTTCGTCGGCACCGGAGACGAGCGCTACGTCGAGGGCGTTGCCGAAAAGTACGGAGTACAGATCGACACCGAGGACGCGGTCGAGCGGCGCAGGGTCAATTTCTTCGCGCTGCTCGAGGAGCAACCCCTGCCAGCCATGCCAGGTGTGATGGAGATCGTCCGAACCGCGCGCGATTCAGACGATGTGCTCGTCGCGATCGCCACGTCAGGCAACAGGGACAAGCAGTTCCCGGTCATCACAGGGACCGGCCTCGAGCTCGACTGGTTCGACGCGGTCATCACCGGCGATGACGTGACGAAGAAGAAGCCGGACCCTGAGATCTACCTGATCACCGCGGAGAGGCTCGGCGTTCCACCCAACGAGTGTGTGGTGGTCGAGGACGCCCCCGCTGGGGTGGCTGCGGCGAAGTCCGCAGGGATGGCGTGCGTCGCCGTCACCAGCTCGGTCGATCGCGAGAAGCTGCGGGAGGCCGATCTGGTCGTGGACAGCCTCGACCGGGTGAGCCTCCAGAAGCTACGCGAGCTGGCCACGCTCAACTCATAGGCCCAGCCACCCGGCCGCCTCCGGCACCGGCGTCGCCACGCATCTCCTGTGGCGACGCCATCTGCCGCCTGAGGGCTCCTCCATCCCGAGCCGGCCCTCGGACCGTCGCGCGTCAGTCATCGAACCCGCTGCCTCACAGCAGCACCTTCACGACCAGCTTCTCAACCTTCCCATCACCGATCATCGGCGCGTGCGCATCCTCGGGGAAGAACACCACAAACATGCGCTCGAGCAGCGGCCAGTGTCCATCGTGCTCATCATCGAAGAGGATGACATCCTTCTCCGCGTTGTACTCCGCCTGCGGCTCCTCGCACTCCGCGGTGGGCTTCCAGCCGAAGACCTCCCGCCCAGAGTGCATGAACTGAATGTCCACGTACTTCCGGTGCGCCTCGAGTTTGGCGTCCTCGGGCTTCTTCAGGTCCCGGCGCAGGACGTTGATCGTGAGCCGCTCGCCGTCGATCTCCGCCGGTCCATCCGGAGCGCTCTCGAAATCGAACTCGCGTATCAGGTCGAATGCGGCCTTGAAGCCGGGGTGCATTGCCTCATAGCGCTCTGCGTTCTCGATCCTGTCGATGATCATCAGTGGTCACTCCCACATGGTCGATGGCTCTCCCCGCTCAATTCCACGAGCGCGCGTCGTCCCCTCCGCGCGGTGGCAAGGAAGTATCCGCGGCATTGGGGTGCCCTCCCGGAAACCCCCGGCCCGTTGCGAGAGGTGGCAGTCGGTGAAGCTGCACCTCGCTCATCGGTCGTCATTCTCACGCAGGTCTCCCGCACGGACGCGGCGGACGAGATCGTCGACGGCGCCGTGTTCGTCCCCGCGCGAGACGATCGCGAGCCCCAGCCAGGCCGGTCTCCGGTCAACGCGCTCGATGGAGACGCCCGCCGGATTCGCGTCAACGTAGTAGGTGTGCCCACCAGAGGTCACGAAGCCCTTCGCGCGGTATAGCTCATCGCCCAGTGCCTCAAGCGCCTCTCGCAGCCGCTCAACCGAGATATCGCTCTCCACTGGCACCGAGAAGCGCGCGTAGTTCGGGTCGGCGCACATGGCGTACTCGCCGCGAAGCGTGCGGACCTGACCGCCCTCGAAGATCGCGAGGTCCACGTCGCACCGCACGGTGCGAATCACGCGCGCTCCGGGGGCTATCTCACGCACGATCTGCTCGGTCGCGGCGATCTCGGCCGCGTCGAACAGATCGGTCTTGTTGATGAGCACGACGTCAGCGGCCTTAACCTGCGCCCGTATGTTCGGGAGCGTATGCACCAGTTTCGGCAGGCTGCCGGGATCCACGACGCAGATGATCGTCGCCAGCTCATATTGCTCGTCCAGCCGGGTTTCCTCAAGCATCTGCTGCACGACCATCGGGTTGGCCACACCGCTGGCCTCGATCACCACCCCGTCGATCGTCCGCCCGGGATCATCGACAAGCTCCGCAATGGTCTGCAGCCGCCCGATGAACTGCGTCACCAGGCATCTACAGAAGATACTCCCGCCGGGGATTGCGACGACCTCCTCGTCCTCTCGGTCCAGCAGTTCCCCGTCGATATCCACAGGCGAGAACTCGTTGACCAGGTAGACGATCCGCAACTCGCCATGCCGGTCGATGATCTGCTTGAGTAGAGTCGTCTTCCCGCTGCCCAGAAAGCCTGTCACGAGGCAGATCGGGATCGTCATCGCCGTTTCTCCTCCATGCGCTTGCGGATGGCGGCCACAAGACGGTTCTTGTCCGGGATGATGGAGACGAATGTCGGCTCGCCGTCGATGCAGATCGTGGGCACATGGCCCGCATTGAGCCGACAGAACATTCCGAGACCCTCGCGACGGGTGATCTTGTGCTCCCGCACATCGACGCCCTCGCCGATCTCCTCCGCCGCGCGCGTCGCAGCGTCCATCATGTACTGACACGGCGCGCAGGTCGCCGAATCGAGCGTGATCACGTCCACGATCACGTCTTCCTCGGCCTCGTAGTCCGGCACCTCGACGTCTTCGAACTGCTGCTCCTGTGCCTCCACCACGATCTGCCGCGCCACTTCACGCTCGTACTCATCCAGCGCCATCAGGCCTGCCGCAGCCACATTCTCCGGCGGCGTGTCATAGGGCAGGTCGCAGCCCGGCGCCAGGATATAGCCTTTGCTGTCGCCGATATCGATGCACTTGATCGCCGCCGACTTCGCCTGCTGCTCGGTTCCAAGCAGCAGCACCACCGTGAGCTGCAGGTTTCCACCGAAGGACTTGCCCTCCGCGCTAGCGATATCGCGCAGAAGCTTCAAGTCAACGTTCTCGTCCACGCAGATGTTGTCGCATGTGGTCTTCGCCATGACCTCCAGGTTGCGCGTGGCGTCGCCACAGCAGAAGAGCGAGGCAAGGCCGCCGCGCTCGTGGATGTGATCGAAGACCGAGCTGGCCGGCTCGGACACGAACTGCATGAAGTGCTCGGGAGATATCTGACTGACCATTGGGTCGACGACCGCGATGATGTCCGCCCCCGCCTCCAGATACGCATCGGCCGACTGCCTGCCGATCTCGGCGCAGTAGGCGATCAGCCGCTGCACCTTCTCCACCGCATCGAACATCTCGAGGAAGATGTTGTTGCCCAGAAGGTGCAGCGCAAGCGTGAACGGTCCGCAGATCAGGCCGAGCATCCCCACGCGGTCGCCGATCTCCGCTTTGACCCTGTCCAGCGCATCGAGGACGATCGGGAAGCGTCCGGCGTCGGTGGTGAACGGCGGCAAATCGCCCGGCTCCGCACCCTCGGCCAGCGGATGGCTCACCACACTTGGTGGACCGTCCGACACCCAGCGCAGCTCGCAGCCGAGAATCTCGGCCTCCATCTGGAGGTCGAACGAGATCGGCAGCCCGTCGGGGTGATACAGCTCGTCGGCCTTCAGCAGGCCCTGCGTCATCAACTCGCTCGACTGCAGATACTCATCGGCGGGGGCACCGATCAGCGCCCCACCGTGACAGCCCACGAACGGCACCCAGGCCGGCCGCGGCGTCTCCTCGTTGCGAATCGCGCTGAGCAGCACATCTCGACCATTCATTTCCATCGCTCGAAATCCACTCCGCGAGCGCCACTGGTGCAGCAGCTCCTTCATTGGGCGCTCAGATCGCATTCCTGCAGCGGTTGAAGTATAAGCTCAGTCTGCGAATAGTTCTTTCGCTTTACGCGCGATTTTGGTAAAATGATGCGGAATCCAATCCTCCACGGGCCTGGAGTGGGTCCCATGCCAGCGCCCTTGCGCTGCGGAATCGACGAGCGCACATTCCAGCAAATCAGCCAGGACTACGCCGAGCGCTGCAGTGTCCAGCTCTGCGCTGTGACGGCTGACGGTGAGATAGTCTTTCAGCGCGGTCGTTGCGACAGATGTGAGGAGGCCGGAGATGACTGCGCGGAGGCGCGCGCCTTCGCTGTCAGCGAGAGTCTGCGCTGGGGCGAGCCGTCGGTGACCACCTGTCCGGGGGGCGGCATGCTCTGGGCGGTGCCCATCATGCACAACAGCCGCGTCCTCGGGGGACTGGTGGCCGCTGCATCCGAAGAGCGTGTGCTGTCGGGTCTCGACGGAGAGCCGCCGCTGGATATCCCCCGCGTCTGTACGGAGCTGCGCGAACTTGCGGAGGCGCGGAATCTGACCAACGCCGCCGCGCTTCGCCTCAGCCGACAGCGGTACGCCGACGAGCAGCAGCGTGCCCACGCCATCCACGCCTTCAAGAGCGATTTGCACTACTCCATCCGCGAGCTGTACATGCGCGAGGAGCCGGCGCTGATGGCCGCGATTCGCTCCGGCGATCGGCGCGCGGCACGCGAGATCCTCAACCGCCTGTTGATGACAGTGCACTATCATGCGCGCGACCGCATCGAGATCGTCCGCAGCATCTTTCTGGAGCTGGTCGTGACGATGAGCCGCACGGCCGTGGAGGCCGGCGGCGATCCCGAGCAGTTCCTCGGGATGAACTACGAGCTGATGACGCGCGTGGCGGAGATCACCTCGCACGAGGAGCTTACCGGCTGGCTGCGGGCGATGCTCGAGGCGATCATGGAGGCCATCGAGCGCAACCGCCGCCAGGACCCGGGCTTTCTGATCTTCGAGGCGCTCGACTTCATGGAGGGACACTGCTGCGAGGACATTTCCCGCGATGATGTGGCGGAGAAGGTGCATCTGTCGCCGTCACACTTCTCGCGCCTGTTCAGGCGCGAGTCGGGGGCGACCTTCACGGACGTTCTCAACCGCATGCGCATCGACCGCGCCGCCGAGATGCTTGCCCGGACGGACAAGCAGATCGCGATGATCGCGCTGGAGTGCGGCTTCCGCGATCAGAGCTACTTCACGAAGGTCTTCAAGCGCTATCGCAACACCACGCCGCTGCGCTACCGCAAGCAGACCGCGTCCGGGGCGTAGCCGGGGCGCAACCTACTACTGGCGATCAGCACTCTGCTCTCCACTCCAGCGGACGGCCGCGAGGAGCAACTGCGCCTCGGCGCCGGTCGGCGCCAGGTCGTTCGCGTCGTGGTCGATCCCGACTGCCAGGCCGATCGCGACATATCGTCCTCGCCCGAACTCGCCCGCGACCGCGATCGGCGCCCCGGCATCCGTGCTCTCGGCGACGATCGTCCCTCTCGGCCTCGCCTCGAGCACAATCTGGTCGTAGTATGATTGCCCGTGTTCGCCTGCCGGCAGTGCTCGCGCGATGGGGTGGTCGCCAGCCGGTCTCCAGCGATCTGCGTCGACCTTCTCGACCCCGCCGGCGCAGATCTCGGGGATGATCGGCGGGTGTCCGCGAAAGCCCGCTGCATCGTGCGTCACGACCAGCCCCCCACCGGCTCGAACGAACTCCCGCAGCGCCGCCACGCCCTCCTCGTCGATCGTATCGGGGTTCATCGGCTGCGGGATCACCACCACGTGCGCCGGGGCCAGCACGTCAGGCGCTATCCGGGCAAGCTGCCTGACCTCCACGCCCTCCTGCGCTCCCAGCCACTGACGGATGCTCGTTGCGCCGTAGCCGACCGGCAACACGCCCACGTGCAGGCCGTCCGTGACGAACCGCGGCGGCCCGAAGGCCGCCGCCTGTTCGTCGGTCATCGGCTCCAGCGGTGGTGGCCCACTGGAGGGATCGAGCCGCCCCGCCTTGCGCATCCAGATCTCGCCGTTACAGCCCTGCCTGTCGGCAGGCAGGCCCTCATCGGAGCGCCCGCGGATGTCCACGCGTATGAAGTACCGCGCGTCCGGATCGGTCTCCCCGACCTCGAGCGTGTACAGCGTGTTCTCGGGCCGATAGGCGGCCATTCCCTCGTGTTCGTCCACGGCGATGACTGTCGCGTCTTCAAGCTCGCCGTCATCATCGCTCAGCAGCTCCACCGAGTACGAATGCAGCCCGTTCCAGCCGGTCGTATAGCGGAAGCCCACGAGGTACGTTCCTGGCCCATCGATCATCCGGGTGACCTCAAAGGTTTTCGTACGGCGCTCACTCTCGGCGAAATCCTCCGCCGACCACTCGCCGACCACGGTCATCCGGTAGGCCCGGCCGGGGTTGTGGATGCCGAACTGCTCCATGAACTCGCCGATCTCCGCGGCCGTCTCCTCGATCACCCGGACTGTATCGTCGAACCGGCTCGCGCCGTTCCAGCCCTCGAGCGCATCGCGCCACGCCCGCAGCGCTTCCACCGCCTGCTGCGATGCCATCGCCATCTCGAACATCTCCGCGTTCAGCCGCTCACGGGCCGGCTGCGCCTCGATCTTCTCGTCGCTCAGGACCGTCGTCATGTCGTATATCGTGCGCAGCATCCGGAGCATGCCGCCGATTGCGCGCGCCTCCGCCACCAGCTCCGGCCGGTCCCACTGCGCCGCGGCCTCAGCCGCCCACTGACAGGTCGCGATGTCCTCATCCAGCCGGTCCAGGGTCGGGAAGTAGCGATACATTCCCTCGCCCAGCTTCGGCACCGCCCGCTGCTTCACGTAGTTCGCCGCCGCGCCGAAGAAAGCGCTGTAGGGCACGCGCGAGCCGTACAGGTCCCAGCCCACAGGACCCATGCGCACCGCCCACTCCGCGAATGCGTCCGGATCGTCGAACCCCCGCCGCGTCGCATATGCCGCCGCAAACTCCCGCGGACTGCGGCCCTTCGCGTTCCATGACCACTCGGCCGCCGCGATCACGTTGAACTCGTAGCAGATGTTGTCCGGCGTCGCGTAGCCGCACAGGCATTTCAGTCCGTCATCCACGAACTCGTTCATTCGGTAATGGATGAACTGCGGACCGGTCCAGGGGCACACGATCCGCCACGATGCCGTCAGCTGCGGGTAGCACCCCAGCCACCGGCCTCCGGCCGCGAACTTTTCCAGCAGCGGGTAGATCATCTCGTCCCGCGAGCTGTCGTAGGTGCGCCCGCCATCGTAGTAGGTTACGCCGATGTCTGGCGGGATCTCCGCGAGCACCTCCTCGTTGGTCTCGTAGCTGCCCTGCGTCAGCAGGATCCGCAGGTTCACATCGGGGTGCTGCGGCTGCACGCGCCGCCATGCCTTCACGATCGATCGCGCCTCCAGCACAAACTGCCCGACTGCCTGGCACTCCGGGCACTTGCACTGAATCCCGCGAATCTCGCTCAGCCAGCAGTTGATGTCCGTGACGCCATCCACTGAGGCCAGGCCGTCCATCCAGCCCGCCAGCACATCGATGAACTCCGGCTTCGAGGCACACGGCGCGATCAGCCCGCGGCTGGGGTTCTCGAGGTCATATCCCTCGCCGACAAGTTGCGGGTATGCGTTGTAGACGCCGGTGTTCAGAAGGTGGTCGAGGTGTGTGATGATCGGCACCACGTTCGTCGCGTGCCGACGTCCGCGGAGCACCGTCTCAACGTCGAAGGTCGCCGTCGCGGTTCCATCTTCCGCCACGGTCTCCTCAGAATGCGCTTCCACAAGGTTCATCTTCCGGCGCGACATCCACTCGATGTCCCGCACGGCCGAGCCGCCCCACTCCCCGCGTTCCTCGAGGTCCGGCCAGTCCAGGACCTCGGCCAGCGGAATCTCCACCACGGGGTTCGTCAGTGTGCGCTCGAGGAGCTGGCCAAGCGTCTGCGCGGCGTAGTACACGCCCTCGCCCGTCAGCGCCGTCAGCACGATCTCGTTCCGTTCCGGGAGCGGCACGATCGCGTAGGCCTGGTCGGAGTTCGGCAGACGGCGCAGCCGTTGCGGGTCGATGGCCTCCCGACCCCATACAGTCCCATCGTCATCACACACGCCGATGACGATCCGGAAAGCCTGGTCCAGCGGGGAGACCCGGCTCTCGGCGCCCAGCATCTGCTCGAGCTGTTGCGCGGCGGTCCGCTCCACCTCCGTGGCGCCCCGCCTCAGGCGGATACCGACCTCGGCCGGGTCAACGACGGCCTTCCGCGCGATCTCCATCCGCTTCGGCAGCGGGATCGTCCAGCGCGCCCACGCAGCGGCCTCGTCGCGGCTCACATCGCGCATCTCCATCGCCCCCGCGCACATCGACGCACAGATCACGGTCACGGCAACGACAATCGCTGCGTTCCGAAGCATCGTCATGTGCCCCCTCCGTGGACTGCCCGGCTGTTTCAGGGTGGCAGGAACTGAGCGTCTCGTCGCGAAACACATTCCACGAATGACACCGCCTCGCCTCCACGCTTCACCGGAGTTGATCTCATTGCGCCGCCTGCTCAGACCTGCCTTCATCACACTCATCACTGTCATCGCCGGCTGCTCGATCGAAGAGCCAGCCGTTGAGTCACCGCCCTCGCAGCTTGCCGTGCCGACCGATGATGCTCCAGCGCCATCGACGACGGTGACACGCTCGGACGGGGCCACATCCACCCCGACCGTCGCGCCGGAGGCGCGCGATTCCGGCGCAGAACCATCGCAGGAAGCGTTCGAGGCGCTGTGCACCCGCGTCGTCGACGGTGACACGATCGTTATCGAGGGTGGTGAGCGGGTGCGTTACATCGGCATCGACACACCGGAGACGAAGCACCCCTCGCTCCCCGTCCAGCGCATGGGACCGGAGGCGACGGAGGCCAACCGCGAGCTGGTCGAGGGCAAGACCGTCCGCCTGGTGCTCGACGTGGAGCGGCGTGATCGCTACGGGAGGCTCCTGGCTTACGTCTACGTGGACGATACGTTCGTGAACGCGGAACTGGTGCGCCGCGGCCTCGCACAGGTCTCCACCTATCCTCCGAATGTGCGTCACCAGGAGCTGTTTTTGAGGCTCCAGCGCGAGGCCCGTGCGGCCGGACGTGGCCTGTGGGCGGACGATCCCGTTCACGGGGAGGGCTGATCGATGGTCCAATCCGGGCAGGAGACTTCCTGACACGCCGCAAAGTACACAGTGGCGCAACGGGCCGGGCGGATGCGCAAGGATGCGGGACAGATGGCTGTGGCACAGTTCGCAAACGACCGCTCGGGCCTGAATGCTACACGCATGGCCGGCGGGTAGGCGGCTTGTGGCGGCGGGCAGGTCATCGGCCCTGTCGTCCTCGACGCCCCGATCCTGAGCGCGCGTCTCACACTACTGACCGAGATGGCGGGTGAACCAGTCGGCTGCCAGTCTCGCGACTTCTTCAAGCTTCCCGGGCTCCTCAAAGAGATGTCCCGCGCCGGGAACGATCTGAAGCTCGTGTGGCGCGTTCATCTGCGCCATCGCGCGCCTGTTGAGTTCGATGACCTGGGTATCATTGCCACCGACGATCAGCAGGATCGGGGCGGTGCATTTGCCGAGAGCATCGCCGGCGAGGTCGGGCCTGCCACCGCGGGAGATGATGGCCTTAACGTCATCGCGGCCCGCGGCGCCGACGATCGCGGCGGCGGCCCCGGTGCTGGAGCCGAAGTAGCCGACCGGCAGCTCGCCCACTTCCTCATCATCATGCAGCCACTCGGTGGCGATCTCGAGGCGCCTGCCGAGCAGGTCAATGTCGAAGCGGTACTGGCGTGTGAAGACGTCCACCCGATCCTCCTGTTCAGTGAGCAGGTCCATCAGGAGTGTCGCCAGGCCTGCTTCCTGCAGCACATCGGCGACGAAATTGTTCCGGGGGCTATGCCGGCCACTTCCGCTGCCGTGCGCGAACAGGACGATCCCCTTCGCCCCGTCCGGGACCGCGAGATTCCCGAATGTCGGGCCCTCGCCCGTCTCGATCTGTACCTCCCGCTCGCTCTCGCTGCTCACGTGCGCCACCTCTCACGATGTAGCTGTGTGTTTCACCGTCGCCCTTTGTATCATTTGCGACTCGATCGGGATGTTCCTGCAACGTCGGCAGACCCGGCATGGCAGGTTCGCGGCGGGGCCTTGCGAATTGCATTGGCAGGCACGAACGAGAGAAGGAACCTTCCCCGGGGCGCGAGCACATTTCGCCTGGCCATGTCGCAAGGAGCACGATGCGTCCGGGACGTAGTACCATGCTGAGGCCAGCGACGGAAGGGGATCGGCCATGAGCGAGGACGATCGATTCGTGATCATCGGCGCAGGACCGGCGGGAATCGCCGCCGCGATCACGGCCATCCGTGAGGGGATTGCCGGCGACCGCATCACGGTGATCGAACAGGGCAGGCGGCGTGATCCCAGCAGGGTGCGCGGTTTCGGTGGGGCGGGGGCCAATAGCGACGGCAAACTTGTACTCGAGAGCGAGATCGGCGGAGAGCTTCACGAGTGGATCAAGGCCGATATCGAGGCACTGTTCGACGAGGTCCTGGACCTTTACCTCGAGTTCCTGCCCGAGGACAGGCGCGGCAGGTACCGGGCGATGCGCGGTCGATTCCGCAATCCCGAGGCTGGCGCGCGCATCGGCAGGGCCTGCATACGCGCGGGCCTGGAGTTCATACCCGCCGACATCATCCCGCTGGGCACGGCGACCTGTCGGGAGGTCGTGAGCGGCTGGTTCGAGTTCCTGGAGCAGAGCGGCGTCGAGGTGCTGCTGGAGACGCGGGTGACGGGCTTTCGTGCCGAGGGTGACCGGTGGATCGTAACCTGTGACGACGGCCGGGAGCTGGCCGGACGATGGTTGCTGGCCGCCCCCGGCCGCAGTGGCCATGACTTCCTCGTGCAGGCCCTCGAGGCCAACGGGATTGAGACCGTCAACGGGCCAATCGACATCGGAGTGCGTGTGGAGACTGACGCGAGGCTGACGGAGCCGCTGACGGAGGCGACGTGGGAGTTCAAGCTGCGCGGGCTGATCGAGGGCGAGCGGGTGCGGACCTTCTGCGTGTGCCCGCAGGGCTCGGTGATCGTGGAGCGCTACAACGAGGAGCTTCTGGCGGTCAACGGACAGACGCGGCCCGAGCAGCCGACCGGGCGGACGAACTTCGCGGTCCTGCACACGGTCACCCTCGACGAGCCCTGTCACTCCCCCAATCAGTTCGCGGGGTTGTATATCCGCACCACGATCATCCTCGGCGCGCTGAACCCGATTGTGCAGGTGTGGCCGAACTTCGAGCGGCGCCGACGTTCGCGGATGAGCGACCTGCGCAAGTGCTTCATCGAGCCGACCCTACAGCGAGCGCTGCCGGGCGATATCCGCCTGGCGCTGAACGCGCGCAGCTGCCGGGTGATCGAGGAGTTCATGCACGCACTCGACAGTGACGGGCTGCTGGAGGGGCTGTGCAGCAATCGGACGCTGATGTATGCGCCCGAGGCGAAGCTGTATACGGTGCGGCCGGCGCGACTGAGTGCGGAGCTCGAGTCAGAGCGCGAGAATCTGTTCTTCGCCGGTGACGGAGCGGGGATCACGCGGGGGCTGGTGCAGGCAAGCGCGAGCGGGATCGTGGCCGGCCGCGAGGTGGCACGACGGGCGAGGGCGTGAGTGAATGGGGGCCCGCCCTTGACGGGTGGGCCCCGGTTTGTGGGTCATGCCGCGCGCGTCACTGCTGTGCGTCCTCGGCCTGGTCCTCGCCGGCTGCGGGCTGCGGCTGGGCGGTGACGGCCTCGGTGTTCTGCTGATGCTGCTGGTAGCGCTGGCTGTCGCGATACTTCTTCAGGTCATCGAGCAGCGTGCTCAGACGCGTGATGAGCTGGTCGAGCATGTCATCGCCCACGATCGCCTCGTAGACCTCGAACTCCCCCAGCTCAACGGCGAAGTCGGAGCCCCAGTTGCTGGTGATGTCGAGGCGGACACATTTGGCCTCGACGGGGCTGAAGTCGAAGCTTTGCTTGATGCCGCGGCGGACGACGACGTAGGTGCCGACCTGCTTGAAGGGTCCGTCGGGTCCCTCGGTGGAGACGGAAATGCGGATGTTGCGGGCCCAACGGCCCAGGTACTCCGGATCGTCGGTGGTGGGGTCCACGACGACGCGACTGATCAGCCGGCGCTCAGGTAGCTCGAATACGATCCACTCGGGCTCCTCGGGGCTGGGCACACCCATCGAGCGCCATCCATATGAATCGGCCGGGGTATGCGAGCCAACGACATGCTTGCCGTCGATGAGGTTGGTAACCGACCACTCCTGAATCGGCTGGCCGTTCTCGTCAAGAGCCTGACTGGAGAACGCAGCGATGGAGCCGCCGTTCTCGGCCGCAACGAGGTTCGTGGTGCCAGCGACCGTCGGCGCCGCGACCGCGACGGTTGCGGTAATTGCGAGCATTGATACGATCAGCGCACACATGAATCGGGTTCGGTCAAGCGTCATGTGATAGCTCACTCCTCATATCCGCGGGCGATCACTCGGCCTGATCCGCGGTTTCGGGTACCTGGAACGTCCACTCTCTCACCAGTTGGTCCTGGTGGTGCACCTCGATGGTGACGGTGCCCTGAGCGACGATCTCGTACGTCTTGCTTTCACCCGGCTGCATCGGTCCGAGCGGCTCCCGAAGCGTCGCGCCGCTGGCGTCGCGCCACCGGATCTCAATCTGCTGATCGGGCTGCTCGCCCTGCGCAACGACTCTGACCTCGAAGAGGCGTTGAGCCGGATCGTCAGGCCGATAGTTTGCGTTCTCCTCGATGAAGACCTGGGGCGGAGGCGCCGTGGCCGGCTCCTCCTCACCATCTTCGACAGTCCCATCCTCGTCTGGTTGCTGCTCGCCGTCGGCCGGCTCCTCTGGCTGATCCTCCTCGGGGCCGCGAGAGACGAAGAGGTCCACGGAGGTCCCCATATCCACGCGCGTGCCGGGAGCCGGATCCTGATCGAAGACGATCCCGGCCGGCTGCTCCTCGTGGAAGAGCTCGGTCACTTCGCCGAGGGTCAGGTCGGCGGCCTCGAGGGTGGCGGCGGCCCGGTCAACGGTCATCCCGGTCGCATCCACGACCGAGACCGTCTCCCGGCGCAGGTTGACCGTCAGGTCGACGGTGGAGCCGGCCTGCACCATCTGACCGGGGCCGGGCGTCTGATCGACAACGCGTCCGGCCGGCTGCCGGTCATCGTACTGCTGCTCGATGCGGCCGACCACGAGCCTACGCTCCTCGATCTGCTCGCGCGCCTCCTGCTCGGTGAGCCCTTTGACGTTCGGAACATCGACCATCGTCGGCGTGGGGCCGGGGTAGAAGACGCTGCGGGCAAGCCAGACGACCCCGAAAATCACCAGCAGCGCGAGCAGACCGGTGCCGATGCCCGTCAGGACGGTGTTCACAGCGCTGCCCGAGGGCTCCTCGCGGCGCTGTGAGACGACTGGCCGCGTGGGCGCCGCCGGCGGCGCCTCCAGCCCCTCGGGCTCGCGCGGCCTGGCGGGCTCCGCAGAGCGCGGGAGCGGCATGGTAGCGTCGGCGGACGGGCGCATCACACCGGTCTGATCGAGATCGGCTCCGCCCCTGAGCTTGCGGATGTCGGCGGCCATCTCCTCCGCCGAACGGTAGCGGCGCTGCGGGTCGCGGGCCATGGCCTTGGTGATAACGAACTCGGCGGCGGGCGGGATCTCCGGATTGACTTCACGCGGAGAGGGCGGGGTCTCGCGCAGGTGCTGTGCGGCGATGTCGGCCGCGGTCTCCCCATCGAAGGGCAGGCGCCCGGTGAGCGCCTCGTAGAGTGTTACGCCGAGCGAGTAGATGTCTGAGAGCGGACCGGCGGGCGCGCCCTGCGCCTGCTCGGGAGAGATGTAATGGGCTGAGCCGAGGACCTTGCCATCATCGGTCAGCCCCACTTCGCCCGTCGCCGCGGCGATCCCGAAATCGGAGAGCTTCGCGTGACCATCATCGGTGAAGAGCACGTTATGGGGCTTCACGTCACGGTGGACCAGGCCCCGCCGATGCGCGTAGGCGAGCGCCTCGCAGCACGCCTCGCCGACCTCGATGACCTTCTCGAGCGGAAGGGGCGCGTAGCGTTTGATGATCTCCTTGAGGTTCAGCTCAGGAAGATACTCCATCACAATGTAGTAATGCCCGTTGTCCACGCCCGTGTCGTAGATCTGGACGATGTTGGGGTGATTGAGCTTGGCGGCCGCATGCGCCTCCCGGCGGAAGCGTGCGACCACGTCCTCGTTGCCGGACAGCTCGGGGCGCAGGATCTTTATGGCGACGCGGCGGTCGAGGGTCTCGTCGGTGCCGCGGTAGACACGGGCGACGCCGCCCTCACCTATCAGCGCATCGACCCTGTATCGGTCGGCAATCAGGGTGCCCTCCACCGTCGGACCACCTCCAGGGGCATCAATAGAGCGCACCTGCCCGCTCGAGCAGGTGCACCATGACTTCGCGTACGACGGGCGCGGCGACCTCGGAGCCGTGGCCCGCGTTCTCGACCACGGCCGTCACGACCACTTGCGGGCTTTGGGCCGGGGCAAATGCGGTAAACCACGAGTGGGCCTCGCCCTGCGGATTCTCGGCCGAACCGGTCTTACCAGCGACATCGACGCCGCGGATCTGGGCGACCTTCCCTGTTCCATCTTCCACGACGCGGACCATCATACCTGCCACCGTGGCGGCCGTCTCGGCTGAGATGGCCCTCCCCACCTCGTGTGTGCGGCTCTTCGCGATGACGCGGCCGTCGGGGGCGATGATCTCATCGACGAGATACGGCTCGAGCACCCGCCCACCGCTGGCGATCGCAAGCGTCATACGCGCAATCGCGAAGGGCGTCAGGTGCGCGCGCCCCTGGCCGAACGCGGTCTCCGCCAGCAGCACGTCGCTGTCCTCGCCCGTGAACTCGCCGAGGCGTCCGGAGCGCGATGGCAGCGGCAGCTGCGCCGGCTCGGTGAGCAGGAAGCGGCGCCCGTAGTCCAGGAACTCCTCTGGCACCATGTACCGCCCGAGCCTGGCGAATGTCGTGTTGCAGGAGACAGCAAGCGCCTCCTCCAGTGTCACGGAGCCGTGGGCGCGCGGACAGGTGATCTCAGCGCCGTCGATCTCATAGCGGCCATCGCAGTCGAAGCTGGTGTCAGGGCTGACTCGGTCGAGGTCGAGGCAGACGGCCGCGGTGAAGATCTTCAGCACCGATCCGGGCGGGTAGAGCCCAAGGAGCGCCCGGTTCAGTTCAGGCAGGTTCGGATTCTGCTGGAAGAGCTGGTAGTTGAAGTCGCTGGCAAGCACGTCGGCGGGATCATACGTCGGCGCGCTGACCATGGTGAGAACCGCGCCGGTCTTCGCGTCCAGCGCCACCAGAGCGCCACGCTGGCGGCGGAGCAGGCGGGTCGCCAGACGCTGGGCGTCAAGGTCGATCGTCAGGGTGACATCATTTCCGCGCGTGGGGCCCTCGATGAACTCCGCCAGCGGATGCTCGTAGCGGCCGACATTCAGGAGGGCGTCGCGAAGGCCCTTCTGCAGCCCGCTGCTGTCGTTGTAGCCGGTGAGGTGCGCGACGGCCTCCGAGGCCGGATAGAGCCGCTCCCAGCTGCCGTCGGCCGCCTGCCTGGCGTCGAGCAGCACCTCGCCGTCGGCATCGAGGATGCGGCCCGGCCGGATCTTCTCCAGCCGCTCCTGCGCCCGGGTGTTATGCTCATCGGCCCGGAGCGCCGGCGCCCGTAGAACCTGCCAGTAGGCGATGTAGACACAAAGCAGGGCGAAGCCCACCAGGGGGACCATGGCGACGCGCTTGATGTTGCGTGACAGCTGCCTCATCTCAGTGCTCCGCCCTCGGATCGTGTGGCACGCAGTCGCGGGAGACAGCAAGCAGCAACGCGACTGCGATGAAGTTGACAACGACAGACGTCCCTCCGTAGCTCATGAACGGCAACGTGATCCCCGTCAGGGGGATGAGTTTGGTCACTCCCCCGATGATCACGAGCGTCTGCAGCGAGAACACCACGGCAAGCCCGGCGGCGAGAAGCGCGCCGAAGCTGTCGGTCGACTGCCAGGCGATGGCGAACGAGCGATAGGCGGCCAGCGCGAAGAGCAGCACGATCCCGACCGCGCCGATGAGCCCAAACTGCTGAGCGGCGACCGCGAAGATCAGGTCGGTGGTGGCCGCGGGAATCCCTGCGCCCCCGCCAGTGGCGAACCCCGTGCCGACGAGGCCGCCCTCTGCCAGCGCGAAGAGCGCCTGCAGGATCTGGTAGCCGCGGTCGGTTGGCTCAAGCCACGGGTTCAGCCACATATCAACGCGCGTCTGGACATGTGTGAAGCCATAGTACGCACCGACGGCGCCGATGGCGAAGAGCACCACAGCGATGAGTGCGTAGCTCTTGCGCCCGGTGCCGAGGTACGTCATCGCCACGAAGAGCCCGAAGAACAGCACGGCGGCGCCGAGATCGCGCTGCCCGACGAAGATCGCGAGCGAGAAGACGACCATCAGCACGAGCGGCGCGATGTAGCGGAGTCTGGGCATCTGGAAACCGGCCACTGGACGAGTGTCGTCCCGCAGGAGCTCGGCGCGGTCGGAAACGTAGCCGGCGAGAAAGATGCACATGAATATCTTCACAAGCTCGGTGGGCTGGAATGAGATCAGGCCCGGGACCGCCAGCCACAGTCGAGCTCCGCCCTTCTCGACGCCGAAGGCGAGTGTGAGGCCGACAAGTGCAAGCGCCAGCAGCCCGCTGGTGTACTTGAGGCGCGAGAGGTCGCGCACGTCCTCAATGAGGTAGTAGACCGCGATCATGACCCCGGCTCCGCTGACGATCCAGACAAGCTGGCGAGCAGCGGCGCCGCTATCGAGCTGCCACAGCAACAGAAAGCCCAGCACGCTGATCATGGCGACGATGGGCAGAAGCCATCGGTCGCGTCGCGGGTCGGCGATGTCGAGCATAAGGGCCGCGACGATCACCGCGCCGACGACCGCGATCGCGCGGGTGAGCCTCCACAGTTCGAGACCGATCCCCAGGCAGATGAGCGCCCCACCGAGCGCCGCGACGAGGGCAGCGAACAGCAGCAGGATAAGCTCTGAGCGTCGGCTGTGCGGAATCGATCTCACCTCGAAGGCACGGTGGTGACGGCGCAGGAAGGCACGATGGCGCTATTGTCCGGCGCGATACTCGAAGACAGTGTTGCCCATGGCGATGCGGTCGTGGTCCTTGAGCTCGACCTCCTGCTCGACACGTTCGCCGTTGACGAACGTCCCGTTGGTGCTGCCGCGATCGACGAGGATGCGCCGGCCATCGCGCAGGCAGATCAGTGCATGCCGGCTGGAGACGAAGCGATCCGAAAGCTGCAGCGAGTTCTCGCCCGAGCGTCCGATCGTTACCGCGGCAGAGAGGGGCAACTCCTCGCCCGCCCACGCCTCGTCTTCGGATTCGAGGACGATCAGGCGTGCGCGAGCCGGCTGAGCGGGCTGCTCCGAGGCAGGCCCGGCCACCGGCTCCGGCTCAGCGGGCCGGCTCTGAGCGACAGGCTGGGGAGCCGGCTCCGGTGGCGGCGTGAGCTGCGGCGCCTGCGACGCGCGGCGCGGACGGCGAACGGCAGAACGTTCGGCCGCCGTTCCCGCGACGGCTGCAGGGCACTGCGCGCGGGGGCGCGGGGCAGCTGTCTCGGTGCG
>JALGTR010000023.1 GCA_029821265.1 Candidatus Zipacnadia bacterium
CGTTCGTCCTCGAGCTTCTTAAGCCGCCGACCGGTCTCGGCCTGGCGCTGCTCAAGCTGCTGCAGGTCTTCGCGCCGACCGACGATCTGCTGCTCGAGCGCCTCGATGCGGGCGATTAGCGCCTCGCTCTCTTCGGCGAGGTGCGTTCTCTGTTCGCGCAGCTGCTCGATATGCGAGCTGTCATCTTTGTCGGACTGCTCCAGCTCAGCAAGACGCTCGCGCGCCGAGCGCAGCTTCTCTTCGATCACCGCCCGTGAGCGCTCGGTCTTCTCCGCCCTGCGTTCGGCCTCGCGCGCATTCTCCCGAAGCTGCGAAAGCTCGCGCTCGAGCGTATGCAGCTCAGCCGCGATCTTCTCGACCTCATTCTCGATGACCGTCAGCCGCGAGCGGGTGCCCTCGGCGTCGGCCTTCCCGACCTCCTGGTCGTTCGCCAGCTTGCCGAGGCGGTCGCTGCGCTGCCTGTAGTCGATCGCCAGCAGTTTCAGCTCAAGCCCACGCAGTTGCGCATCGAGCTCGCGGTACCGCCGGGCCTTCTCTGCCGCCCGCTCCAGGGGTTCGCGCTGCGAGGTTAGCTCGTAGATGATATCGGAGATGCGGCGAATGTTGGCCTCGGTCGCCTCGAGCTGCCGCTGCGCCTTGCGCCGCCTGCGACGATACTTGCCGATGCCGGCGACCTCCTCGACCAGTTCGCGGCGATCCTCACCGCGAACGCTGAGGATGGCTTCAATATCGCCCTGACCAACGAGGGAGTACGCAGCCTGTCCCACGCCGGTGTCCACGAACAGATCGTGCACATCACGGAGCCGGCAGCTCGCGTTGTTGATCCCGTACTCGCTCTCGCCCGTCCGATACAGCCGTCGGTAGACCTCGACCTCGTTGAAGTCCACGGGCAGCACCTGATCGGTGTTGTCCAGCACCAGTCGGACCTCAGCCATTCCCAGCGGGCTCCGCTTCTCGGAGCCCGCGAAGATGACATCCTGCGAGGTCTGCGTCCTGATCGCCCGATTCCCCTGCTCACCAAGCGCCCACAGTATCGCGTCGGCAATGTTGCTCTTGCCGGCGCCGTTCGGGCCCACGATGGCAGTCAGGCCCGGCCCGAACTCAAGCTCGGTGTGGTCGGCGAAGCTTTTGAAGCCCCGCATCTCAAGGCGTTTCAGATACACTCAGCAAAACTCCATGGGCCGGCTGTTGTGCGCGCGAACGTCGAGCTGCATCGCTGCCGCGTCGCGCTATCTCACGAGTATGTCGGGCCGCTCCAGCGTCTGTCCCCCATACTCTACGGTCAGCGTCGGCCAGTCGGCGGTGGTGCTCAGAAACTCCGGCCCGTCGTCGCGCGCGATGATCGTGTCCTCGGACTTCGTCCCGGTGATTGACGGATTCCAGGCGAACGCCTGATCCTCGAGCACCGTCTCATCGCACTCGCGTGTTCCCTTGTACTCCCGTGCGGCATAGCCCGTCGCCCCGCCCTGGTGATGGAGCCGCCACTCGTCCGGGAAGCCGGCCTCCTCGTAGACGCCGACGGCTCTGCGGAAGATCTCCGCAACGTCCGCGCCCGGTCTGGTCTCCAGGTTGAAGCAGGCATCGACGCGGCAGCAGGCAACGTGGCGCTCACGCAGCTCCGCCGGCGGCTCGCCGAAGTGCACCATCCGCGTCGCCGAGATCCCCAGCCCCCACTTCGAGGCGCCGATCACGAGCATCGCGTGGCGAGCCAGCTCGCGATCGGTCGGGATCGGATGCCGATAGTGCGTGATCCGGTCGTCCGCCGCGATCAGGCACACAACCGGCTGCGCTCCGGCAGCGAAGACCTCGTCCATCATGATCCCGGCGATCTCGTGCTCCGTCATGCCCGGCTCGATGCGCCGGCCGGTGCGCGCGATGGCCTCCGACGCAATACGCCCGATCTCGCGGTAACGCTCAATCTCCGGCTCCAACAGCCGCCAGCGCAGGCGGCTGAAGCTCCCGGACACGTCTTCGGCGTAGCTCAGCGGGATATCAGAGCCCACGCGGCCGGAGACGATCGTGTTGAGCATCTCCTCCGTGTCCTCCTCATCCCACTGCATGTAGTGTATCTCGAAGGGCAGGTCGCCGATCTCCTCGTCCTCGAAGCGGCCCGCCTCGATGTTGTTCGTGAGCAGGTGCTGACCGTCCCGTGTGACCAGCAACGAGCCTACGCCGGTGTTCGAGCCGAGGCCCACGTGGTTGCTTGCGCCCGCAGTCAGCCAGGCGAAGTTCGCGCGGGTGGACAGCAGCATCGCCTCGAGCCCGCGACCGGCAATAAACTCGCGTACCCGTGTGAGCTTCGTCTGCACTTCCTCGAGCCGCGTCATCGGCTATCACCCCGCGTGCATCTCGCGTGTCAGTGCTTGACTACCAGGCCGGCGCCGTCGGAGGGTCGCGTGGCGAAGATCTCTGCCCTCAGAGCGGTCTCCGCTTCGTACTGGTGCCCCACCTGTGCCGCGAACTCGTCGACACGCTCCGCCTGCACCAGCGCCATCACACAGCCACCGAAGCCCGCGCCAACCAGACGTGCGCCGAGACATCCCGGCGCCGCCAGCGCCGCGTTTCGCATCGCCTCAAGCTCCGCGCAGCTCACCTCGTAATCGTCCCGCAGGCTCACGTGGCTGGCGTTGAGCAGCTCTCCAAGCGTCTCGACATCCCCGCGCTCGATCGCCCGCACGCCGGCCTGCACCCGCGCGTTCTCGCTGATAACGTGGCGCGCGCGCCGCAGCAGCGTGTCGTCGAGTAGCTTCCCGTGTGCAGCGAGGTAGTTCGCGTCCGCGTCACGCAGCGCCCGCACGCCTAAGAGATCCGCCGCCCGCTCGCACTGCTCGCGTCGCTCGTTGTACGCTGAGCCCACCAGCTCCCGCGGCCTGTTCGTGTCGCAGACCACAAAGCGCACGCTCTCATCGCTCAGCCGCACAATCCGCCGCTCAAGCGTGCGGCAGTCCAGCCAGAGGACGCCTCCCGGCCGCGCGAAGATCGATGAGAACTGATCGAGGATCCCGCACCTCATCCCCACATACTCGTTCTCAGCGCGCTGACACAGCAGCGCCAGCGGCTCGGGCTCGATCTCGCAGCCGGCAAGCTCAGCCATCGCGATGGCCGTCGAGACCTCGAGCGCGGCGGACGATGAGATGCCCCCGCCGACCGGCACATCGCTGACGACCACGAGATCGGCGCCGGGCAGATCACACCCGGCCTTCAGTAACTGCGCGCAGACGCCCGCGGGGTAGTCCCACCACGCGCCCCACGGCCCCTCGTCGAGCCGTCGCAGGTCGAACTCTGCCTCGCTCTCGTTGCAGTCGGACCATGCGCGCACGAGCGAGTCATCGCGCGGGGCCGCGGCGACGACCGTGGCCTGCTCCGTCGCGATGGCTGTGACGAAGCCCTCGTTGTAGTCGGTGTGTCCGCCGAGCACTTCGAGCCGACCGGGCGCGCGCGTAACCACAACGGGCTCGCGCTCACAGCACCGCTCGAGGTGCCGTCTCGCGCTCCGCGCCAGCCTCTCGGTCCGCTCGTCGGGCAGGCACTCGTGATTATACAACACCGCGACCCCCTGTCAACGCGGGGTGGAGGCAGGGCGCCTAATACTGTCCATGTTTGCGCACCAATTCCATAACATACTCATACCGCTCGAAGCTCACGTTGTCGGGCACGGAGTGGTCCGAGTGGTAGATGTATCCACCCCCGCGCTTCGCGAGGCCGATCTTCGTGGCGATCTCCTCTTCGATCACCCGCGGATCGTCGTCGGCCATTGCGCGCACATCGATCCCGCCCATGAACGCGAGGCGGTCGCCGTACCTCTCCTTGAGCGCCACGAGGTCCATCCCGGCCTTGACCTCCAGTGGCTCCAGACAGTCGAAGCCCGCGTCGATGAGGTCAGGAATCAGCGCCGCGACGTTGCCGCAGGAGTGCAGGATGACCTTCAGGCCGTAGCGGTGGAAGAAGTCACAGATCTTCGCGTGGGCCGGCTGGCACAGGTCGCGATACATCTGCGGTGAGAACAGCGGGCCGTTGCGGTAGCCCATATCATCGTAGAAGAACGCGCCATCGAACTCGAAGCCCCCGTCGATCATCATCTGCGCACTCTCGACGATCATGTCCGACCACGTCATGAAGATGTCGGCGATCCACTCAGGCTCCTGCGCCATGGCCATCAGCAGACGCTCGCTGCCGATGACACCCTGGGTCTTGTCGTAGCCTGTCGCGGCCCGGTAGGGGAACCACAGCCCCTGCTCGCGCGCAGCGCGCATCGCCCGAAGGCCGCCCTCCCAGTTGATCCGGTCCCGCCCGACGCTCAACTGCTCCTTCCACGCGAACCAGTCGTCGGCCGACTTGATCGTGAAGTCGATACACTCGGGCGTGGAGGTGGAGTGCTTGAAGTTCTTGCGCAGCGCTCCGTTTGAGTTCCACGCGATCGTGTACTCATCGGTCTCCTCAACAACCTTCGGCTCCATCCCCAGCGAGAGGTCGGCGCCCACCCCGGAGAGCTCATAACCGAAGTACTGCGCAGGCGAGACATTGGGCGGCAGTCCCTCCTGGCGCCAGCGGGCAATCGTTGTGGCCCATGGGCTGTCGTGGATCGGAATGCGGTCAGCCTCACGGTGGTTCAGCGCCGCCAGAACACGCTCTCTACCCGTCACCCGTGTCATCCTCCCTCACGACCGGCTTCTCACAGCGATAGACGCGGAATCCTCCGCGCATGGCAGTTCGATCGACCATCGCGAAGCGGGACTCCAGCTCCCGGCGCAGTGTCTTCGCGCCCTTCTTCGTGGCCGCAACCATCCAGAAGCTGCCACCCTCGCGCAGGGCCCCGGCGCACCAGTCCATCATCGCCAGCACCACCGCCCGCCCCGCGGCAATGGGCGGATTGACCACGATCACGTCGAATGTCCGTCCCGCGAGGACCTCCTCAGCGCGGCCGCACACCACCTCGACCTCGACCTCATTGCGCCGCGCGTTCTCCCGCGCCAGCTCGCAGGCACGCTCGTTGACGTCAACCATCGTCACGTCGAGCTCCGGCCGCAGCTTCTTCGCAACGATGCCGATCAGGCCCCACGCGCAGCCCCAATCGAGCATCGCGCCCTCCTCGGGCAGCTTCATCTGCTCGGCCAGCAGCCGACTGCCGAAGTCCACCCGTCCGCGCGAGAAGACGCCGCGGTCGGTCACGAAGCTCAGATGCCTTCCGCGCACCTCCGCCTCGATCACGACCGGGTCGCTCGCGACGTCAGGGCGCTCCACAAAGTAATGCGTGCGGTCAGCCTGATCGGTCATGATGGCTCATTCCGCCCTCCGACCCTGTCCTCCTGCGCGCGATTCTCCGTCACGTCCGTCTCCGCGGCCTCAAGCTCGATGAGCACCAGCTCGGGCGGGCAGAGAATCCGCACCTCAGCCAGCGCACAGCCGATCCCGCGGCTGACGTAGAGCAGCGGCCCGGGTTCGGTGAGTGCTCGTATCGGACGGCCTCTGCGTCCCAGAATCCGCCAGTGGCTGAGCAGGCGATCGAGGTGTGGCGAGGGCCTCGCGCGATACCGGAACAGCCCTGCGGCCAGCCATGCGGGATATGACCCGTGGGTGACCGGCGCTTCAAGCCCCGGTGGACGCACCTGTCCGCCGTGCGAGTGCCCGCACAGCATCAGTTGCGCGTTCAACTCGCCGAGCATGCGCCACGCTGCGGGGGAATGCACCAGTGCGAAACGAACGGTCGATGTCTCGTTCAGGCCGAGCGTGGCCGCGGCGGCGTCGGGCTGCCCATCTGTGGGATCATCGAGCCCGACGACATCGACCCGGCCACCGGCCAGCGCAACGGACACACCCTCGTTGACGAGCAGGCGCCCGCCTGAATCCGCGAAGGCTGATCGCAGCGCGTCGAGGTTGAGGTCGTAGTAGTAGTCTGCATTGCCGAGGACTCCCAGCAGCCTGTGGCGGGCGCCGAGCAACTGCACCAGTTCGATCGCTGCGTCGGCCGACCGGCGACCTGACAGATAGTCGCCACCGAGCAGCACCAGTTCAGGTTCGGCCTGGTTCAGCGCGTCGAGCAGCTGCTCCCGGCTGACGTAGAGCATGCCCTCGTGCAGATCGGAGAGGAATGCGATGCGAGCGCCGGAAAGCGCAGGGGGCAGTGCCGGCACGACAACCTGAAGCGTGGTTGTCCACAGCGCCGGTGAGCGCCTTTTCATTGCCCGCCGGCCAGTCCCTGCACAATCATCACGTCCGGGCGCACCTCGATCGACTGCACCTGCACGTTGCCAGACAGCATCTGCTGGATGGCGTCAGCGAGCTGGTCACGGATGCGATCCTGGATGGAGGCTGGGGCGTCGATGCGGCCGAGTTTCACAGAAAGAAGCCTCACGCCCACCTGGCCATTCTGGACTGTGGGTACCGCGCGGACCGTCAGCGTCACCGTCTGTCCGCGCCAGGTGATGTTGCCCTGCCCGGCCACGCTCCCGTCCCCGAGGTGAAAGCGCAGGTCGCGGATATCCTGAGGGGCCTGCTCTGAGGCCAGGTCGTTCAGCTCAGCCTCGCGAATCGTCAGGCGCACGGGCACCGGTCGCGATGATTGCCGGGCCCGCTCAACCTGCGCGATCTGTTGGCGCAGGGGCGGCGCGGAGAAGCCGGCTGACTGAGCATCGCCCGGCTGGGCACCCAACTGGGCCTCCGGAGGGGGCCCGGGACGGGCGGTAACCAGGAAGATGCCCACGCCCATCACAGCGAGCGCAACGATGATGATGATGCCGCACCCCACACCGATCCACGCCGCGGGGCTGAGCGGCTTCCTCGACCTGTCTCCACCTCTGCGGGCCATGGATCTGCCCCCTTCGAGCGGAAGCAGTCCGACGCTGCCGTCCTGTTGCCGGACTGGAGCATGCGACGAAAAGCAAGCGGCGCAGACCGCCGGGCTGACCGGACCGCAGCCAGCGGTCCGGTCAGGAGTTGAACTCGTTCATCGCTGTCTCAATGTCCTCGAGCACCGCGGTCTCCACGCAGCTGCGCGCACGCGCAATGGCCGCATCGACGGTATCACGCTCCTCGGCCGAGAAGGGCGACAGCACCCAGTCGCGCGCGCTCACCCCCGCGGGTGGGCGGCCCACACCGATGCGCAGTCGCGGGTAGTCACGCGTGCCAAGTCGCTCGGTGATCGATTTCAGGCCGTTGTGCCCGCCCTCGGAGCCGCCACGACGGAGCCGCATCTGCCCAAGGTCGAGATTGATGTCATCGACGATGATGATGAGGTCCTCGGGCTCCATCTCATACAGATGGCAGAGCCGCTGCACTGCCACGCCCGAGGCGTTCATCATCGTCAGTGGCATGCCAAGCAGTACCGGCGCGCCGTCGATTTCGCCGGTTCCGGCGATCGCGGCAGCGCGCGGTCGCCCCAGACGGATGCCGTGGGCCGAGGCGAGCGCTCGCACCACCTCAAAGCCCACGTTATGCCTGGTCGCCTGGTACTCCGGCCCGGGGTTGCCGAGGCCGATGATGCCCCGCATACTGAAGACCCCTTCGAGGACTTACTCGGCCTCGTCGCTCTCCTGCGCGTCCTCAGAAGCCTCTGCCTCGCCCTCTGCGCCCTCGGGGGCGAGTTCCTCGGCCTCGATGACCTCCTCGCCGACCTCGAGATCAACCAGTGACTCGAGCATGTCCTCGTCGATCCGCGCCTCGAGTTCGTCCTCGGAGATCGGCGGGGCGATAGTGAGGACGACCTCGTCCGGCTCGGGCACGTACTCAACGCCCTCAATCTCCGGCAGGTCCTCGACGAAGAGGGCGTCACCGATCTGCATCCCATCGATGTTCGCGACGATCTTCTCGGGGATCACGGTGGGCAGACAGGTGACCGCCACGGTGTGCAGCTGCGACTGCACCACGCCGCCATCTTCCTCCACGCCCGGGGCGGTTCCGGTGACCTCGATCGGGACCTCGACCTCGATCTGCTCCTTGAGCGAGACCCACTGGAAATCCACGCTGAGCGGGTTCTTCGTCACCGGGTCGCGCTGGATCTCCTTGATCATGGCGGCGATGGACTCTTCCTTGTCCTCGCCCGGCACCTCAAGATCGATCAGCACGTTCTCGCCGCTGCGGTTGATGCGCTCGAGCGCAAGCTCGGGCACCGACAGGTGCAGCGTGTTGCGTCCGAGCCCGTAGACGACACCGGGGATGACGCCGTTTGCGCGCATCCTGCGGGCAGGGCCCTTTCCGGTCTGCGTCCTTGCTTCGGCCTTCAACTGGACCAGTTCCATCACATTGCCTCCCGGCCTCTGCGCCGCGCTCGAACGCGGCGGAGGCGATAGCTGTCAAAGCGCGACTACGACCAACTGCACATCGCTGGCTGGGGCGGCAGGATTCGAACCTGCGAATACGGGATCCAAAGTCCCGCGCCTTACCACTTGGCGACGCCCCAGCGCGGCCTCAAGACTGTCGCTTCCGCAGATAGCGGCGGGCAAGCTCGAGGTCCTCGGCGTCATCGACGTCGAAGCCTATTCCCGGCCACTCCACGGGCACCGCCTCAAGCTCGGCGCCGAGCATCTGCGTGCCTCGATCCTCGAGATCGGCCACGCTGAGCCGACCGAGCACGAGGCGCAGCACGAACCCCCATCCGAAGAGACGACACATGCCCAGCGGGCTCTTTCGCCGGGCAAAGGTCTCTGCGATGGTCGGTCCCTGCTGCAGTATGAAGCGTCGCGACAATGCCGCGAGATTACCGCCGGTGAAACGGCCCTCCCGCAGGCGCACTGTCGTCTTCCCGCGCCCGGGGAAGGCTCGTTCAAGCTGCTCTGCCTGTACTATAGGGTATAATAACTCAGCCTGTGAATTATGGCAAGACCTGATGAAGCCGTCAACCGCTTCGTCGGTGAGCAGCGGCAGATCCCCTGTCGCCACGAACAGCCTTCCGGCGTCCGGAAAGGCGCTGGCGGCGGCCGTCAGGCTGTCGAGGAACCCCGTGCCGGAAGCGGCCACGACCTCCACGCCCCGGCCCTGGCCCGCCCGACTGATCGGCCGGTCCGGTCCCTCCACGATCACGATCTCCGTTGGTTCCCCGGCCTCCTCGACGGCGTCGAGGACCCAATCGAGCATCGGCCGGCCCTCGATCTGTACGAGCGCCTTCGCGCCGACGCCCTGCGCCTGTGCAAGGCTGCCAGCTGAGCCGCCCGCCAGAATAGCCAGCGGCACGTTCTCTCCACTCACGTCGTCACTCCGTTCACCACAGTCAGATCCGCGCAATCACCGAGGCGCCGCATGGCACAGGTTCGGTCAGCCGCGCCCAATACCCCTTTGCCGCCAGTGCCCGCCCAATCCCCTCTCCGGTGTCGCGATCACGGAAGATGCCGAAGACCGCCGAGCCCGAGCCGGTGATCTCGGCGGCCAACGCCCCACCCTCGGCCAGCCTGCCGCGCAACTCCCCCAGCTCCGGCCATCGCTCGACGAGCGCCCGAGAGAAATCGTTTCGTACCTGCCGCGCGATCTGCTCGATATCCGCCCGCCCCTCGAGGAGCGCCGCCATGCGACCGACTGCTTCGCCATGCGAGTAGTCGCCCCCGGCCAGCATGCCATACGCCTCCACCGTAGAGATGCCAAACTGCGGCTTCGTCAGCAGAATCCAGCACGGGGGGAGCAGTGGCAGCGCCTGCAGCCTCTCGCCACGCCCCGATCCCAGCGCAGTCCCGGTCATCAGAAAGAACGCGACATCAGAGCCCAGCTCCACCGCGATCTCGCGCAGCGCCTCCCACTCAAGCGGCGCGCTATCCAGCTCTGTCAGCGCCATCAGCGTCGCGGCTGCATCGCTCGATCCCCCGCCGAGACCGGCTCCCGACGGAACGCGTTTCGTCAGCTCAATGCGGGCGCCGTCAGGCCAGCCACGGGCCTCGCGGTAGGCCTCGGCCGCGCGCCAGCACAGGTTCTCGGGCCCCTCGGGCGCGCCTCCGCCCGGCACAGCGATCTCAATCCGCGTCTCGCCGAGCGGCCGAACGGAGATCTCGTCGGCCAGCGACACCGCCTGGAAGATCGTCCGCAGCTCGTGGTAGCCGTCATCACGGCGTCCGAGAATCTCCAGCGCAAGATTGATCTTGCAGAACGCGCGTAGTCTGACCTCTCTCACGCCGTGACCTCCTCGACCGCGTCCGTCAGGGCCACGAACTCGGCCAGCGAGAGCGTTTCGCCGCGCCGGCTGGGCTCGATCCCGGCGCAGGCCAGCGCCTCCTGGGCCTGGCGCTTTTCGAGGGTCAGCCCCGGCGCGCCGCTGAGCGCGTTCGGAAGCTGCTTGCGCCGCTGCCCGAACGCCGCCCGGACCAGCGCGAAGAACAACTGCCGTCGCCGCGGGTCGTCGATCGGCGGCTCGCGCGGGATCATCCTCAGCACCACTGAGTGCACCTTCGGAGGGGGGTGGAATGATCCTGGAGTCAGTTGGGCGATGATCTCCGGCTGCCCCGCGTAGAAGCGTGCCAGCAGCGTCAGCGACCCGTACTCGCTGGTGCCGGGCTCGGCCGCCAGCCGCTCGCCGACCTCCCGCTGGACCATCGCCACGATTCCCATGAAGCTCGGCTCACAGGTGAGCAGCTTCTCGAACAGCGGCGAGGTGATCTGGTAGGGCAGGTTTCCGACCGCCGCGCAGCGCCCACGTGCGGTCAACTCCGACAGATCGGCCTCGAGCACATCCTGGTAGCGCACCTCGAGGCCGGGGTGCTCCTCCGCGATGCGCGAAAGCTCCGCCCGCATCGCCTCGTCTTTCTCAATCGCGACCACAGGAAGCCCCGATGCCGCCAGCCGGCGCGTCAGCACGCCCAGGCCGGGGCCGATCTCAAGCACCAGGTCCGGCTCGCTCTCCAGCGCCGCCTCGACGATGCGGTCCGCCGCGCCCTCGTTGACCAGAAAATGCTGTCCGAGATCCTTGCGTGCGCGCAGGTTGAGGCGCCGTAGCTGCTCCCTCGCGGATTCCTCACGCATCCTCGTCGGCCCCCTCTGCTTCGCGAACGCGGATGCTCTCGACTGTCAGCTCGTCTCCGCCGAGGACCTGCAGCTCTTCGGCACGACACGCAGGACACTCCGGAATCCACGGCATGAGGTGGTAGATCGGATCATCGGGGACCTCAAGCTCCCCCTCCCAGCCGCAGGCCCGGCAGCGGACAGTCAGCGGGTTGCGCCTGATCTCGATCTCGGCGCCCTCGCCCGCGGAGCCGCGCAGGATCTGCTCCAGCCAGAACTCGAGCTGCTCGGGGTCGATCATCTGCATGGCGCCGAGCACGATGCGGACCTTCTCCACTCGCCCGGCCCCCTGCTGCTCGGCCGCCTGCAGCACGGTGCGTGCGATCTGCCGGGCTGCGGTCACGTCATGCATACTCTCACAGCCCCAGGGCCGCCACCACGTCCGCGATTCCCTCGCCGTCGCGCGCAACGGTCGTCACGACCTCGATCTCCGGATTGACCTGGCGCACATCGGCCATGAGCCTGTCCACGTCCACGCGCATGGCCTCGGCGAGGTCGATCTTATTGATCACCGCCACGTCCGCCTGCCGCACCATGATCGGGTGCTTCACGGCCATGTAAGGGCCCTCGGTGACCGACAGCACGAGCAAGCGCTTGTGGGCGCCGATCGGAAAGGCCGCCGGACAGATCAGATTGCCGACGTTCTCGACGATCAGCAGGTCGATCGCGTCAAGGTCCAGCCGCTGCATGCCTCTGCGCACGATCTCCCCGTCGAGGTGGCACGCTCCGCCGGTTTGAATCTGCACTACCGGCACGCCCTGCACCTCGATGCGCTCGGCGTCGATGCGGGTGGTGATGTCCCCGGCGATGACCGCGATCGACATGCGCGGCTTGAGCTGATCGATCAACCCGTTTATGAGCGTGGTCTTCCCCGAGCCGACTGAGCCCAGCACGTCGATAGCCCTGACCCCGTGCTCATCAAGCAGCTCGAGGTTGCGGTCAGCCAGCTCGCTCGTGCGCTTGCTCAGGTCCACGTCGATAACGATATCGTAGCCGTTGTCAGCCTCGTCGGGCACCGTCACTCACCTCACGTGTTCGTCAGTCGCGAAGGCTATTGTACGCCGGATTCCACGGCAGGTCAACGTGCGGCGACGCCGTGAGCTGTATCAGGAGAAAGGAAGCACATGCCTAACGCGGAACCTTTCCCTGCGGCAGCATCGGGGGGCTTCCGATCCACTGGACCAGGAATGAACGGGGAGTGATCGATGTGAGGCGCTGTATCGTAGTCGGCTGCGGAGGCAGGGGCGGATACTGGACCAACCGGGTGCTGGCCGGGATGAAAGACCAGGTCGAGGTGGTCGCCCTTGTGGATATCGACGAAGAGGCGCTGGCGAAGGGCGCCGCCACGCACGATCTGCCCGAGTCGGCCCTGTTCGAGGACGCCGATGAGGCCATGGACGCGGTTGAGGCCGATTTCTGCCTGATCTCCACGCCCCCGTGGATCCACGAGGAGAACGTTCGCTCCGCGTGCGAACATAATCTGCCTGTACTGATGGAGAAGCCGATCGCCGACACGCTCGAGGCCTCAGTGCGCATCAAGAAGATGGTGGATCAGGCGAAGCTGCAGTGTGTGATCGTGCAGAACTACCGCTACTCGCCCTTCATGCTGGCCTTTCGCGATGCCGTTCGCGGCGGCTCGGTTGGCCGACTGAGCTATGTCGTGGCGAGATTCGCGGCGGACTACAACCCGCCGAAGATGTGGGGCAAGCGGTTCCGCCACGAGATGGACCACGCGCTCTTGATCGAGGGCTCGGTGCACCACTTCGACATGATCCGCAACGTCTCCGGCCGCGACTGCGAGGAGATCTTCGGCTACGGCTGGATTCCGGCATGGGCGGACTTCGAGGGCAACTCGAACGGCCTCTACGTGATGAAGCTCACCGACGACGCGTTCGCCAGCTACGAGGGCTCGTGCACCACGGAGGGCTACGAGAACCCGTGGCACCACGAATACTACCGGGCCGAGTGCGAGGAGGGCGCAGTGGTGGTGGGGGCGGACAATATCGTGAAGATCCTGCGCGTGGACGGCGCGGAAGAGGTCGTTGAGCAGCCGGTCGGGATCCCCGAGCAGGGCGAGGCGATCGTGCTGGAATTCCTCGAGTACCTGGCCACGGGTGTTCCGCCGCAGACCGCAATCGAGGACAACATCAAGTCCGTGGGCATGGTCTTCGCCGCCATCCGCTGCGACGAGACCGGCCAACCCGTCAACGTCAATGAGATGCTCGCCGAGGCGGAGGAGCGCGTCGAGGTGTGAGGCCCCCCTCGGGCGGGTGTCAGGTGCGTGGCGTGGGGCGCCGCGGTGCGGCCCGTGCGGAAGGCCTCACCGAGGCACTCAGAGCCCCCTCTGCCGTTTCGCCGCCTCGACAGCGTTCTTGAGCAGCATCGTCACGGTCAGGGGGCCGACGCCGCCGGGCACGGGCGTGATCACGTCGGCGACCTCCTTCGCCTCGTCGAAGGCCACGTCGCCGACGTAGCGCCCCTTCGCGCCATCCTCGCCCGGGAGGTAGTTCATCCCGACATCGATAACCACCGCGCCGCGCTTTATGTCCTCGCCCCGGATCATCTCCGCCCGGCCGATCGCGACCACGAGGATCTCCGCACGCGAGGTGTGAAACGCAAGATCGCGCGTGGTCGAGCGACAGATGGTGACGGTCGCGCCGCGGTCGAGCAGCATCAGCGCGGCAGGCTTGCCAACGATTACCGAACGGCCGACCACCACGACCTCCGCGCCCCGGAGCTCCACACCCGTCTCCTCGATTAGCCGCACGACCGATTGCGCCGTGCACGGCGCGAGCGCGTCGCGATCCGCTGCGACCAGCCCCAGGTTCATCGGGTGTACGCCATCGACGTCCTTCGCCGGGTCGATCGCCCCCTGCGCCTCGGACTCGTCGAGGCCCTCGGGCAGCGGCATCTGCACGATGATGCCATCGACCAGCGGGTCCACGTTCGCCTTCATGATCTCCTCGAGCAGATCCGCCTGCGCGATCCCGGCGTCGAGCTGCCGCAGCGTGTAATCGATGCCCACCTCCTCGCACCCCCGCGCCTGCATCCGCGCATACGCCCGCGCTCCGGGATCATCGCCGGCCATTAACGCTACGAGATGCGGCGGTCGATCCATCGACGCGATCTCAGCCGTAAGCTCAGCGCGAATCTGCTCCGCGATCCGCCCACCCTCGAGGATTCTCGCACTCATCGGTCCGTCATTCCCTTCCATCGGCACGTGCGGTCAAGCCCCACGCCCGCGCCCTCAGTCTGTGATCGCTGCGGCCACGGTCTCCCACGTCTGCTGGCAGGCGCAACGCGTCGCCGTCAGCAGGTCCTGCAGCTCCGCGCGGGTGCGATCGACAAACCGCTCGTTCCTGATGTACGCGAGGTTCACCTCAACGTTCAGCCACGCGCACTCGCAGGCGGCCTCGCACAGCTTCGCCGCGACGCCCACGTCGCTGACGAGGTTCTGGTTGCCCTTCTCTGCGATCGGCTGCAGGTGCTGCGAGACCCGTTCGCAGGCCCGGGCCAGCCGCATTGGCACGTCGGCCGCGCCGACAAGCGCCTGCTGGATCGCCGCCGACCGCTCGGCCTTCTGCTCGTCACTATCCTTTGGCAGCGCGTAGGCCTCCCGGACCGCCCCGAATGCGTCCATGTCCTCCTGCGCGAGCTCCAGCATCTGCCCCGTAATCTCGTCGATGGCCTCGAGGTGCTCGAGCATCTCCGACTCGACGTCGGCGTACTTTTCGCGCCCGACCGTGAAGCTGCCGACCATCCTTGCCGATGCGGCCGCAAGTGCGCCGCACAGAGCCGCCGCGCTTCCGCCTCCCGGCGCCGCTTCCTCCCCGGCCAGCCTCGCGACATACTCGCGTATCGTTACATCGGCGATCTCCGGCATCATGGCTCAGTCTCCTTCCCGGACCATGCGGTCCCCGGGCCCTCAGAACAGCCCCACAATCTCGCCATCCTCGTCGATGTCCACATCCTCCGCTGCAGGGCGCGTCGGCAGGCCGGGCATTGTGCGGATCTCCCCGCACATCGGGTACAGGAAGCCGGCCCCCACCGACGCCCGTATGTCCTCGATCGGCACCGTGAAGCCCGTCGGGCGGCCCTTGAGCTTCGGATCGTGGCTCAGCGACAGGTGCGTCTTCGCCATGCAGATCGGCAGATCGCCCAGCCCCTGCTCCTCGAACCGGCGGATCTTCCGCTCCGCTATGCGGGAGTACTCCACCCCGCTTGCACCGTAGATCTCCGTGCAGATCGTCTCGATCTTCCGCGTGATCGGCGCCTCCAGTGGATAGAGGAAGCGGAAGTCGCTCTCCTGCTCGCAGGCCGCGACGACGGCCTCAGCCAGCTCCGCGCCCCCGGCCCCGCCCCTGGCCCAGACATTGCTCTCCACCGCGGCCATCGCCCCCGCCTGCAGCGCCGCCTCTTTAACCTCCGCAAGCTCCGCGTCGGTGTCGGTCGGGAAACGGTTGACCGCCACGACGATCGGCAGGCCGAACTTGCGCGTGTTCTCGATGTGCGCCACGAGATTCTCCGCGCCGGCCCGCACTGCCTCGACGTTCTCCCTCTCGAACTCCTCCACCGGCGGCCGGCTCCCGGGCCGGAACTCGAACGCCCCGCCGTGAAGCTGCAGCGCCCTCACGGTCGCGACGATCACGACGGCCGATGGCCGGTAGCCGGCCAGGCGGCATTTGATGTTGAAGAACTTCTCCGCCCCGCAGTCGGCCCCGAAGCCCGCCTCGGTCGTTACATAATCTGCGAGCTTGAGCGCCATGCGATCCGCGAGTATCGAGCTCGTACCCACGGCGATGTTGGCGAACGGCCCCGCGTGCACGAATGCCGGCCCGTGCTCGAGCGTCTGCACGAGGTTCGGCTTGATCGCATTCTTCATCAGCGCCGCCATCGCGCCTGCCGCATGAAGGTCCTCGGCGGTCACCGGGTCGCCGTCGCGTGTGACGCCCACCTGGATGCGCGAAAAGCGCTCCCGCATGTCCTTCAGGCCGCTCGTGAGGGCGAGGATCGCCATGACCTCCGAGGCCACCGTGATGTCAAACTGCGTCTCGCGCGGGATGCCGCCGCGCGCGCCGCCGAGGCCGGTGACGATATTGCGAAGCGCCACGTCGTTCATGTCCACGCCGCGGTTCCACGAAACGCTCTGCGGGTCGATCCCCAGCGGGTTCTTGTGCCACAGGTGCCCGTCGATCATCGCTGCCAGCAGGTTATTGGCGCTGCCGACCGCGTGGATATCGCCGGTGAAATGTAGGTTGATCTCGGTCATCGGGACAACCTGCGCGTATCCACCGCCACACGCGCCGCCCTTGATGCCGAAGGTCGGGCCCATAGACGGCTCGCGCAGCGTCACTATGGCGTTCTCACCGATATGCCGCAGGCCCTGGGCGAGGCCTATATTCGTGACCGTCTTGCCCTCTCCCAGCGGCGTCGGAGTGATGGCCGTGACGAGGATCAGCTTTCCGTCGGGCCGGTCGGCCAGCCGATCAAGCAGCTCGAGCCTGACCTTCGCCATGTAGTCGCCGTAGGGCTCGAGTTCGCTGCGCTTGATTCCGGCCTGCTCCGCGATCTCGATGATCGGGCGCATCTCGGCTTGCCGGGAGATCTGTAGGTCGCTGAGCATCATCTCACCTCATGGGGGAAGAAGCTGAGAGGCTGCAGTACGCACGCCGTCAGATACTGCATGCCTGGAGCAGACCGTCGATGTCAACGGCTTCCTTGACCAGGCGCTGACCGGTCTCGACCTTCTCGCGATCTCCTGGCAGCATCTTGCCGACCACGTCGGATATCTCGCTGGCCACGTCGTATGTTCCGCGCCGGATCGCGATCACAGGCGCCTGCGAGCGTTCGATCAGCCGCAGGACGGTGTGGTGAGGCATGACATCGCCTGTGATGCATATGCCGATCGTACCGGCGGTCTCCGATGACAGCTCCTCGGAGCTGATCGCGGCCAGGATCAGGTCATCGCGATCACCGGGGATGATCGCCAAAGTGCCGGGCTCGAGTGATTGCAGCAGCCGATGCGAGTGCTGGGCGCCGATGATGCAGTTGGAGATCCGCCGGTCGAGGTACTTCTCGCCGTGGATCACCTCCGCGTCGGTCTCGCTCGCGATCTGGCGCATCGTCAGCTCCGTCAGGATCGGTGCGTAGGGCACCACGCCGAGCAGGCGCTGATCGCGCAGGCTGAGCCAGTCCTGGAGCAGCGGCTTGAGTTCGTCGATCTTCTCGGGTAAGAACTTGTTCGCGACCATGCCGATGATCCGGCAGCCCTCCTGGTCGAACATCGCACGGTTGAGGGCGAACTCGTCGATCGGCCGCCCGAGGCCTCCGCCGGTGACGATCATCGCCCCGGCGCCGAGGATCGCGGCCACCTGCGCATTGCCCATCCCGATGATCGAGCCGACGCCCGCGTGTCCGGTCCCCTCGACGATCACCACATCCGAGTCCTCGCTCAGGCGCCGGTACGAATCGAGGATGCGGTCGATCAACGGCTCGCGCGACCTGCGTTCGCGGACGAACTCAGCCGTGAAGCCGGAGGGGATGGTGATCGGGTTGGAGTCCACCGGGTCCGAATCGATGTCATAGACGGTGTTGATGAGGACGACGTCCTCATCAACGTGCGCCCCATTGACCTGCACGGTGCGCTGACCGACGGGCTTCATGTAACGAACGTTCAGACCGCGATCCTTCAGCGCGGCGACCAGCCCGAGCGATACGAGAGTCTTGCCTGAATGCTGGCTGGTCCCCGCGATGTAGATCCCGGGGCATTCGATGCGATGTGGCATGCGTGTCCTCCGATTACCCCCACGAAAGATGCAAAAACGCGCAGACCCTGGTCGAGCCTGCGTGCGCTCTATTTCGCGACCGACGCGGCAAAGACCTGCGCGGAGGAGGCTTCAGCGTCAGAGCTTCCAGCAGCGGGCACCACCGAGAAACTCTATCAAGTTCAGTTCGCGAAGCTCCTGCAGGGCCTTGCGGATGGCGTCGCGGATAGCGTTGTTCTCGGGGAAGCGGGCCTGAGGCCGTTGCTCATGGGCGTGGACATCCTGCAGGGCGAACTCCTCCAGGTCAAACTCGCACAGGATGTCGAACACCTCCGGCCGTTACTGCTCGGCCCCCCTGTGGCTCAATCGTGAAGCAGTCCACGCAGGTACTCGAGGCTCGCGCGGGTGCCGCGGATGATGTCGTCGGTCTCCTCATACTCGATCGCCCAGTAACCGTCGTAGCCGTTGCGCGCAAGCGTCTCCACGATCGGCTTCCAGTCGATGACGCCGTCGCCGACCGCGCAGTACCGCGGTTCGTCGCCGACGTAGCGGACGTCCTTCCAGTGCGTGTAGTTGATCAGGTCGCCTGCCACCATCAGCGCCGCAAGCGCATCCTCGCCGGCGTGGCGGAAGTTCGCCGGATCGTAGTTGAGCCCCAGCGGCTTCGCCATGCGCGTCACCGGCATTCCGGCAGCCGCCTCGGCCAGCAGACGGCGACACTGCGCGCCCGTCGCCGTGATCCCGCCATGGTTCTCGACGGCCACGCACACGCCCTGCTCCGCGCCGTACTCGCCGACCTCCTCCATCGCATCCGAGATACGGTGGAAATGCTCGTCGGTGAACTGCGAGGCGCTGATCCAGCCCGCGAAGATGCGCAGCACCTCCGCCCCGGCCGCCGCGGCCATATCGATCTGGCGCTTGACGCTCGCGATCTCGGCGACCACGTCCTCGGCCGCGAAGTTGTTGCCACCCGCCAGTGCGACAACCCTCACGCCTGCGTCCTCGGCCTGCCGCGTCATCTCCTCAATCGCATCGTCGCCCGACTCCCAGGTCAGATGCTTTGGCGTGTTCGGGCTGACGTTCACCTCGACGAACTCGAGACCAAGCTTTCGAGCCGCGGAGAAATACTCCGGTAGCGTCATCTCACGAAAGCCCCATGCGGCACACGCGAACCTGACATCGGCCATAGTCATCGCACCGCTTTCATGCTTGAGTTTGCGGCTACAGACACGGCGTTGCAGCGGCTCATCGCCAGTCCAGCACAAGCGTCACGACATCGTCAGGCTCATCGTACACACGCTCGTAGGCGGCTGTGGCCTCGGAAGCGGGCATAATGTCCGAGACGAGGTGCTCGACCTTAAGCTTGCCGGCGGCCATCAGCTCCAGCACCGCAGCGACCATCTCCGTTCGCTCTCCGCAGGTAGCCGAGAGCGTGAGCTGGCGGCCAAAGAGCGTCTCCGGAATGTACAGGCTTATCGGCTCCAGGTACATGCCCTGGGCGTGAATTCGGCAGTAGGCCGGGGCATTATGCAGCACCTGGTCAAGCAGCTCCGGCTCGCCGGTGACCTCGATGATCGCCTGTGGCTCGAAGCCATCGCAGATTTCGCGTAGCGCCTCCCACATATCGACCTCTGAGGCGTTGATCGTCGCGTCGGCGCCCCAGCCCTCTGCGACATCCAGCCGACTCTGGCACAGGTCGGCGACGATCACGCGCGCGCCGCGGATGTGACAGAGCTGCGCGGCCATCGATCCGATGGCGCCCTGCCCGATCACAAAGACCGTCTCTCCCTCCGAGGGGTGGACCTTGTACTCCACCCCGTGATAGGCAATCGCTGCCAGCAGGGAGACCCCGGCATGCTGCAGGGGGACGCCGTCGGGGATCCGGACGGCGCGCTCGGCGGCGGCGCCGGGGTGCGAGGCGCGCGAGTAGACCACGTGCTCGAGGTGTCCCCCCCACGCCACGCAGTAGTCGCCGGCCCAGTCGCCGAACAGGTTGCTGCCCACCACGTAGTCGCCCGGCTCAATATGATCGACGTCTGAACCGACCTCCAGCACCTCACCGACGGGGATATACCCCGGCAGCATTGGATACCATTGCGTCCCGGCGCGGCGGGAGTGGAACTGCCCGGTGTAAAGGTCGAGCTCGGTTCCGCGGGAGATCGTCGAGAAGACGGTGCGGGTGAGCGCCCCCTCGTCGTCCATCGCAGGCATGGGGATGTCGTCGTGGATCTCAGCGTGAAGCGGTCTGGTGAAGACGACTCCGGCGCAGCTGTCTCGATCGCTCATCGACTGTCGCCCCCTCACGGGCGAGTGATGCGTCGCGCCACATCATTCCTCGCCCCGCGGGGAGTGTCCTGCATCAGCCTGATCGACGTCGTCGGCGCGGGCCTGGCGATCGCGCAGCGTGACGTAGAAGCAGGCGATCGTGCCGGCCTGAAGTAGCAGCACGAACTGCCGGGGGACGCTGACCGCAACCACCATGAGCCGCTGCAGGGCCTCGGCCGCCGAGCTCGCCTCCGCGCTTACCGTGGGCGTGGCCAGGCTCAGCAGCGCGTGGAGGGCCCCGAACAGGACAAGAAACCGCAGCGCGAACCTGAACGCGTCTCGGCCGCTGGATCGAACCAGCCTCCAGCTCGTGCCCAGCGCCTCGACCAGCCCGACCTTGCGGTCCACGATGATCCACGGCGCCAGCGCGAAGACAGGACCGACCGCCGCCAGTGCCAGTGCCATCCATGGCTCCCGCAGCCACGCAACGGGCTCCGGGAGCAGCCGAAACGCGCTCGCGCCGAGCAGTGCCTCCGGGAGCGCCACGATCAGCAGCATCGCCGCGGCCGGTCGCCAGCACCGCACGGCAACGCTGAGCGCCCGCGCCGCGCTCCAGTCCGGCCCTTCGACCACTCTCAGAACCGCATACCACAGGGCCGTCCATAGCGGAGCCAGCAGCACCGCACTGGTGAGGGCCTCACCAGCCAGAAGAAGCGCGCCACGCCAACCTCCCACGGTTTCCGTGAGCCCCGAAAAGCAGCCACCAGCATCCGCCACGGCCAGTGCGGCGGTCGCGGCGGCCCCGACGGCAGCCAGCCTGACCGTTGTCTGCAGCCGTCCACGCGCGGCCCGTTCACTGGTGTTCGCGAGCAGGCGGTAGAGCATCCAGGCGAGACCGGCCGCCCCCAGCGCCGCGCCGAAGCACTGCAGCGGGCCCCGAATCACCCCCGGGACTGAGGCCGCGAGGACGCCCGAGACTGCCGTCGCCAGCTGACCGGCCCCAAGGGCAAACCCAGGAGCATCGAGGGAGAGATCCGCACCCGCGCCATACTCCAGCATCAGGAGCGCGGCCGGACCGAGGCCATGAAGCGCCGCGGCGGCGATCCAGATGACAAGCAGCATGCGCAGAAGCCTGCGATTCCGCCAGAGGTGATCGAGGGTCCGACGGAGCGCCAGCAGAGGGTCTCGCGCGAGGGGGATGCCGCCCTCGCTTGTGCGCGCAGCTCGTTCCGTCAGCCAGAGGAGAGCGACCACCAGGGCCCCAGCCATACAAAGGCCGTGGCCGCTCGTGAGCAACGCCGACAGTTCGCGCCAGGCCAGCGATGAAAGCATGCACGGACCGCTCCCGCCTGCGCGCCCCGAAGGCTGTCGTCCAGCCTGCAGTGAGTGTGGTTTGCGCGGTCACCAGGAGATGTTAACGATGCTGCTATCTCTTAAGGTTCATTTCCCCCGTCAGAACGTATCTCCTTCCTCCCGGGCGTCATTTGGCTTCTTGCACGTCATCACTCGAACTGCGGCAGCCCGTGCTTCAGTGCGTCGAGCATCTCGCCGTTGGGTGGAAGCTGCCCGTTACGGAAGCTGGACGCAACCACTCGCGCGGCGTCCTGCGAGCACAGCGCGATCCGACGCGGGGTGCGGAGCCGGAGGCCCGGCGGCGGTGGCGGTCGGAGGTGGTGACACGCGCCAGCTTCGGACTCGTCGTGGCGTCGCCCCGGCGACCGACTACCCGAACTGCACGAGATAGCCGTGGAACACGTCCGGGCCGAATATCCACATCGCGATCCAGCTCAGGCCGCCGATAAACAGGTCGCCGAAGGCCAGCCCCAGGAAGAACGGCATCGCGCGGCGGAATGCGCGCGCTCCGCCGATCTTATGCACGATGGCCTTGATCACCCACGCAGTAAGGAATGGCCCCCAGAGCGCGTAGCCGTAGTTCAGAGACAGGGCATAGCCGATCGGATGGAAGGGCGAGCGCAGGAAGGTGAAGCGAGTGATGACAAGTAGCAGCGTGAAGATGGCTCCTCCGCCGACGGCCCACAGGCGACTGGTGTCGGGCAGGCTCGAGTTCGTGACCTGACTGGCCGCGGCCGTCCATTCGCGCGTCGCGAGCTGTACGTTGATCCCGCCGCCGGTGGTGCCGCCGTGCAGGACGTTCGCGCCGAACTCGTAGTAGCTGCGCAGGTTGAAGAAGTAGCCAAGCACCATCCCGACGAGGAAAGCGCCGAGGATAAGGTAGATCATGCCACGGCGGTCGAGCCCCGTGTCATCGGCCAGCTTCTCGTTCTCAAGCTGGAAGCCCATCAGCGACATGAAGTACCCGCGGCCGATCCACGCAAAGCCCGAGATGCCCACGAGGTTCCCCATGTCGCCCGCGATCATCCGATCGCCACCCATGGCGTACTGCATGAACTTGCTGGGCTGGTCGAACGGATACGCCCACATCGTCGGGACGCCGGTCTCCGCGCGGATACGGCTATAGACGAGCCCGAAGGCGAGCAGTATACCCATGTAGGCGACGGCGGGCTGCACCGACATGCCGGTCGTGACGACCCACGCGACGATCGCGATGAAGCCGCCGATGGAGCCGAAGACCGCCCACGCCGGCGGCAACGGCTCGTCCTCATGCGAGCGCTTCGCGCGGTTGACAGCGGCCAGGAACATCTCCTTCAGGTGCGACCGCGCGGTCCAGACGAGCACCGCCAGCAGCATCAGGAATGCACCGGTGCCCTGCTCTGCGACGTACGGCCATCCTGCGGCGGCGCGATAGCCGAACGCCGTCGCCAGGCTCTGCACAAACGGCGTCATCACGCGGAAAAACCACACCGAGAACAGCACATCCAGCGACACAAACCAGCCGAAGCCAATCATCTCAGGGCGATGGAAGAACACCAGCGAGCGGAACGGCGTCCACGGTTCCTCGGTGAAGAACGGGGCCAGCCCGTAACGGTCCTTGAGCGCCATCACGGCCGGGTTGTAGGCGTTCGCGATGTTCAGGCCGTGGTGCAGCGTCACCAACCCGACGGCCGTCCACACAAGGGGGTTGCGGAAGAAGTTCTCGACCGCCTCACGGGTGTCGGTGCGCGCCGTCTCTCCGGTGATGTCCAGCGGGATCAAAAGCAGCGGGTAGCGCAGGCGCTCGTAGTCAGACCACTGCTTGCGGAACAGACTCACCAGGCACAGCCCGGTCCCGAAAAGCAGCGTAAGAAAGACCGTCCACATGCCGAGCGGATAGAGCCATGCGCCCCACGGCACGCCGCCGGCGTCGCTGCCCTCGTACATCTGCCGGATGACCTCGCTGTCCTGCGGGCCGTACCACGCCGGCAGTATCTCCGCGAACTGCGCGGTCATGCTCTGCGCGGTATCGAAATACACCGGGCTGGTCATCCACGGCAGCATCAACTCGACGATCCCGAATGTCACCGGCGGCACGGCCAGCACCAGGAAGGCGTAAATCGCCAGAAGCTCCCGGCGACTGAAGGTCCGCCTGACGCCGAGCTTCGTCAGCAGCGGGCGGACGGCCACCAGCACCACGAGGAAGACGAGCGCGGGCACCGGCGGGACCGACATCAGGTAGATCGGCGCGTAAAGCTGCCCGGGCATCTGCACCAGCGAGGCCTGGTGTATCCAGGCCACGGAGATCACGGACAGCACGATGGCGATGATCACGGCGCGCACGGTCACAGCGAACCTCCCTCGAGGACGAATGATCCGCCCGGCGACAGCCGGATGCACTTTCCCCGCCCGCCGGTTAGGAACCTGCCTCCGCCCCGGAGCCTCGTGGTGTGAGAGGGAATCGGCGCTTTGGTGGCGAATACAACTACTATAGAGGTTGCCCGCTCACGTCCAGGTGCGGGGATCCTTCTGGTCAGTGCACCCGGCCCGCCTCCGCTCAGCCCCGCCAGCACACTGGAAGAGGGATTGCATGAACGTCCTGTTAATCATGGTCGATGAGATGGACGGCCGCAAGATGGGTTGTGCAGGCCGGGAGGATATGCACACACCGAACCTCGATGCGCTCGCCGAGCGCGGCACCATCTTCGAAAGCGCCTACTGCAACAGCCCGCTTTGTGTTCCGTCGCGCGCCAGCTTCGTCACCGGCCGCCACGTCCACGAGATCCACTGCTGGGACAACGCGTCGCCCTTCGACGACAGCTGGGAGACCTTCGGCCATCGCCTCGAGCAACAGGGCGTGCCCGTGACGACCTTTGGCAAGCTGGACTTCGTGGAGCCCTGCGGCGACCACGGCTTTGAGCGCACGTTCAGGGAGGTGCGCCGTGAGTACGGGGACATCTGCGCCCTGTTCCGCAATCCGTTGTGCCGCCGGAAGGGCGCGCGCGAGCGGCTTGAGAAGGCCGGCCCGAAGGATATCTCCGGCAACACCGACGAGCAGGTCTACCAGAAGTCGCTCGAGTTCCTGCGCTCAAGCGAGGCACAGGACGGCCCGTGGATGCTCTGGAGCTCCTACCTCAACCCCCATTTCGCCCACTACGCGCCCGAGGAGTACTACGATCTGTATGAGGACCCTCAGTTTCCGGAGGTCGGCGATACTGCCCGGCTGAACCAGCTCAACCGCGACCTGCGCTATCACTTCGAGGTGGACGAGCCGGTCGATGAGGAGGTCTGGGAGCGCAACATTCGCGGCTATCATGGTCTCATCAGCTACGTTGACAGCTTCGTTGGTGGACTCATTGACACGCTCGATGAGGAGGGCCTCGCGGATGATACCATCGTCATCTTCACCTCAGACCACGGCGAGATGCTCGGCGCCCACGGCATGTGGTGGAAGTGCGCGCCCTTTGAGCCGAGCGTCCGCGTCCCCCTCATCATGGCGGGACCGGAGATTGAGGAGGGCCAGCGCATCGAGGACCCGGTCAGCCTCATCGACCTCTTCCCCACGATCGTCGAGGCCGCCGGCTGCGAGCTGACCGAGGCGGACGAGGACCTGCCCGGCGTGAGTCTGCTGCCGGCCGCCCGGGGCGATCATGACGATCTGCCCAACGTGGTGCTTTCCCAGTATCACGGCCACGGCGTTCGCAATGGCTGGATGATGGTGCGCAAGAACGAGCACAAGCTGATCCACTATCACGGGTACGGTCACGAGCTGTACGATGTGCTGGCCGACCCCGACGAGCTGGACGACCTGGCTGTGGACCCCGACGTGCACCACAAGCTGGCGAACCTCGACGGGACCCTCCACGAGCTGATCAACCCCGACATCGTGGACACCACCGCCAAAGCCGACCAGGCGGCGCGCCTCGAGTACATCCGCGCCCGGGTCTCCGAGGAAGAGTTCGAGGAGATGACCGCCCTGTGCGGGTTTGACGACGACAATGAGTGATCCGAATTCGCGAGATGGCCGCAACCGCGCGTCCTGCTCAGCCCTCAGGCCGTCGCGCGCCCAGCGCAGCGTACTCCTTCAGCAGCGCGCAGTAGGTCTGGTATTGCGCGTATGATACCCCGGGCGGGGTCTGGTGGTCCACCGACGGGATGAACCGTCCCGACCGCATCAGGGGCAGAAGGCGCTCGAACTCAGCACGGATGGCCTCCTCGCCACGGTTCATCACCATCTTGTCATAGTGGCCGATCATGATCAGCCACGGATGTGCCCGCCGCAGCTTCAACCCATCGACACCGGCCTGCCGCTCCAGCGGCAGCACGCCCTCCACCCATACGCGCTCGAGCCACGGGATCATCTCCGTCACATCGCCATCGCTGTCCACGATCGCGGTCGAGCCTATCTCGCCGATCTCGGGCACGACCTGCCGATACCACGGCGCCAGGAACTCGTCGAACATCGCCTCCGACAGCATCGACCCGTGATTGTAGGACATGTCCTCAGCGAAGGTCACGAAGTCCGGCTCGGTGATCTCGCCGACTCGCTGCAGGCACTCAATGCTGTGCTCGGTGAGGTCCTCGTTCATCCGCTGCATCAGGTCAGGATGATCGAAGAACGCGTAGAAATGCCTCTCGATCCCGAACAGTCGCCGCGGAAACCAGAAGAACCCGTCCACGGTGAACCACAGCACGAAACTCTCGCGGCCATAGCGCTCGATATGCCTGTCCAGCGCATCAAGCTGCGGCTCGATGTCCGGGTATAGCAGCGGCCGGATCTCGTCGTAGTCCCCGGCATCGCGCATGATCCCGGCTCCGTGCGACGGCGGGGCCGGAGCATCCGGCCCGATTGGGCTCACGCGAAGCTGGTATACCGGATCCAGCCCGAAGTGAAGCTGCACCTCGTAGCGCGGCATGCCATTGGGAAGCCCCTCAGCATGCCACCGCTCGAGTGTCTGATCCCAGTAGGGAGCCCATTCGACTCGTGGCAGCCTGTCCACGGGCTCTCCGTGCATGGCGGCTTTGAAGCGTTCGGACACTGTCATGCCTCATCGGCCTCCCGGAGGCCCCTGGCGTATCATCCTCGACCTGCGCCGGTCACAGCGCCTCGACCTCTCCGTGGTGCATCGCCCATTCGAGCGCCTCGTCGCTGCGGATGTCGTAGGGCTCCCCCTCGGCGGGTAGCTCCCCGGCCTCGATCATCTCCACCAGCGGCGACTGACGCCTGTCATACGGCGGCTCCAGCCTCGTGCGGGTCCGTGCTGACTGGTAGATCGCCATGATCAGCTCCTGAGTCACTACCGCCTCCGATCCGACGCAGCGATGCACCGGCCCGCCGTCCATCCACTGAAGCAGCGCTTCGAAGAACCCCGGCTGCTCTTGCATCTCAAGCTTCCGCTCGCCGTCAGCGTTGATCACGCTCGCCTCGTCGCGGGTGCCGTGGAGCACGCCCTCGGGGCCGCAGACGCGAAAGAGCTCCTCCTTCCGCTGATCGACCATGTCCAACGACAGCGTGAGCTCATGGCCGCCCTCGAACTCGATCAGCGCGTGAGACTTCTCCTCGGCGTATGTCCCGCGCTCGAAGCGCTTCGTATTGCGCTGGATCCATCCCACGACGGACGTCCAGCCGGGATCGCCCAGCAGCCAGCGGCAGCCGTCGATCAGGTGTGAGGCCATGTTCAGCATGCCACCGCCGGAGCGGATATGCACGTGGACGGGGCCGCCGATGACGCCGTCCGCGATCGCCTGCTGCACCGCCCGGAAGGCCGGGGTGTAGCGCCGCTGGTGGTGCACCACGAGCTTACAGCCGGTCTCGTCTGCCTTTGCGACGGCGTCCGCGGGCCCGCCGAGGTCGTCACCCATCGGCTTTTCGCACAGGATCGCCTCCGCACCCGCCTCCATCGCCGCGATCGCGATTTCCGCGTGTCTGTTGTTCCAGGTCGAAACGCTCACGATCTGCGGACGAACGTCCTCGAGCAGCTCCTGGTAGTCCACGTAGCGATGCTCGATGCCGTGCTCGTCGCAGAACTGGTCGAGGCGCGTCTGGTTGATGTCACAGCCAGCGACCACGCGCGTGCGGTCGCTGGCCTCGTAGTACTGCGCGTGTCTGCGTGCAATT
>JALGTR010000214.1:0-6705 GCA_029821265.1 Candidatus Zipacnadia bacterium
ATGGAGCCGGGCATGATGCCGCCGGGGATGGAGCCCGGCATGATGCCGCCGGGCATGGAGCCGGGCATGGAGCCGGGCATGATGCCCCCGGGCATGGAGCCGGGCATGATGCCGCCGGGGATGGAGCCCGGCATGATGCCGCCAGGCATGGAGCCGGGCATGATGCCGCCAGGCATGGAGCCGGGCATGATGGAACCTGGAATGATGCCCCCGGGGATGGAGCCGGGGATGATGGAGCCGGGCATGGGGCCCGGGATGCGCGGAGCCCAGGTTGGCCCGCCACCGAAGATCGAGCACCTTCGCGTGCTGATCGTCACCGATAAGGGCGCAATCGACTCCGGGGCGATCGAACTGGCCGACTACGCCGAACTCGTGGAGGACTGGAAGCAGATCGTCGTCCCGCTCGACCGTTTCGCCGGCCAGGCGGATCTCGAGGGGGCCGAGATCCGGCACCTCGCCCTCTTCGGCGACGTCGAGGAGACCTTCTGGGTGGGCGAGATCGGCATGGGCTATGAGACCCAGCCGCTTGTCGCTGACGCCGGCGAGAACATCGTCACGAAGGTCGAGACCATCACGCAGTTTGAGGCTGCACCACAGCCTGAGGGCGTCACCGCCAACTACGTGTGGGATTTCGATGCGCTCGATGGCATCCAGGAGGATGGCTTCGGCCGCGAGACCTCATGGACGTTCCTCACGCCCGGATACTACACGGTGACCCTGACTGTCCGCGATCCGAACGGCCAGAGGGTCGAGCGCACCGATCAGGTCCAGGTGAAGGTCGAGGAGTAAGCTCCCCCGCCGCACATGAGTTCACCTGCAGGAGGCCCCCGCGCGCACCGGGAGGTCTTCTGCGTTTCTCGGGAGGGCCGTAGCGCTGATGACCTCCGAACGCGCGCTTCGCATCCGCGGCGGTCGCGTAATATGCCCTGCCACCGGGCGCGACGAACAGGCTGATATTACGGTCAGCGGCGGCCGGATCGCCTCGGTCGGCGAGGAGACCGCGGCTCCCGGAGCGGTGATTGATGCGTCGGGAATGGTCGTCTGTCCGGGGCTGATCGACCTGCATGTGCACCTGCGCGAGCCCGGCGCCGAGCAGAAGGAGACGATAGAGACGGGCACACGCGCCGCCGTCGCCGGGGGCTTCACGACCGTCGCGGCGATGCCGAACACGCAGCCCGCGCCGGACACGCCATCCCACGTCGCCGAGATTCGCCAGCGCATCCGCCACCGCGCATGGTGCCGCGTCGGCGTCATCGGCGCCGCCACGCTTGCGAACGACCGCGAGACCCTGACCGACTTCCAGGCGCTTGCCGAGGCAGGCTGTATCGCGGTGAGCGATGACGCGTTCATGCTCCGCACGCGCGAGCAACGGCGGGAGGCGCTCCGCCGCTGCGCCGAGGCCGGCCTTCGCTTCATCGCTCACGCTGAGGCGGAGGACCTTTCGGCGGGCGGCGTCATCCACCGTGGAGAGGTATCAGAGCAGCTGGGGGTTCCCGGCCAGCACCCGGAGACTGAGGTCCGCGCCATCGAGGCGTGGCGGGAGGCGTGGGACGGGGCGGGCCGGCCGCCACTTCATATCGCGCACCTTTCGACCGCGGCCGGCGTACGTGCTCTGCGCGACTGGGAGGACGGCCCGACCGCCGAGACCGCCCCACACTACCTTGCTCTGACCCACGAGGCTGTTCTCGAGCACGGTGCGAACGCGAAGATGAACCCGCCGTTGCGAACCGAGGAGGATCGTCAGGCGCTGATCGAGGCGGTCCGGGACGGGGTCGTGGGCGTCATTGCCACCGACCATGCGCCACACACGCCTGACGAGAAAGCGGCGGGGCTGCGTGACGCCCCGTTTGGCATCATCGGCCTCGAGACCGCGCTTTCGGTCGCACTGGATGTGCTTGTGGGCGAGGCCGGCATGGCGTTGCCTGCGGTTCTCGGGACGCTGACCAGCACTCCCGCTGCCCTGGTGGGTCTGTCGCAGGGCCGCATCGCGCCAGGAGCACCCGCCGACCTGCTGATCTTCGACCCCGCCGCCACGTGGGAGGTCGATCCTGAGCGCTTCGAGACACTCGGCCGGAACACCCCATTCGCCGGTTGCGCTCTGCCTGGTCGCGTCGAGACGGTTATCATCAACGGTCGGCCTGTCTACGGAGAGGGCCGGTTTGCCGGAGTCAGCCCTCCGCGCGGCCTGAACTGAGGTGTCGTTGCTGAGATGAGCCGCCGTTTTGCTGGATGCGTCATCGTCGCGCTTGGGCTGGCCCTCGCCACGGCAGCCGCTGCCGATCCATGTACGGTGGTCGTCAACGGCAGCGCGCTGGACGACGGGCTGGCGATCTGTCAGGACGGCGAGGTGCTGCTCTCGGCCGAGGCGCTTGAGCGCGGCCTTGGGCTGACCGTTCTGCAGGGCGGTGAGGGACAGCCGTGGACGGTGCGCGGCTTCGGTATTTCGATGCTTGTACGCCCGAATGCCGAGGCCTTCAGTGTCGAGGACAGGCTCTGTCGGGCCCCGGTGGCGGCCTCGCTGCATGACGGGGCACTCTTCGTTCCCCTGGCGATGGTCCGCGAGGCATTCCCGATCTTCGCTCGCTGCGAGCAGGCTGCCGCGGGCGAGCGCTGGACGCTGTTAGGGCGCGGGGTGGAGGTCGGGGACGTCCGAGAGGGACTCCACCCGCAGAAGCTGCGTCTGGTGCTTGACCTGACCGGGCCAACCGCTTTCTCCTGGCGTAACAAGGGTGGACGTCTCACCCTCGATCTGCCCGCACCTGCCGATGACGGGCAATGGACCCGCAGCATCCGCCTGCTGCACTTCGATGACGAACTGGTGAGCGAGCTTCGGCAGGGCCCCACCGCGGAGGACACGATCCGTGTCGAGATCACGCACAGCTCGCCGCTGCCACCGGAGGTCTTCACGCTTCCCGACCCGCCGCGTGTCGTCGTGGACCTGTTGCGCGATCCTGATGACATCCCCGCTCAGCCCGAGCCGCCGGAGATTGCGCAGATGCCGCGCGCTGCGGGCGTGCTGCACACTCGCAACTTCTGCACAAGCCGGGGGCCCGTGCGAGTGTTTGTCATGGAGGTGGCGACCGACTCCGGGCAGGTGGAGGTTCGCCCGGCGCTGGCGGCCTCGACGATCCATGAGCGCGCGACAGTGAGCCAGATGGTCGCTTCTCTTGGCGCGTACGGGGGGATCAACGGCGGTTTCTTCGCGCGCAGCGGCCCGCCGCTGGGCATGCTTGTGATCGACGGCGAGTGGATACGCGATCCGTGGGGCGGCCGGACGGTCCTCGGGATCGCAGAGGACGGTCGCCTGCTGATGGACCGCCTGGAGTTCGACGGCCAGATCGTCTTCGAGGGCCTCGGCACGCAGAAGCTTCACGCGCTCAACCGCGGACACGAAGAGATGGACACGCTTGTGATGTACACTCCGCGCTGGGGCGAGTTCGTGGCCGGCGCCGGCCACTGCACACGTCTGGCGGTGGATGCCTCGGGCGTGGTCACCCACTGTGAGAGCGAGGGCCGTGTCGTCCCCATCCCGCAGGGTGGCTTCGTGCTCTCCGGCAACGGGCGAATGGCCCGAAGTCTGGGAAAGGTTGCTGTCGGCACGAGGGTCACGCCGCGCCTTGGCACGAAGCCACAATGGCCGGCTCTGCGGCACGCGATCGGCGGCGGGCCGCGCCTCGTAAGGGACGGACGCCCGCATGTGACTGCGGGGCCCGAGCGATTCCGGCCGGACGTCTACGCCAGTGCTCCGTCGCGCTCCGCGGTGGGCTTCACCAGGGACGGGCGCCTGCTGCTGGTGGCGGTCGAAGGCCAGGGCGAGCACAGTCGCGGTGGCATGACCCTTCAGGAGTTCGCGACCACGCTGGTCAAGCTCGGGGCGTGGCAGGCGATGAACCTCGACGGGGGCGGCTCCACGAGCTTCGTAGCCGATGGTCAGCTTCTAAACCGTCCGGACGACGGCGTCGCCCGCCGCGTCTCGAACGCTCTTCTCGTCTTCACCCACCCGGCCGCCCGGGCGGAAACCAGATAGCCTGCCCCCGCCCGTCGTGCGCTGCGCGCCCGGCCGCAGGGCTCCGCAGGCAGACGTTAGGCGCCTGCCTGTCGAATTCCTTGGACAGCGCAGAATCGTTCGTTGACCGGACAGGTGACAGGTATGGCGGGAGACGCAGCAGATCGCGTAGAACTCACAGAGCAGGAGCAGCAGATCCTCCTTGACCTGGCGCGCAGGACCATCGAGCAGTACGTCAGCGATGGTTCAGTGCCCGAGCTTCCGAGCGGTGATCCCGTTCTTGAGCAGCCTCGGGCGGTCTTCGTGACGCTGCACAAGCACGGGCAGTTGCGCGGCTGCATCGGGACCCTCGAAGCCCGTGAGCCGCTCGCTGCGGCGGTCCGGTCATCGGCGATCTCGGCCGCCACTCAGGATCCGCGATTTCCCCCGGTGCGGCCCGACGAGGTGGATGACCTCGAGATCGAGATCAGCGTGCTCTCTCCGCTGAAGAAGGTGAACAGCCCCGACGAGATCATCGTGGGTGAGCACGGTGTGATGGTCTGCCGCGGGATGCGCCGCGGTGTCTTTCTGCCACAGGTGGCCCCTGAGCAGGGCTGGGATCGCGATACCATGCTGACCTGTCTCTGCGCGCACAAGGCCGGCCTGTCCCCGGACGCCTGGCGCCCCCCCGACTGCGATCTCTACGTCTTCACCTGCCAGGTGTTCAGCGAGGGCGAGCACTGATCGCAATTGTGAGGTGCAGGCGATGAAGCTCGGTTACCATCCGGCGACATTCCCCGGAGAGGGGTTCGACCGTCTCGTCGCGTCACTGCCGGCGGTCTGCGAGTGCGGGTGGGACGGGCTCGAGTACAGCGCCCGGGTCATGGAGCCGTGGTTCGACCGCCCTGATGAGGTCCGGGCGCCCCTCGATGACGCCGGCCTGATCATCTGCGCCCTCTATTACACCTGCGGCTTCGCCGACGACGCCGAGGTCGCCGCCTGGCTCGACCATGGCAGGCGCGTGGCGGAGTTCTGCATCACCATCGGCTGTCCCCATATCATGATCGACGGTGGTCGCAAGGATGGAGGCGGGGGAGAGGACCAGATTGCTCGCGCGGCTGAGGCTGCCAACGAGATGGGGCGCCTGTGCGCGGAGCACGACCTCACCTGCACCTGGCATCAGCACTGGGGTACGATCTTCGAGTACGAGGAGCCCTTTGAGCGGCTGATGTCACTGACCGACCCGGACCTCGTCAGGTTTACACCTGACACCGCCCAGCTCGCCCTCGGCGACTTCGACGTGCCGGGCACGATTCGCCGCCACGCCGACCGCATCGTGTACGCGCACTTCAAGGACCTCGGCGAAGACCGGCGCTTCATCGAGCTCGGACGGGGGACCATCGACCTGCAGGCCTGCTGGCAGGCGCTGCAGTCAGGTGGTTTCGGCAGCTGCGACGACCACTGGCTGGTGGTCGACCTCGACTACACGGATCTGCAGCCAGCCGAGGCCTGCGCCGTCAACAAGCGCTTTCTCAACGAGACGCTCGGTGTCGCCGGCGCCCGTGACCGGTGCTGCGCCTAAAGCTCCTCTGCATCCTCGGCGTAGGGCAGCCGCGCTCCGGCCTCTATCAGCCCGCCCTCGAGCGCTCTGGCGATATTCCGCACATGGTCGCCGATCTTCTCGTAGTTCATGAGCGTGTCGAGATACAGAAGGCCTGGCAGCATCAGACACTCGCCCTGCCTCGAGCGTTCCAGGTGCTTCTTGCGGTTGAGCTCCGTCAGGCGGTCCACCTTCTGCTCAAGCTCCAGGATACGCTGCGGCAGGCTGTCGGTCTCACCACTGAGCGATCGGGCGGCGTTCTCGAGCATCTCGTCCACCAGGCCAGCCATCTCCCGCACCGATTCGTCCGCAGCCTCCGACCACGGCATGTCATCGGCCGCCCGCTGCTCCGCGAGTTCGAGCAGGTTCTTGCAGTGGTCGCCCACCCGCTCGAGGTCGTTCGCAACATGGAGCATCGCGGGGACCTGGCCTGAGATGTAATCAGGCAGGTCCTCCTCCATCAGTGCGATCAGATACTCGGTGATCGAATCCTGCAACTGGTCGATCACGTCGTCCTCCGCCCACAGCGGTGCAGTGTCCACTTCATTCGGCCGCAGCACCGCGTCGGTCGATCTGTCCACGAGATTGCGGCAGATCCGCGCCATGCGTGCCAGCTCCTGCAGTGTGGCTCCAGCCGCGGCGGGCGGCGTCTTCAGCAGCCTGCGGTCAATGTGGGCCGCCTCCTCCACCGTGCGCCTGCGCGGGTCGGGAATCCAGCGCTCCAGCAGCGCCGCGAACCAGTTGTTGAAGATCAGAAACAGCAGTGCGTCGAGGATATTGAAGACCGTGTGTGAGTTCGCAACCTGCCGCTGCAGCGCCGCCTGGTATGCACTTGAGCCGACCTCCAGGCCCTCCGTCGAGGGCGACAACGACAAGATCATGGGCGTAAACCATTTCAGCAGGGCCAGAGCAAGCACCACGCCAACGATGTTGTGAATGGTATGCGCCCACGCCGTTCTCCGTGCGGTCGGATGAGTCCCGATCGACGCCAGTTGGGCGGTGATACACGTTCCGATATTGTCGCCGAGCATCAGCGCGATAGCGGCCTCGAGGGTGATCAGGTCCGCGGCCGCGAGCGCCATCGCAATCCCCAGAGACGCCGATGATGACTGGATGCAAA
>JALGTR010000214.1:6729-7543 GCA_029821265.1 Candidatus Zipacnadia bacterium
GCCGATGATGACTGGATGCAAATCGTCACAACCGTTCCCGCGATGACCGCCAGGATCAGGTTGTGGCTGAAGTCGGTGAATAGCCTGACCGCAAGGTCGTTGTCCTTGAGAGTGCTCACCGAATCCTTGAGCAGCATCAGGCCCAGAAAAAGGATGCCGAAGCCGAGGATCCCCTGCCCGAGGTTCTTGACGAACCTCTTCTTGGAGAAGAACTGCATTGCGAAACCGATGGCAATTGCCGGCAGCGCAATCTGCGTGATCTGAAAGGCCATGATCTGGCCCGTCACAGTCGTTCCGATGTTTGCGCCATAGATCACACCCAGCGCCTGTCGGAACGTCATCAGCTGGGCGTTAACGAAACCGACGGTCATGACCGTGATCGCGCTCGAGCTCTGCACGATCCCTGTCACGATCGTCCCGACCAGACAGCCCAGCCATGCATTCCGCGTCAGAGCTGCGAGGATCTTGCGCATCGTGTCGCCGGCGGCGCTCTCGAGGCCCTCGCCCATGATCCGAATTCCGTACATGAGCAGAGCCACGCCTCCGAGTGTCCCGGAGACGATTTCGAACCAGTTGATCTGTTCCACGTCCGTAAACCACCTTCGCTTCCGTGGAGCCTCGCAAAGCCCACTGAAGCGTCATCGTCTGCACCGAGGAACGTGCGTCGAGGTGCGCCAGGGCGCAGGCCTCGCAATTTGCCCCCTGGCGGCCCAGAAGATTTCGACGCACGCCATCCCGTTCCCTCCCTTTCGTCGGGCATTGAAGCCCCGGAGAAGGGCCATCGCGTACCATCGTCGAAAGATGCAATTGCCGG
>JALGTR010000215.1 GCA_029821265.1 Candidatus Zipacnadia bacterium
TGCCCTACCGGAAGGCGAACTACACGCTGCCCGGCCATGGGAAGTCTACCCTCGACGAGGCCGACGACTACATCGAGTCCCTCCTGCGGTCATGGGGGTATGAGGTCGAGAGGGAGCCCGTGAGGGTCCAGGCCTTCCGTCGCGACAGGACGAAGCCAAAATCGGCGCAGTACTCACCCCCGCACCCGGAGGACCCGTGGTATACGGCCTGTAATCTGTACGCGAAGAAGACGGGCGTGAGGCATCCGGACGAAACGATCGTGGTCGTCTCGCACAAGGATTCGCAGAGCTGGGTGGATTCGCCGGGGGCCAATGACAACGCCGTGGGTACGGTGGTGAACCTTGAGATCGCGCGAGTTCTCGCGGGTTACGAGAGCCAGCGCTCGATCTGGTTCCTGTACTGCAACGAGGAGCATACGCCCTGGACGAGTGTGACCGCGGCCGAGAGCGCTCGCGAGCGGGGTGACAACATCATCGCGGTGTTCAATCTCGACAGCGTCGGCCGCAAGTCGGACGCCGATCACGCGCAGCGAATCATGGCCAACGTTACGCTCTACACCACCCCAGAGGGCGAGCGTCTGGCAGACCTGATGGCCGAGGTCAATGATCGCTACCAGATCGGTCTGAGGCAGCGCAAACACCAGCGCACGGCGCCGGGCGATGATGACGGCTCGTTCGTGAAGGCCGGGTATGGCGCCGCGATCATGAACCTCGGCTCCTACCCCTACGCCGATGCCGCGTATCACACCGAGGATGACAGGCCGGAGCGGGTGGACCTTGAGAACGCGCTGCTCACGGCCCGGGCCAGCCTGGCCGCGATCGTCGAGGTCGACCGCGGCCGGCTGTCAGACGGGTAGGGCGTCCGTAGCCGGCACACGCGTGTCGGCTACGGTCGATAGCCTCACGCAATGCGATCAATCCTCGAGCGGGTGGTGCGTCTTGAGCCTCGCGATGAAGTCGGGCTCAAGCTCGATTCCGCTGTCCCGGCAGTACTCGAGCACGCGGTTGCTCAGGCCCGTGTTCAGGTGATAGTGCTCGACCGGACCGTTGAGCTGCAGGAAGCCGATGCTGTTGACAAGCTCTGGCTTTGCCTCGCCGCCGACGACCGGTGCGTGGACCGTGCAGTTCGTGAAGCGCGTGCCCAGTACGCTGTCGACCGCGTAGATGCTGTCCTCTGCATTCTGCAGAACAGGCTGGAAGCGACAGCCGTCGAAGACGAGTTCCCCGCGCAACTGCGGTGCTGTCACGACGTTCATCGAGCAGCGCTCAAATGAGGCGCTGGCGATGCAGTTGGTCATCTGCACGCTGACACCGTCGCAGTCGGTGAAGTGGATCTCCGGGTACAGCGCCAGCTCATCGGTGTACTGCTCGGGCTCATCGCTGCCGATGAGCAGGTGGACATTGCCGGGGTCGCCCGGTCGCTCCGGCGTGAGGCTCTCAAGCTGCACGTTATCGACCTCGATCGTGCAGTTGGCGTCGAGCCTGCTGCCGTCGTAGCCGCCAGGTCGGCCGAGGTCGTAGTGGTACGGGCTCGGGATGCGCATCAGCCGCACCCCCTGTTCACGCGCCCTGACGCGGACGTCCCTGAACTGTATGAATGTGGGGAAGAACAGGCGGTTGCCCTCGCCGGTCCGGGAGAATCCCACGGTTCTCAGCAGCCAGCAGGGGGCCTCAGAGTCCGGCGCGGCACTGTAGTCGATGACCATGTCCTCGATCGTGACGCTGCGCCCGAAGCCGATCGGGTACTGGTAATCGAAATCACGCATGTCGTAGCTGAGCACGGAGACGGTGCCGCCGCTGGGCGGCCTGAGTGTGCAGCCCTGCAGGCGGATCCTGCCATCCCATTTGGAGCCGTAATCGGCTCGGAAGTTGATGAAGCTGTTCCCGTGGCGCGTTGTGTCCTCGACGAAGAGGTCACCGCCGCCGGTGACCGAGATCCCCTTGAAGCCGATCTCGCAATCCTCGATGTAGAGGTTCCAGCAGTGAAAATGCACGTCGATCCGGTTGAGCCGCGAGTGCTCGATGCGGAAGTTCTTGTTGATGTTGGTGCCGAAGACGCCCCATGAGACCCAGCCGGCCTCCGCTGTGAGGTTGCGGAAGGTGCAGTTGAGCATGCGCGAGCCGCCGATCCCGTAGGTTCCGTGAGGGACCGGTGTCTCGGGGTCGCGCCTGCTCTTCTCCCACGGCATCAGGCGAATGTCCTCGAGGGTGACGTCATAGACGTAGCTGAGCGAGTAGAAGCCGTGTCGGGCGGCGAGGGAATCATCGCTCGCGCCTTCCTCAAGACCGACCCATTGCTGGCGGATGATGGTACGGCTTCGGCGGATGGAGAAGCCGTTGTAGTGATAGCCCGTTGATCCCGTGTTGGGGTTCTCGCCCGAGACATGGAAGCCACCGCCCTCGATCACGAGGTAGGTGTCGGAGCAGGGCTTGGCGGTGACGGACGTGAAATCCTCGAACCGCCAGGCGATATCGCCGATGATGCGGCCCTCCTCCTCGACGTAGAACAGCTCCTCCCTGGCCCAGCCGCGATTGCCCTTATATCCCGCGCGGATGCCGATCCGGTCCTCATCGTCTCTGACCGTGATCAGGTGGTTGGCGTACGGCGCCAGTTCGGGAATGATCTGTACGCCCGGGCGGACGCTCTCCAGCAGGGCCGCGAGGAGCTCCTCGTCCTCGAGGGTCTTCGTGGGCTCGTCGTCGAGGACGATAAAGCGCGGGTCGCTCTGGGTGTTGAACTCCTCGTCGATGTGGAACCGGGTGTTGCCCCAGCTCACGTTCGTCTGGATCGGGATGTTGTTGGTCTGTCTGATCCAGAACTCGCCCGAGGTGTTTACGACAGGAATGCCGTGGCGGTTGGCGTACTCGTGAGCGAGTTTGATCTGCACCCCGTCGTCGTTCTCACCATCACCGATCGCGCCGAACATTCTGTAGTTCACCGCTTCGCGCTCAATCAGCAGCGCAACGAGACCGTTCTGCAGCGGGATGACATCGGCACCGTTGAGCTGCATCTCGGCGGGAAGGGGCCCGACCCGGTACAGTGCCCCGCCGCCGTCGCCCGGCTCGTAGAAGCCCAGCGTCTCGACGAACGCTCCCTCCTGCGGGTCGGTCCAGGCCTTCATCGATTGAACGGTCGGGTGCCGCACGACGATGGTGTCATCGACTGGCGTCTGTTCAGCCATGGGGACCTCCTGGGCGAGAGCTGCACCGGCTGTGCCAAGCATGATCACGACGATCGCACACGCCACGTTGAGATGTTGTCGGGCGGAGCTACCTCGCTCTCGATCTCGCATGGGTCACCTCGCGGACTGCGTCCACACGGCATTGTCGAGCTGCGCAGAAGGATGTATTCGTCGGAGCCGGCCGGGCCCCTCCACGAGGACCACGCATCGAGGAGAGGTGGTCGCCACTGATGAAGACCGACTTCGTTGGGAATGCGTCGCTCATGATGGAAAACCGGTGGCGGAAGGATTTCGGCCGCGGTGCCGGAAAGCTGCGTTCCAGCCGACTGCAAAGGGTGATGCTACGGTGCTTTCCCCAGAGGACACGACCGATCTCGCCGGACCTGACCTGCCGGTTGCCGAGAACGATCTGAGCCGTTGTTATCTGCGTATCATCGAGCGCTGGATACCGGTCGGGGTGGAGTACTTCGCGGAGTGGCCGCAGCGTCCGAACTGCGGCCATTTCTTCGGTGGTGTGCACTGGTACGGATCGGAGTCGGCCGGCCCGGCAGAGACCTTCGCGCTGGCCAGCGTGTCGCCGGAGTACGACGCGGGGGCAACGGGGGTCTCGCGGCAGGAGCTGCAGCAGATGGCGCTTATGGCCGTCCGGTATCTGTGCTTCACGCACGACACAGGGCCCGAGGACTGCGTGCGGCCCGCGGAGGGGCTGGGGCGAGCGGAGAACTGCGGCACGAAGTGGGGCCAGCGCGGCGAAGGCTTCTTCCGGGAGAGCCAGTGCGGACGCAATGTCGCGGCGATCGCGCGCGTCTGCCTGCTGCTGCGCGACCAGGTCGATGACGAGACGTGGATGATGGTTGCGCGGATCCACGAGGACTACGCCACTCGCTTCGGAGAGATGGCACCGAAGAGCGGGGTCTATCTCGACACGCAGATGGAGGAGAACGCGTGGACGGCCTTCGGCCTTGCTTCCTGCTACCTCTTTCTGTCCGGCCATGAGCGCGCGGGCGACTGGGAGGCGAACGCGCGTCGATGGATGTTCTCGGCCTGTGCCGCCCCGCAGGACGCACGAGACTTCGGACGCGTCGGCGAGAGCACCGCGGCGGCCCTGACCGGAAAGACCTTCACCGCCCTGCCGGATTACTGGGCTGAGAACCACGGGATGGTGCACCCAAGCTACACCGCGTCGGGGCTGGCCTCCATGATGACTGTCGGCTGTCAGCTTGGACTGTGGGGCCGCGATCTGCCGCCGGAGCTGTGGTGGAACCGCCGCAGGATATATGAGAATCTGAAGGCGGTCACCGATGGCGCCGGCTACCCCCAGGCGATGCAGGGGATGGACTGGCACTACCTGCCCACCGCGGGAGCCGAGACGCCGCATGCTATCGCCTCTGTTTTCTTCGATGACCCCGACGCCGCGGCGCTGCAGCGCGTAGGCCTGCGCAACTGCGAGCTGCGCCAGCAGGGCAACGACGGGCGGCTGTATGATCGGGACCTCGCCGAGAGGGCGCACGATCAGCAGGATCCGATGATCATGCGCGAGATCAACATCCAGTCCGCCGCACACCTGTATCTGCTGCACCGGCTCTTCGGTCCTGGCGCCGAACCGACACCGCCCGATGAGCTTGAGAAGCGTCTGCAAGGCGTTCGTCTCTTCCCCCACGCGGGCTTCGTGCACCACCGACACACCCGCGGCCAGACGTCGCTGTCGTGGCGCAACTCGATCATGGCGATGCCGCTCACTCGCGAGGGCATATACACCATCGCCCCGGCAACCGATTCGTGGCTGGGCAGGCCCGTCGTGCGCGAGCGCCCCGACAGCCACCGTCTCGTGAGCGCGCGCATCACGGAGCATGATGACGCCTTCGCCGGCGTGCTTGTGATCGATCGCTGCCAGGAATCGCTGCGCCAGCAGGTGCTGCTGGCCAGCCTACCGGACGGCCGGATGCTCTCGTGGGAGCGCTTCGTGGCGCTCGAACCGATCGTGCTCGACGGTCTCGAACAGGGCTTCCTGAGGCTGACGAACGAGACATTCCCGCTGCTCGGAGCCAGCAGCCGGGGGGTGCGCACGCTGTATACGCCCGACGGCGCTCGTGACTACCACGGGTGGCTTGGCGAGAGCGAGGACGATGACGTCGTGGACATGCTCGGCCGCCCGGGGTGGCTGAACCTCGATGATCGCATCGGCATTGTGTTCGCTGGGCCCGGAGAGGCAATCTACCACAACCGCCACCACCACCGGCCGTACCGGGCCATCGCCGACGACGTCGTGCTCTCACGGCTCAAGGGCCCGCAGGAGCTCGCGGCCGGCGAGGCGTCGGAGCCGCTGACGGCATTGCTGATTCCGGAGCAGCCCCACGAGGAGACCGGACACTCCAGACTGCGCGTGCTGGACGCGCCCCCCGACATCGCGGGCATGCTCACCGGCGACTATCTCGTGGCGGCGAACTTCGGCGACCGCGAGCGAGATGTGACTCTCGAAGACCCGGGCGCTGAGAGCTCGTGGCCGTTCACGGGAGCGACGGCCGAGGTTCTGGCCGATCGCGTCCGCTATAGCCTCACGCTGCCTGCGCGGTCTGCCCGTCTGCTGCGCTCCCGGCGCGCTGCCGGCAAGGACTGAAGGCCGGCGTGAGCTTCGGGGCCGGCGTCAGCTTTGCGCCTCCTGTGGCGGGAACGGCTCGTCTTTGATATAGGCGGTCCCCTGGAACAGCGCGACCAGGGTGCCCTGCTCATCGGTGACGTGCACGGTGCAGGTCGAGATCCGCCTGCTGCGGGAGACCTCCGTGGCCTCGGCAACGAGGGTTCCCGAGCGCGTCGCTCGCAAGAACGAGAGACTGGTATTGATCGCCACAGCTACTCGCCCGCCGGAGTTGCAGGCCATCGCGAATGCGAGGTCAGCGAGCGTGAAGATCGCTCCCCCCTGCAGGATGTCCACGCTGTTGAGGTGCCTCTCCTCGATCGTGAGCGAGGTGCGGGCGTAGCCCTGCTTGAGCTCGAGGATCTCCACTCCACTCGTTGCGGCGAAATGGTCCTGCCTGAAATGACGCTTGATCGCTTCGAGATCGACCGGATACTCGGACATGTTAACCTTCCTCTCCTCGAGTTGCCGACGCACTGTTCGCCAGTCAGGGCCGCAGGTCCTGCCGGCCACAATCATTGGGGCCTGTGCACGCAGCCTGGCACGCCGGAGGGCTTTGGGTGGCAGATCGGGAATTGCCCGGCGTGGCACCCGGGCGAGCGACGCTGGCGCTTCACGTGTGGGGAGGAGCCGAGATGCGAACGCTCACGATTGTGTTGGCAGTCATGATTCTGGGCGCCTGCCGGTGGACCTGGGCCGACGCCGTGATCCTCAAGCGGACACTCGACGCGGACGCCGCAGCTCAGGGTCAGGAGACACTCGCGAACGGCGGCTTCGAGAGGGTTGCAGACGGCCGGCTGATCGATGCTAAGGCGTGGGAGAGCGGCTACGAGATCGATGAG
>JALGTR010000216.1 GCA_029821265.1 Candidatus Zipacnadia bacterium
TGGTCGGCGGTCAGCAGCAGGCCGGGAGGCAAGGGTAATGGGCGAGCAGCTTCTTGATCTGGTGCAGGCGGCCGTGGAGGCCGCGAAGAGCGCCGGCGCCGACTACTGCGACGCCTACGCCTCGGACACCATCGAAAACTCGGTCGAGGTCGAACGCAACTCGATCAACTACTGCGCCACGATCCACGACCAGGGGCTGTCGGTGCGCGCGTTCACCGGCGGCGGGCAGGGCTTCGCGAGCGTGCAGACGCTCAGCCTCGAGAGCGCGCGGGAGGCCGGAGAGCGTGCCGTCGCGATGGCGAAGGCCGCGCACCCTGACCCTGATTTCGTGCGCCTGCCCGAACCGACCGAGGCCGAGCCAGTGCCCGAGCTGTTCGACGAGCAGCTTGCGGGCCTCGGGGCCGACGTCTTCGTGGAGTGGTGCGCCCGGGGCATCGAGGAGGCCCTGTCGGTGGCCGATGACGCAATCGTTCAGGGCGGAGCGTCCGCCGGCTACGGCGATTCGGCGCTGGCAAGCTCGACGGGCGTCGCGCTCACGAAGCGAGGCAGCTCGGCCGGGCTCTCGTTTTACGTGATCATCAACCGCGACGGCGATGTCGGGACGTACTTCGAGCAGGACATGGCGCGGCGCCTCTCCGACCTCGAACCAGTCGGCGTGGCTGAGGCCGCCGCGCGGGCGGCACTCGATCAACTGGGAAGCTCGCCTGTTCCGACCGCCCGCGTGCCGATCGTGCTCGGGCCGCTGGCGACAATGTCGCTGATCGGCGCGGTCATCAGCGCGGCGGAGGCCGATGCCGTGCAGCGCAATCGCTCGTGGCTTGCGGGCAGGGAGGGCGAGCAGATCGCCTCCGAGGTGCTGACGGTCCGAGAGGAGCCCCTCGTGCCGGCCGGCCTGCGCTCAGGCGAGTACGACGGCGAGGGCGTGGCCCGAACGCCGAGGGCGCTCATCGACGAGGGCGTGCTGACGACCTACCTGCACAACTCCTACACCGCGTTCAAGGCCGGAGTGGAGCCCACCGGACATGCAGCCCGAAGCGGCTACTCCTCCTCCGTGGGTATCAGCCCAAGTAACCTGCAGATCCAGCCTGGTGACAGGTCCGAGGCCGAGCTGATCGCTGAGATTGATAACGGACTGTACATCGCGTACGCGGGCATCTCACCCAACGGCATCACCGGCGAGGTCTCGACGACGGCGGACTTCGGCTTCCGCATCGAAAACGGCGAGCTGACGGCTCCGCTCTCTACGACGCTGATCGGCACCACGGGTGAGGAGCTGCTCCAGGGCATCGACGCAGTCTCCAGCGACTACCGCGAGGAGCCGGGCCTGATCCTCCCCAGCCTGCGGATTGCCTCGGTGCAGATCGCAAGCGAGGGGTAGCCGCGCGCAACGGCGGGGGTGGGGGCAGCGACAGAAGGCCCTGCTGAGATGTCTTAACCGGAGCCGGCCTCAGTCGCCGAGGTGACAGCACAGCGGCCTGGGGCCGGGGATGCGCCGGAAGCCGAAGGTCCCGGGGCCCTGCAGCGCGAATGAGTACTACCGTTCGTATGGCGGCAGCAGGATCCCCGGCCGCCGACGCCTCTACGATTCTCAGCGCCCGACGCGCGTTGGGCACACGGGAGCGCCTGTCATGGCAGTCGAGATTGGAGCCACGACCTCTGAGCAGGAGAACGGCGAACAGCCACTGATCGGCCTTACCTGGCGGGCGATCCTGCTCTCGATTATCTTCTGCCTCATCTCCGCGCTCTGGATCTCGCAATCCGAGGTCGTCACGCGCTTTTGTCAGATTACCGAGGCGGTGCCGGCCGTTCCTGCTGTCGCCTTCCTCGTCGGGCTGGTGCTGCTCAATCCGCTGGTGCGGCGGGTGAGCAGGTGGCTGGCGCTTGACCGCCGCGAGGTCCTGATGGTCTATGTCTTCCTCGCGGTCGCCACGTCGATGGCGGGCTGCGGGATCGCGCGGTTCTTTATCAACACCATTCCGGTCCCGTTCTACTACGCGACGCCCGAGAACAACTTCGAGAGCATCCAGGACTTCATCCCCGAGTGGTTCGTGCCTCACGATTCGGAGATCATCCGCCTGCTCTACGAGGCCTCCGAGCAGGGGAACGTGCCGTGGGCCGAGTGGCTGGTGCCGCTGGCAGCCTGGGGGGTGTTCTTTCTCGCGCTGTGGCTCGTGATGATGTCGATGATGGTGGTCTTCCGCCGACAGTGGTCTGAGAAGGAGAAGCTCACGTACCCGCTGCTGTATCTGCCGATCGAGGTCACCGAGGGGCTCAACACGCGGGCGTTGGTCACGGACTTTTTCAAGAGCCCCGTCATGTGGACAGGCTTCGCAATCGCGGCGCTGTATAACATCACGAACATCATCAACGCCTACAACCCCGGGTTCACCTCACTCGGGAAGTACTACGACATCGGCGCGCTGTTCACCGAGCGGCCATGGAGCGCCATCCAGCCGCTGCAGATTCACTACCGCCCCGAGATGCTCGGCTTTGGCTACCTCGTGAGCACGGAGGTCGCCCTGAGCATCTGGGTGTTCTACTTCCTCCTCCGCTTCGAGGCCGTCGCCGCGGCAGCGGGGGGACTTGACGTCGCGGGCTTCCCGTTCGTGCAGGAGCAGGGCCTCGGCGCCTACCTCGCGATGGCCGGCTTCCTGCTGTGGATCGCCCGCCATCACATCGCGGACGTCCTCCGCAAGGCATTCACCGGCACCCCGGAGATCGACGACTCCGACGAGCCGATGAGCTATCGGATGGCTGTGGTCGTCTTCGTGGTCGGCCTCGCGGTGGTGCTCGGCTGGGTCCACTACGCGGGAATGGCGCTGTGGCTCGCCGCACTGTACTTCGGCCTTCTCCTGGCCGTCGCGCTGGTCTACGCGCGGATCAGGGCGGAGGTCGGCATTCCGCTGATCTGGATGTTCCCCTACTTCCAGCACTACAAGGCGATCAAGTACACCTTCGGCAGCGAGCCGCTGCTGGAGCATGGCGGCTGGAGGTCACTGACGATCTTCACCTCGCTGGTCTTCCTCTCGCGCGGGTATTACCCGTCGTTGATCGGCTACCAGACCGAGGGTTTCCGCCTCGCGCGGGAGACCAACATCCGCCAGAAGTCGATGAGCTGGCTGCTGGTCATCGCGCTTGTTGTCGGGCTCTACGTCGGTGTGGGGCTGCACCTGCGCGACTACTACGAGTTCGGATCTGGTGGCCTGAATGCGATGGGCGGATGGGGCTACAACATCGCGATGTCGGAGTTTGAGGCCCTGACCAGCTACCAGAAGGGCCACGCCTCCCCGGATCCGTGGCGGATCGGAGCGACCGCGGGCGGCTTCGTCATCACCGGCGCGCTGATGATCCTGCGGATGATCTTCCTGCGCTTTCCGCTGCACCCGCTTGCCTTCGGGATGGCGGGCTCCTACGGCAGCCTCATCTGGGGCAGCTTCTTCCTCGTCTGGATCATCAAGACTATTGTCTTCAAGCTTGGTGGCATGTCCGCCTACCGGCGGCTGATACCGGGATTCCTGGGGCTGGCTCTGGGGCATTACTTCACCGCCGGAATCGCCTGGGGCCTGATCGGCATGGGCCTGGGCGAGACCGTGCGCACCTACTACGTCTACTTCGGCTGAACGCCGGGAGCTGGGAGCATGCGCGTCGGGCTTATCGCCGGAAGCGGCATCGAGGATCTATACGCGAAGCAGAAGCCACGCCTGCGGACCGTGGCGACTGAATACGGCGACGTGCAGCTGTATCTGCTGGACGCGGAGGGCCGGGAGATCGTCTTCTTGCCGCGCCACGGCATGCAGCACTCGATTCCGCCACACCGGATCAACTACCGCGCCAACATCCGCGCGCTGGCGGAGATGGACTGCACCTGCGTGATCTCAACCAACGCGGTGGGGTCGATGAACCTGGAGATGGAGCCGGGCGATTTCGTGGTCGCCGACCAGTTTCTGGACTTCACGAAGCAGCGGCCGCTGACGTTCTTCGATGGCGAGGACGGGCAGGTGCGGCACGTGGATCTGACCGAGCCCTACTGCCCGCGGATCCGCGAGGTGCTGCGCGAGGCCTGCGCGAACGCGCTGGGCGAGACACTGCATCCGGCCGGCACCTATCTGTGCGCCGAGGGGCCGCGCTTCGAGACCCCGGCGGAGATCGAGATGTTCCGCAGGCTCGGCGGCGATGTCGTGGGCATGACGGGTGTGCCGGAGGTCGTGCTCGCGCGCGAGGCCGGCCTGTGCTACGCGACGCTCTGCGTGGTGAGCAACTGGGCGGCGGGAATCAGCTCCTCGCGGATTACGCACGAGGAGGTCGTGGAGATCATGGACCGGCGGCAGGACGACCTCTTCCAGCTTCTCCGCGCCGCCATCGAGACGGTGGCCGACGACGAGGACTGCGAATGCCGCAGGCCGTTCATCTGACGAGAACCACCTCAGCAACCGACAGGGAGACCCACTGTGAAGCGATATCGAGGCTATCTGTTCGATCTTGACGGCACGATCTACCTTGGCGAGGAGCTTATCCCGGGAGCCGATGTTGCCGTGGCGAGCCTGCGGGAACGTGGCGCGAGGGTCCTGTTTCTGTCCAACAAGCCGATCGCGCGCAGAGAGAGCTACGCCGAGAAGCTGACCAGGCTCGGTATCCCCGCGACCGTGGATGATGTCGTGAACTCGCCGCTGGCGAGCGCGCGGTACCTCGCTGCAGAGCATCCCGACGCACAGGTCATGGTGCTCGGCGAGGCGGCGCTGCGCGATGAGTTGACCGATGCCGGGGTGAGCCTCACGGAGGATCCGGCGCAGACTGACATCGTCCTGGTCTCGTGGGATCGGCAGATCACCTACGCGCAGTTTGACGCGGCTCACCAGGCGCTGGTTGGTGGCGCGAGATTCTTCTCGACCAACCCGGACACCGTCTGCCCGCTGGAGGGCGGCAGGACGGTGCCCGACTCGGGAGCAAATATCGCCTATCTCGAGGCCTCGACCGGCCGCGAACTGGAGGTGATGATCGGCAAGCCCTCACCGATCATCACCACGATGGCGCTCGCGGGGATCGGGCTGAGCGCTCGGGACTGCCTGATGGTCGGCGACCGCCTCGACACCGACATGGCGATGGGCGAAACGGCGGGCCTCGACACCGCACTTGTGCTCACCGGCGTGACCTCTCGCGAGCAGGCCGCGAAGTCCGATCGTCATCCGACGTATACTCTCGAGTCGGTCGCGGAGCTGGCCGAGGCGCTCTGACGACACCGGGGCCGCCGCAGGAACAGGCCGGGATCGGCCGCACTGAAAGCGATGGGCGATGCCCTGACCAATCGTCGCGAGGAACTGGACAGCGGGACCGCTGTCTACTATAATGAATAGTAATAGCATCGGTGGTCAGCGGCATCGTTGTCAGGCGGGGCGTGGAACGACTATGAGACAGGGCCCGGGGCGCGCGAAACAGCCGGATCTGTCGGTCTTCAAGCTCGACAAGCGCGGCATCGAGCAGGCGCTTGGCGAGCTGGAGGCGCAGGTGATGGAGGTCATCTGGGACGCGTCGGAATCCGTCTGCGTTGAGGATGTACGCTCGGCGCTGGAGGATCAGGGCAAGGACGCGGCCTACACGACCATCATGACCACGATGAGCCGCCTGCATGACAAGGGGCTGCTCGAACGCGAGCAGCGGGGACGGGCGTACTACTACTGGCCGACGCTCAGTCGCAGCGAGCTGTCCGACAATGTGACGAGGCGGGTCATCGACGGATTGCTTTCGAGTTTTGCCGAGCCGGCGATCTCCTATTTCGTCGAGGCGGTCGGGGACGAGAGCCCCGAGCAGCTCGACGCGCTCGCTGAGCTGATCGACGAGCATCGGCGGCGCCGGGGAGACGCCCCGAAGAGCTGATGGCCCAGCTGCTGGCGTTCGCCAGCATCCTCGTGGCCACCGGCGTGGCCGTCAGCCTGTTGATGGCGCTGCCCGCCGTTGCGCTGGCTGAGACCGCGGGAGAGGAAAATGCCGCCGGCCGGGCGCGCGTCTGGCTGGCGGCTCTGCTTGTACCGGCGCGCGCGGGGCTTCTCGCGGCGGTTCGAGCGCTGGCTCTGCACTCCCAGGGCCCCGGGGCGTCGCCTCATCTGGGCGGCGAGCGACCTCACCCATGCCTGATTCCGCTGGCGCGCGCACCCGGCGGCGATGCGCTCCTCACCGCGCTTGCATGGCTGGCGCTTCTGCTTGCTTTGGCCGCCATCCTTCGAGCGGCGATCGCGATGATCCGCAGCCACCTGCTCCGGGGGATGGTCCTCGCAAGCGGCGCCCGGCTGGAGGCGGATCCTGCGGTCTGGGAGATCGAGGCCGGGACGCCGGTGAGCTTCACGGCCGGCCTGCTGCGACCGGTGATGGTCATCTCTACGGCACTGAGCGATCGTCTCAGCGAGGCAGAGCTGCGGGCGGTCATCGCCCACGAGCGCGCGCACTGCCGCCGACGCGACAACATCCTCCGGGCGCTCGCGGAGATCTGTGCGACACTGACCGCCCTTACACCGACCGCGTGGTTCTACCGCAGCCGGCTGGTCAGCGCGCTGGAGGAGGCGGCCGATGACGAAGCGCTGCGACAGGGTGTAACACCCGCCGATCTACGGGCCGTGCTTGTCGCGATGGAACGCGTG
>JALGTR010000217.1 GCA_029821265.1 Candidatus Zipacnadia bacterium
ACTGGGAGCAGCTCACACCGCGCCAGCGCGAGATCGTCCTCGATCCCTCGCAGTACACGGGCATTGCGGCCGAGAAGACGCGGAAGATCTGCGACATGTGGGAAGAGCGGCTGGGGCTGTAGACCCAGCGCCCGGGGGCTGCACTCGATAACCGGAGACATACCGGCGGGACGGCTCGCGCCGCCGGGCACAGCACCGCAAGCTCGACCATCGGGAGGGATTCGATGCACCTCATGGGGCTGGACATCGGCAGCACCGGCGTGAAGGCCGTCGTCTTCACGCCGAGCGGTGAGATCGTGGGCAGCGCATACCGGGAGTACGCGGAGGTCTATCCCGAGCCGGGCTGGATTGAGCTGCGCCCGGATGACGTCTGGGAGGCCACGCGTACGGTCATCGGCGAGGCGGCCGGCGAGGCGGGCGGCGGTGTGAAAGCGCTGGCCATCTCGGCCCTCGGGGAGGCATTTACGGCCGTCGGCGAGGATGGCGACTTCCTCTACAACACGATCGTGTCGCCCGATACGCGCGCGACGAAGCAGGCTGAGAGCTGGCGCGCCACGCTCGGCCCGCAGCAGGTCTTCGAGATCACGGGCATGCCGCTGCACCCCAGCTTCTCGCTGAACAAGATCATGTGGCTGCGCGACGAGATGCCCGAGGTGCACGAGCGGACCTGGAAGTACCTGCTCTGGCCGGAGATCGTCCATCTCAGGCTCGGGCTGGAGCCACGCATCGACCACTCGCTCGCCGGGCGGACGATGGCCTTCGACGTGGTCAATCGCGAGTGGTCCGCCGTGATGCTGGAGATGGCGCAGATCGACGTGAGCAAGTTCGCCCGACCCATCGCCTCAGGCGAGATCGTCGGAGAGCTTTCGGCCGATGTGGCCCACAGTGTCGGCCTCGACGCGGGCTGCCTGGTGGTCGCCGGAGGGCATGACCAGCCGATGAACGCGCTCGGGGCGGGCGTCGTGCGCGAGGGCATGTGCGTGGACGGCATGGGCACCGTCGAGTGCATAACCGTCGCGTTCGACGAGCCGGTGCTGACAGAGGCGATGCGCGCGAGCAACTACTGCTGCTACCCCCACGTTGTGCCCGGCATGTACGCAACGATCGCGTTCAACTACTCGGCAGGCGCCATCCTGCGCTGGTGGCGCGATCTGTTCGGGGCCGAGGCGGCGGCCGAGGCGCGGGAGCGGGGCATCGACGTCTACGAGGTGATCCTCGAGGACCTGCCCGGGGAGCCGAGCGGGCTGATCTGGATTCCCTACTTCTCAGGCTCCGGAACGCCATACCTCGATCCTCACGCGAAGGGCGCCATCATCGGCCTGACGCTGGACACCGACCGCAAGCGGTTGGTCAAAGCGCTGATCGAGGGCACCTGCTACGAGCTCGACCTGAACGTGCAGGGGCTGGCGGAGGCTGGGGTGCAGATAGATCGCCTGCGGGCGACCGGCGGCGGCTCCCGAAGTGACGCGTGGCTGCAACTGAAGGCTGACATTACGCAGACGCCCGTGGTGCGGCTGAATGTCAGCGAATCGGGCTGTCTGGCCGGAGCGATCCTCGGTGGCATCGCGCTGGACGTTTGGGATGACGTGGCCGAGGCGACAGAGACGCTCGTGGCCGAGGGCGATCTCTTCGAACCGCGCGCTGAGATGGTCGAGCGATACGCCCGGCTGCGCAAGGTCTACGCGGACACGTGGCCGGCGATCCGGGAGATCGCGCACAGGCTGTAGGCGACCGCGCAAGTAGGGGAGCGGACCGGCATGAACAAGCTCGCGTTGATGTACGCGCTCGTGGCCGTGCTGGCATGGGGCCTCGCGCCCATTTTCGACAAGATCCTCAAGCAGGGCCTGTCCTCCTGGACCGCGGTCTTCATCCGTACGATAGCGGCGCTGATCATCATCACCGTGGTGGCGATCCAGGCGGGGGCGATCACCGAGATCCGCGAGATGCTCGCACAGGGTGGAGCTGCATTCGGAGAGGCGAACGAGCCGGTTCCGGCATGGCTGCTGATCGTCGCGGCGATCGGCAGCGCACTGCTGGCGGGCCTGATCGGGCAGATCGCATACTACCACGCCCTCGGACATGCTGACGCGTCCCGTGTGGTGCCGATCACCTCCGCATATCCGCTCGTGGCCGCGTTCGCCGGCGTCGCGCTGTTTCACGAGGAGATCACGCTCCCGAAGCTCGGCGGCGCGGTGCTGATCGTGATCGGCGTGATCCTTGTATCTGGTATCTTTTCGCAGAGTCAGTAGGAGCAGATCGCAATGGCGGAGATGACCGGGAAGCAGCGAGTGCGGGCGCAGTTCAATGACCGGCCGGTCGATCGCGTGCCGATCTACTGCGCGGGAATGCACGGACGGATCGCCTCGCACATCCTCGGCCGTGAGGCCTACGTCGGCTACGGAATCATGCGCTGGCGCGAATCGCGGGCTCTCTGGGAGGGCGAAGAGGCGCACGCGGAGTTGCTCGAGCGTATGCACCGCGACACGATGGAGGTCTACGAGACACTCGGGCTCGACTTCGTCTTCCCGTTCAACGGACGCTATCCCGTGAAGCCGACGCGGATCATCGACGAACGCACATTCGAGTACGGTGACCGTGACGGCACCTGGTGGATCATGCGGTTCGATCCGGAGACCGAGCTGTTCCAGCGCGTCGATGGCTCGCGGCAACCGGAGCCGACGATCGAGGACCTCGAGCGGGCGGTCGAGGCGATGGAACGCAGCGCCGAGGAGCACTCGCCGACACCCGATGACTTCCCCGCCCAGCAGTACGCGCTGGACTACTTCGGCGACGAGAAGGAGATCTTCGGCGCCGGAATCTGCGTCTACGTCCCCCGCGAACGGGCGTGGCTCGAGGCGATGGCGCTGCGGCCGGAGCTTGTGCTGCGCTACACCATGGCGCAGGCGAGGATCGCGTGTAAGAACGCGGCTGTGATGGGCGAGATGGGGCTGTGGGTGATCTTTGGCGGCGGCGACTTCGCCGGCAAGAACGGGCCGCTGTACAGCCCGGAGAGCTTCAAGCGCTGCATGTCGCCGGCGGTGCGGATGATCTCCCGCGCCTGCGAAGAGGCGGGCGTGCTGCATATGTTTGCGAGCGACGGCGACCTCTGGCCGGTCGCCGACGAGCTCTACGGCAACTGCGGCGTGCATGGCTACCACGAGATCGATCGACGCGCGGGGATGGACCTCGAGAAGCTGCGTGACCGCTTCCCGCACCTGCGGCTGATGGGCGGGATCGCGAGCGAGACACTGCACACCGGCACGCCGGAGGATGTTCGCGAGGAGTGTCTTTCTGCACTGGAGGTCGCGCGACGGCGCGGAAGAATAATGGTCGGCGCATCCAACACCGTCGTGGCGCCCACACCCTTTGAGAACTTCGATACCATGATCGAGACGCTTCACGAGAACAGGTGACCTGATGGCTAACGCAATGACCGGCAGGGAGCGCGTCATGGCGGCGTTCGAGGGCCGCGATTTCGATAGGGTGCCGATCTACTGCGCGGGGCTCTCGTGCCGAATAGCATCGCACGTGCTCGGACGCGAGGCGTTCGTAGGCCACGGGATGCAGCGCTACCGGGAGAGCGTGGCGCGCTGGGAGGGCTGGCTCGACGAGTTCGAGGAGCGAACGCGCAATGACGTCCTCGAGGTCAGCGAGAAGCTCGATCTCGACCTCGTGCGACCGGCGTACTGGCGCTACCCGCACGATCCGGTTGAGCGTATCGACGAATACACGTTCATGTACGGTGATCCCGACGACCGCTGGTGGGTCATGCGGTTCGACCCTCAGACCGAGCTGTTCCAGGAGTGTGATAGGGCCGAGGGCCCCGAGCCGACCATCGAGAACGTGCGGGCGGCGGCGGACAGCATGGAGGCCGCAGCAGAGGCCTACGCGCCCACCCCCGACAACTTCCCGGACCTGCAGGCGGCGGTGGAGTACTACGATGGCCGTCGGGCGATTCCCGGCGTCGGTATCGGCGTGGCCATCCCGCGTGAGCGCCACTGGCTCGAGGCGATGGTCCTCGAGCCTGAGACCGTCAGGCGCTACCTGGTGGCGATGGCGCGACGCAACACGAAAAACCCCCCGGTGATGGCCGAACTGGGCCTGCGAATCATCTTCGGAGGCGGGGACTTCGCTGGCAAGGGCGGTCCGCTCTACTCGCCGAAGTCATTCCACGAGTGCATGCTGCCGGCGCTGCAGATCGTCTCCGAAGCCTGCCACGACGCGGGGACGTGGCATTTCTTCGCCAGCGACGGCAATCTGTGGCCGGTCGCCGAGGACCTGTTCGGCAACTCCGGGGTCGACGGCTTCTACGAGATCGACATCCGCTGCGAGATGCATCTCGACCGTGTCCGCGATGCATTCCCCCACCTCAAGCTTTGCGGCGGGATTGCGTCGGAGACGCTACACCTGGGCAGCGTCGAGGATGTGCGGGCCGAGGCGATGGCGGCGCTTGACGTGGCTCGCGAGCGGAAGCAGATCGTGGTGGGCGTGTCGAACCAGGTTGTACCGGCGACACCGCTTGAGAACTTCGACGCCATGATGCAGGTTCTGCACGAGCAGCCCTGAGGGTTCCCATACCAACGCGGCCCGGCCTCATGGAGGGCCGGGCCGCCCGATTCTCTGGCGTCCCGAGAGCGAGAGGGTGTGGCCGTCAGGGACCTGCCGTCCGGTGGCGACGGACGGGCTACCACATGGTCCCGGTGTCCTCCGGAGGGGCGGCTTTCACGACGACGACATTGGCAGCTCGCGGGCCCTTGGGGCTATCCTCAATGTCGAACTCGACCTCCGAGCCCTCCGCGAGGCTCCGGTAGCCCTCACCCACGATGGCAGTGTAGTGCACGAAGACGTCCTCGCCCCCGTCCTGCTCGATGAAGCCGTAGCCCTTTGCGTCATCGAACCACTTCACAATGCCGGTGGGCATGGAACCATCCTCCCCATCACTGCGTCGCGCGGCCTGTGTGTCTGGACGTCCCGGCACCGGGGGGAAGGCCCATGCGGCGCGCGGCGAACGTCGACACCCTCTTTCGTCCCAACAAGCCGCTTCTCTGTATCTTCAGATTATATTGCCGCCGTGGCAAAAACGCAAGCAGAACGCGGCTTTCGCGAACTCGCGCTCAAGACCGGGGGAGGCGACGCGCGAAGGGGGCATACAGACGAGGCAGCCGCCGGCCAGAACGGCCGGCGGCTCGAAGTTCCGGTCTCGATGCGGCGGTCTAACCGGCCGCGGGCGGCTTGTCGTCGTCGTCCTGCATGGCCTGCCGCTCCTCCGCGAACTGCGCGGCCTGCACGTTGATGGCCTTCAGTGAGATCTGCGTGATCCAGCCCATGAAGACGATGAACATGACCATACCCACGAATGTGAGGGGGCGGCCGCCCCCGACATACATCATCACCACGGCTGAAAGCCCGAAAAGCAGCGCGAGTATCAGGAGCGGCTTGTTGACGGACGTGTGCAGGTCGTGAACGCCCCACTCCTCCTGCGGCAGCAGGATTCCGTGATCCTGGAGGTCCTTTAGTGACATGTCGCTTCCTCTCGGTGCTCGGCCTTACGGTGTAATCTCTTCCTCGGTGTCCCAGAAGAACTGGAAGAACTGCGAGACATTGAACTTCAACCGGCCGCCGCGCAAATTGACCAGCATCAGCGGCGTGTCGATCTGATTGGCGACGCGCAAGGTCTTGTCTCCCCAGACCTTGCGCCGAATCCAGCTCTCGCGGGAGGCGCCCATCATCACGAGGTCGAAGTCGCGCGAGCGCTCGATGATCGTCTGCGCGACGTCGCCGGTCTCAATGCGGATGCGGAAGCGCCGCTTGCTGCGTCCGTCGGTGACGGCACGCGCAGGCTCAACGTCGAGCGCCTTGAGAGACTCGCGCAGTTCGGCCGCACGCTCCGCGCGTTGCTGCGGCGTCATGTCAGCGCTGACGATGTGCATCAGCTCGATACAGGCATCGTCCTCCGGCGCCATCGGCGCGGCCAGTCCGGCCATCAGGTGCCCGTGCCGCGGATGCTGGATCGGCACCAGGATCCGTCGCGACGGGAACCTGACATCGCCGCGCACAACCACCACGTTCGTGTGGCTGTCCTTTACGATGCGGTCGATGTTGCTGCCGACAACCGTGCGAGGGTCGCTGCTCTCGCCCCGCCAGCCCATGACCACGAAGTTGCAATTGTGGTCCTCGATCGTGTCGATGATCGCGTCCGCGGGCCGGTGACCGACGCGCAGAAGGAGGTTCGGCGTCATGCCCATCTCCTCGGCCTTACGCGCCGTCTCGTCCATGATCGGCCGCGCTTCCTCCATGAAGTCCCGCCCGACGCTGACGGGGAGTTGATCGGGCACGGTGATCACGTGCAGCAGGATCAGGTCGCCCGGCTCGGTCTCGAGCACGGACTTCGCCACACCGAGGAGATTGTCCACGGTCTCGGGATTCGCAACGGGAACGAGGACCGAGAACCGCTCGCGATCGACCTTCAGACGCTCCTCAAGGAGCACCGGCGTAACCTCTTCCTCCCGCTCGCGCTTCGAGGCGTAGAAGTAGTAGATGCCGTAGCCGACCGCCAGCCAGATGATCGTGACATACCACGCGATCGGCGAGACGTCGAAGAGCTTGACGGCCAGCGCAAGC
>JALGTR010000218.1 GCA_029821265.1 Candidatus Zipacnadia bacterium
GGCCGGGCCCTTGATCAACGCAATCAGTCGGCGGTACTCCGAACACTGCTCATAGACCTGTGATGACGCTTCAACCACCGACACGCCCGGAGTTGTGGCCATCAGATGCAGCCTCGGGACCCGCCCGGGCATCGTCTGGTCCTGTTCGTCCACGACCACGATGTTATGACTGCCCGTGGCGCGGAACCACGCGTTCATCGGCGTGTCTCCCATGTATCCGTGGTCGCCGAGGATGGTGCGCCCACCGGCTACGTAGAAGATCGAGAGGTTGTCGCGGTGTCGGTGGCCGCCAGCAGGCGACGAGTGGAGCGTGAGCATCGCACCACCGCGGCCCTCTCCATGGCGCAGAAAGCCAGTCATCCAGGCGGGAAAGAACAGCTCCGGCAGCTCGAGCGTCGCCTCCGCCGCGTACCGCCGCTCGATCTGCTCTGCGTCGAAGTGGAAGAGCGCGTAGTCGCTCGGACTCTGGTTCGGCAGGATCGTCGCGAGGGCCCCATCGTAGTGCTCGGGAAGCCTCCGGAGGCCGATCTCGAGGTAGCGTTTGCTCGGCCGGTAGAGAACGTTCGTGTCCGATACCGGCGGGAAACACCCATCGGGCCGCAGGCAGTCGAGGTATGAGCGCATCAGCAGACGGAAGCGCTCGCTGTTGCGGTAGAGGTCCACGGAACCGTCACCCCGAGGGTGGCCCGGTGGCCACTCGAAGCCGTGCAGCGTCTCCGCAAGCTCCAGCATGGTGCCGAAGTAGCTCGCGGACGAGAACGTGTACGCCGGACTCTCGTGGCTGAAGCCATCGTAGGTCAGGGACTTCTGCTCAAGGCCCTCGAAGCCTGCCAGCGAGACCTCCACCCAGTCCGTGAGGCCCAGCACGCGCGCCACGGCGGCCATCGAGCGGTAGACGCGGCCGGACTTGTTGTTCACATTCGTGGCTTTTCCGGCGCCGCCGAGGAACGGCTCGGCGTCCATGACCCACTCCATGAACAGATCGCGCTCCACCAGTGCCCGATCCTCGGGACTCCACAGCGGCTCGCCCTCGGCGTCCGTGGCGTCATGCACGAAGTCGTATGCCTCGCTGAGCCGCAGCAGCGCACCGACACCTCCGACGCTCGGGTGAAGCCGTCCCGCGCCCCAGTAGTTCTGCAGCATCCGCGCTCGCTCCAGCGTATCGCCGTCGTAGGCGCTGGTGCACAGATGGCGCTTCCACTCCAGCGGCAGCGAGCTGTCGTGCCATGCAGCGTACAGCGGATCGCAGTCCGCGACCGCGTCCCAGTAGTCATGGTAGAGCCAGTTGCGGTAGCACTTCGCCAGGCGCACCAGGATCTCGATGGCGCGCCGGGCGTACCGTGGATCGCGATCGAACTGATAGGCCACGCCGAGGCTGCGCGCCGCGCCGATCATGTACTGCACCTTGTTCTCCCGAATCTGCCCCTCGAAGGTCACATGGGTGGGGTGGCCGACCCAGTGCCAGGCATGCTCGCAGCTCCGATCGTCAGCGTGCGCGCGCTCCTCTTCGTTGAGGTAGAAAGTCAGCTCCTGGCCTGAGCGTGGGCAGACCAGCGTCGCGGTCTCCGGGAACTCCGGGTCCGGGTACTGCCGGCCGCAGTGACGGCAGCGCAGCACCTCCGGCTGCTCGGGGTCCCAGAGCATGATGCTCGCGCCCCTGGCCTCCTGCGAAAGCTCGCCCACGCAGTTCGGGCAGGTCATGCCATAGCAGTACCATGGCGTCAACTCGGGGATCATGCGCTCGACATACCCCTCCGGCTGGGCGAGGACCTGATCGGCCACGCGGCGATGCGCCTGGAGCCACTCGCGGGCCCACGAGGCTTTCCTGATATTCCGCCGCGCCTGCGCAAGCTCGGCCTCGCTGACGAGCACTGGATGATGCAGAGGCACGCGGTCGGCGAGCATCTGCGTCTTGCGGGCCTCCATCTGCCGGCGAAACTCGACCTCCTCGGGGGAAGGCCCCGGCTCCTGCCAGTCCATCAGTCCCGCGCCACGCACGACAGCCTCGATGTAATCCGAGCGCCGGTCGGCCAGCGCCGTGGGAAGACACATGCTCAGCAGCACGCTCAACACCACCCAGACCAGCTTGGCTCGCCATCGCTCCTCGATCCGCATCAGGATCACTCCAGACAGTCTCTGCACGCCCTGACCGCTCATCGGCCGAACAGGCAACTGCAGGTTCTCCTCACACCCGGCCGAAGCTCGCCCAACCGTGGCTTCCGATCATCCGTCCTGCGGCAGGTAGATCCTAACCGGCTGATGGATTCCCGCTGCACCGACCTCATTATGAATCCGCACGACGAGCGTGTTTCTCCCGACCTCAAAATGCTCGGGAGCGATTCTCAGCGTGAACGGTTGGTTCCAGAGATCCTCGATCGTGATCTCCTCACCGGGGATAAGCTCCGACTCGAGGCTGTGCTCGCCGACCTGCTCACCATTGAGGTAGACCCACGCCTGTTCGTCAACTGCCCCGAAATGCAGCTCAAGCGGCCGGTCGGCGTACTCCGCGGGAAGATCGAAGGTCGTGCGATACCATCCCCAGCCCTCGACCTCCCCAACCTGCGTGTCGCCGAGGAACGCCGGGACCTCCACGGGCACCCAGCCCTCCGTCTCGCCGGCGTCGGTGTACCACGCTTCGCGGACGCCCCGGTTGTCGGGATCCCGACGGAACTGCCACTGCCCCCACGCCTCCTCCGGCAGACGGCGCTGGCCGACCCGGCGCTCGGCGACGGTCGCCATCTCCTCGAGGAATTCATCGGCGGCGCTGATCGACCGCGTGCCATCGTAGAAGCCCACCGATTCGATGCTCAACCGCTGGAGGAGCGCCGCAAGCTCCTCACGGACCAGCGCGTAGCGGTCGGCCGGGGGAGGGGTCTCACCATCGCGCATCTGCATGAATAGCTGCACTGCCTCGACCCAGACCACGCCGACTTTGAGGCGATTGACGCGCTCGCGGATCACCTCAGTCTCAGCGGTCTGCAGCGCCCGGTCGAGGATCTCCCGGGCCTGCCGCACGAATCCGTGACGATAGATCTCCTCCTCGTGGATCGGGTAGATCCAGTTGCGCTGACGTGAGAAGTCGGCGTATCGCCGCGCGTGGTCCCACAGCAGCTGGTGGTACTCGAGCACCGCAGGCGCGGCCTCGCCGTAGTAGCCCCAGATGAAGTCGAGCATCAGCGCCTCGACGTCGCGCGTCGGGTCCCACATCAGCTTCGAGTACAGCCAGAAGCGCATCGGCTCCCGCCCGTAATCGGCGCCAATGCTCTGCTGCACATAGACTGACTCGGCGTTCTGTTCGGCGAAGAACCGGATGTTCTCCGCGACCGGCCTGATGTTCGACATCGGTGCAAGGGGGTGGCGATACTGATGCGGATACACCCACAGGTGCATGCGGTCGCTGATTTCATGCCAGCGCTCGTACATCGCTCGCTGGTCGGCGACCCTGGCGTCGTAGAAGGAGTGATACGGCCAGTTGAAGCTCGCGCCGAAGTCCGTGCAGAAGCGAACCGCGACGTTCCCGCAGGCCTCGATCTCACCGGTCGGCGGCTCCTTCGACTGCCGGTAGGCCAGCGTCGTCAGCGTCACCCACGGGAAGTCCTCGCGCAGCAGGTCGGCGACGCGGTTCACGAAGTCAAGCTGCAGGCCGCCGTATGTGCCGAGACGCTCGATCACAGCCTGGCATTCCTCGCACTGGCAGTCGCCCAGCCAGTCCATCTGCGACACGCCGATCATGTCCCGGCGGCTCCGCTGCGACTCGGGTACACTGCTCAAACGGTTGGCGATGGTCCGGGCCGCGGCTGCCGCCACGTCGGGATTCGATAGACAGAGTTGCGCCCGCTCCCAGCGCCGCTCTCCGTCGATGAGCGAGAAGTATTCGGGGTGTTCCTCGAAGTGCTCCTCCGGCGGCACGAGGCGATGGAATGTATGCACTGAGAGGCTGCCATCAACGTAGCCGTGCTGGCCGTACATATGCGCGTAGCCACCGTTCAGACGATTGCGCAGCCCCCAGGGGTTGTACGTGCGCCTCCAGTTCAGGTGCCGGATCGGGATGGCGGGGTCGGAGGTCCGCGGGACTATGGCCACCTCGAGCGTTGGGCGGTTGGGGACTCGTGTGACGCCCGCGGGCCACGGTCGAGCTGTGAGCGCGTCGGTCAGCTCATCCCAGCTGCCATTCCTGAGCGCCGGCGCGTACCACCGTACGCCAAGGTCCTCCTCCAGCAGCGCAAAGACCGCGGGCAGCGGGCCGCTCTGCTCTCCGCCGATCAGCAGGACACGCTCGCCATCGACCACGATCGCGTATCCCTCGCGGCCGGGCTCGCGCCATGCGATCTGCGTGTCGTCAAGCCGCGTCGTGCGTCCAACGCTCAGTTCGCGCTCCTGCGTTGGCTCGGTGTCGGGCACGACCGGAAACTGCGCACCGGTGATCTCGCCGAGCCACAACGCGAGCTCCTCGGCCGCTCGACGCTCGAGGTTCGTCGGGGACTCGGGGATCACGATGACATACTCCGTCGCGCCATCGACCGCCAGCGTCACGGGGGCGGCAGTCATGCCCTGCGGCTGCAGCGCGTTCCGCCAGGCGTCCCACTGCGGCGGCGCTTCGGACATCTCATCGACCCACCGGGGCCGCGCGTCATCCTGCGCCGAAGCCGCACACACGAGCAGCACGCAGAGGACCGACAGGATGCTCCTCGCGGTTCGGTTCGTCTCGGCCATACAGCCGCACCTCGTTCCCGTTGCCGTTCACCGGCGGGAGAACCTGTATGGATCATCCATCTCAACCGGCCGGTCGAGGTAAAGCCTGCTCAGCCAGCGGCCCTCTGTCGGCGGATCGCATGGCGTAACGGACAGATCGGCGATTCACATGTCCCCGACGCTCGAGTACCAGATCTGCAGCCGCGTGTTGTCCGCGCCTGAGCCGTCGGACTGCACGAGGAACTCCATCGGCCGCCACTCCCGCGTCGGCGCAAAGCGCTGGTAGTCAAAGTACGCGCACCGCGTGTCGGCGTTGGTGATCGTCATATTCACGCGCACGCCGCGCATTTCCTCTGCTCGCGTTCGGAACGTGACCCGGCACCACTGTCCCCCGCGCATCGGCAGACCATGCTGGGCCGGCATCACGCTTCCGTCGCCGTCCTCGGGCAGCCCGGGCAGCGACAACCGCGCGCTCCAGCCGCCATCGGGCAGCGCCTCGCCGGCCGGGACCGTATCGGACACTCCGTCTGCAGGCTGCCAGCGCCACAGCCCGTTGACGCAGATCCGTTCGCGGGTCGGAGTCACCCGCCTCCACGCGTCTCGTAGGTCCCAGACGACCTCCACCCCGGGCGGCAGCTCAGCCTCCGTCTGAGCACGTAACGGGGTGCACAGCGCCAGCAGCGGTATCGCGGCGGTCATCGTCACGACAACTCGAGCCGACATCACGGACCGCTCCTGCCTGCGAAGCTGTCCTCCCGACGAGCATCCGGCGGCGTGACCGCCGCGGCCAACTGCGATTGCTGACCGCCGATGCGCACCTGCCGCTCAGGCGATCCCCGGTAGCTTCCCGGCCGACGGTCAGGCACCTGCCGCCGGGCAGAGGGCAGCGACGGCTGCAGATCGGGAGCTCGTTGCGGAGGTCTCCGCCGACACGGGCGCGAACCGGTCGCTAACCAGTGATTTGCACCCGGGGAGGCGTCGCTAATGCGTCTGCCGCTGCTGATCGCTCTGATGGCGCTCGCCACGACCGCGCTCGCCGGGCGTCCCAGCATCGTCACGCGGGGCGTCTACGTGCATTCCCGCGACCTCATGCCAGCGCGTATCTGGGCCGAGTACGGAAGCGGGTACGAGTTCGACGCGGTGGATCCGCACTCTGGAGAGGCCTCGATCCGCTGCGAGAACGTCCCCGGTGGCGCCGGGGAGGGCGCGAGCCAGGCAGTTGAGGTGAACCAGGAGCGAGCCGAACCGCTGAAGATCGCCGGCTGGAGCCGCTGCGAGGCCGTGGAGGCCGGCGAGCCGGGCTGGCAGTACTCGATCTACGTGGACCTCACGTATGCCGATGGCACGCCCTGGCACATGCAAATCGCACCCTTCGAACGCGGGACCCACGACTGGCAGTATTCGGAGAAGATCATCGAGCCTCACCAGCCTGTGCGCTCGGCGCGGGTCCACGTCTTTCTGCGCGAGATCGGCGGCACCGTGTGGTTCGATGATATCTTCTTCGGTCCGCCGGACGGCGAGAACCTGCTGCGCATACCGGGCTTCGAGAGCGACGAGATGGCCGACGCCTCCGCGCGGGAGGAGGTGCTGGCGAACCTCGACGCGCTGAACGCCAACGCGGTGCACACCTACATCGGCGTTCCACAGGACGAGCGGGACGACGAGGAGCTGCGCGAGATGCTCGCGGCCCTCGATGAACGCGGCTATGGCGTGGTCCTCACCCCGCACGTGCCCTACGGGACATTCACCGATGCCGACGATCCCGCGTTCCCGTCCTATTACTGCGTGAACAACGACTGGGTCGACCGCTGGGTGGAGGCCTGCCGGACACTCGCGCAGTATCCGTTCCTCGGCATCTCGGTGGTGCCGGA
>JALGTR010000219.1 GCA_029821265.1 Candidatus Zipacnadia bacterium
TGGGCGGATCACCGAGTCACGGCGCAGCAGGGCGCCGAGCTTGTTGTCGGGGACGTCGCGCTGCAATTCCTCGAGCCTCGCCAGCCATACATTTGCGGCAGCGAAGATGACGGAAACAACAACGCCATCGTCTGCATGGTAGAGGCCGCGGGACGGCGAGTGCTTCTGCCCGCAGACATCATGAACGAGGGGCTGGCGCGTCTGATGCGGGACGTCCCTGCCGAGCGACTGCGCTGCGACGCGCTGGTGCTGCCGCACCACGGGCGGTGCATTGAGGCGACGCTTCCACTCGTCGATCTCGCCAGACCGCGCTGGGTGGCGGCCTCGTGCGACAGTCAGGCAGAGGATTACATGCAGGAGGATGCGCTGGCCCGTCTGAGAGCGTGCGGGGTCGGCGTTGCGCGAACCGATCGGGACGGCGCGGTGACCTTCGTCGCGGTCCCGGGGCGGGTCGATTGCGTGACCGACCGGGAGAACCACGTGCTTCGCGCATTCATCGCGGCGGCTCGAGGCTGACCCTCACCGGCGCTCATCCAGCGCCCGGATTACGATCTCCAGCAGCGTCTCCGGGTTCGCGAGCTGACCTGGCGCGATGCCCGGGAACCGCTGCCGCAGTGTATCGGCGAGCCGGGTCGCGAGGCGGCGTCGCGCATCTGGCGCGAGTTCGTAGCGGCGCTCGAGGAAGCGCCGGATGGTGCGCTCCTCCTCCCGCGAGACCGCGCGCACCCCCGCCCGGACGCTGCGCAGAAGCTCCTCGCTCACCTCCGGCGGCAGCGGCTGCACCGGCGGACGATCGACGGTCGGCGTGACCTCCGGGGCAAGCGTCTCCAGGCGCTCCTTCACGACCATCGTGGCGGCCGCGAGATCGCCCAACCGCTGGTTGCGACGCGTCACCAGCAGCGAGACCAGCCCGATCGCGTAGGAGACCGGCAGAAAGTCCACGAGCCGCAGGATGTTCCGCACCGCCGACTGCTCCACGCTCACCGGCCCACCATCGACCGACACAACCCGCAGCCCTGTCCACGCCTTCCCGGGCGGCTGCCCGTTGCGCGCAAGCTCCCCCCACATGTGGTAGCCGATGTACAGCAGGATCGCCGCACCCGCAACAATCAGGCCGGTCACGAACGACACCAGGCTCGCGCCAGTCAGCCACGCGCGCACAAACCACGCCCCGCCGCCCAGCGCAACGGTGATCGCCGCCACGATAGAGGTGTCTATCAGCGCAGCCAGAAATCTCGAGCCGACGCCCGCAAGCTCGTAGGACACCTCGATCTGCTCGGGAACGTGAAGATTGACGCGCTCGTCATCGACCATGGCTGCTCCAGGGAGGACGCAGTTCGTGCGGGATACGACATCCGCAAGCGGTTCTGACGCGCCACGCCGCCGTTGGGAGCGGCTGGCGGAGCTGATCGACCTCGCTGATCGACGCGGGCTGTCGGCGCTCTCGGTCGATGAGCTGGACGAGTTTGCCCACCTCTATCGCCGGACCGTGGCCGACCTCGGGGCCGCGCGCTCCCGCGGCTCCGATCCGCGCATCGTCAGCTACCTCAATGCACTCGTCGGGCGCGCCGCCGGCCTCGCGTACGGTGGAAGGGCACGCAACCGCCTCCGACCACGGAGATTCTTCCTCGTGACCATCCCCCGCACCTTTCGCCGCACCTGGACCGCCTGCGCCGTCGCATGTGCTGTCTTCGCGATCCCGGCCTTCGTCGCGTGGCTCGCGGCGGCAGCGAACCCCGCCTGGGCCGACGCCCTGTTCGCCCCCGGCCTCGCCGATACGGTCGAGGGTTTCCTCGCGCGCGATGTGCCGCCGGGCCAGTACTTCGCCGACTCCCAGAGCCTCATCGGGGCCGACAACCTCTCCGGCGCGATCCTTGTGAACAACCTGAAGGTCGCGCTGATGGCCTTCGCCCTCGGCATCACCGCCGGCCTCGGCACCGTCTACTTCATGCTGCGCAACGGGCTGATGCTCGGCGGCTTCATCGGAGTCTTCGCCCATCACGGGCGCGCCATCGACGCCCTCGGAATCGTCGCGCCGCACGGATTCCTCGAGCTCTCAGCGATCTTCATCTGCGGTGGCGCCGGCTTACTGCTGGGCTGGGCCGTCATCGATCCGGGCGACCGTACGCGCGCCGAGGCGCTGTCGCAGGCCGGACGTGAGGCCCTGTCGCTCGTTGCCGCCGCGCTCGTGATGCTCGGAATGGCGGCGGTGGTCGAGGGCTTCGTCAGTCCGCAGGCGACCGGCCTGCTCGCCGGCAACGCCGAACGGATCATCTTCGGGGCGGTCATCTGGCTGGTCGCCGCCGCCTGGCTCATCGCCGGTGACCGGCTGGTTGCGCGTCCTGCGCCGATCGGCGAGGAGAGCGCAACGCTCAGAGCATCCCCATCCGTTTCACCGAAAGGTAGCGGTTAACGACAGCGGCCGCCAGATCATCAGGCGCTGCATCCACCACCGCCACCCCTTGCGCGCGCAGCCGCCCGAGCGCCAGCTCCCGCTCCCCCAGCGCCCGGGCCGCCAGGGCCTTCTCGTAGGCTCCGGTAACGTCGTCCGGCCGTGCCGCGGCCATCCTCGCCGTCTCCTCGTCGGGAATCGTCGCGACCATCGGGAGATGCTGCGGGCGAAGCGAGCTGATATACGAGAGCGCCTCTGACGACACGTCCGGATCGACCAGGTCGGTGAAGATGCAGATCATCGCCCTCTTACGGGCGCGATGGCGCAGGAACGTGACCGCGGCGCCGAAATCCGGCTCAACCGGCTCGGCCCGCACCGCGTACAGCTCCTGCAGCAGCCGCTCCGTCTGCGCCGCGCCGTGCATCGGGGCCACGAAGCTGCCGATGCGATCTGAGAACACCAGAAGACCGACCAGGTCTCCCATGCGTCCGGCGACGTGCGCGAGCATCAGCGCCGCGTTGACGGACCAGTCCAGCCGCGTCATCTGCCCGCAGCGCGGCGCCATCATGCGACCGGCGTCCAGCGCGACGAGCAGGCGCTGGTGGCGCTCGACGCGATACTGCCGGGTAATCGGCGCTCCGTGCCGCGCGGTGGCCTTCCAGTCGATGCTGCGGAAGCTATCATCCGGGACGTACTCCCGCAGACTCTCGAACTCGGTGCCCTCGCCGCGCATCGGGGCCGCCCGGACACCGATGTCATCCAGCCGGCCCCGCCTCGCCAGCGCGTCGAACTCGCGTATCTGCGCGAGGTCCGGATACACACGGACGGTCTCCGTCGCCGGGATATCGCGCTGCCACCACGCAAGCCGCAGCCGCGAGAGGCAGCGCACGTGCAGTTGCCCAAACTCGTGGTCGCCCCGTGTTGTGGGCGTTGTCAGGTAGCTGACGCGGCGCTGCTCGAATGGCTGCAGGCGCAGCAGGAAGGTCCGCCGTGTGGTCTCGAAGCCAGGCGGCGGATCGTCGCGCACGGCCACGGTCATGGTGCGCGGAGTTCGGTTCGTTACGGTGATCTGCGCGCGATTGGGCGCTCCGAGCGAGAGGATCTCGGGGACCTCGCGGGCGATCTCGATTCTGTCACGCGCGCCGGAGATGCGCGCGTCAACTATCGCGGCGAGGAGCATGGCGATCATCGCCCCTGCGCCAATCAGCGGCGCCATCGGCACGAGCCCGCCCAGCGCGAACAGCGCCGCCGCGGTCGCAAGAATACCGATCAGGATGCCAGTGGCGATCATCCGCACACCTCAGCGTGGCACCTCGACCGAGCCCAGTACCCGGGCGATGATGTCGTCAGGGGTTATGCCCTCAATGTCGGCCTCAGGTCGCAGAATCATCCGATGGCGCAGAACAGGCGGCGCCATGCGCTTGACGTCGTCGGGTATCACGTAGTCGCGTCCCTGCAACGCCGCGAGCACGGTCGCGCTCTGCAGGAGCATTACGGAGGCGCGCGGGCTGCAGCCGAGCATCACGCCCGGATCCTCGCGTGTCGAGCGCGTGATCGAAGAGATGTACCCGATGACCTCATCCTCGACCCGAACCGCCGCGATCGCCGCCCGGCAGGCGCGCAGCGCCGTCTCGTTCGCAACGCGTTCCACGCCCGCCTCATCAAGCTGCATCGCGTCAAAGCCCTCACGATGGCGACGGAGGATCATGTCCTCCTCGTCGCCCGTCGGGTAGTCGACGATGACCTTGAGCATGAAGCGATCGAGCTGAGCCTCCGGCAGCGGATAGGTGCCCTCGAACTCCACCGGGTTCTGCGTGGCGAAGACCGTAAAGTCGTGCGGCAGAGGGTGCGTGACGCCGTCGATGCTGACCTGCCGCTCCTGCATGCCCTCCAGTAGGGCCGACTGCGTCTTCGCTGGCGCGCGGTTGATCTCGTCCGCCAGCAGAAACTCGGTGAAGATCGGGCCCTTGCGCAGGTGGAAGTCGGCTGTGGCGGTGTCGTAGACGTAGGTCCCGATGATGTCCGACGGCATCAGGTCGGGGGTCATCTGCACGCGAGTGAACTCCCGCCCGAGACACGCCGCGAGGGCGCGGATCATCAGCGTCTTCGCGACGCCCGGAACGCCCTCGACGAGCACATGTCCGTTCGCGAGAACCGCAACGAGCATCTCCTGGATGGCGCGCCGCTGACCGACGATCGCGCGCCCCATCGTCTCCTCAATCAGTCCGGCCAGCTCCGCAGCCGGGTTCCCGGCCGTCCGATCCTGCGCCATGTCTCAAAGCATCCTCTCGTAGTCTGCGATCTTCCGAGCCAGACGCAGAAGCGTCCTGTCGTCGGGCTCCTCAGCAGCCTCCTGCAGCTCCTCCAGCAGCCTCCCCAGCTCCTCGCCGTCGATGCCTGCGCGGCTCGCCGCCGCGACGAGCTGGTCGGCAGGCGCGTTTGCACGCAGGCCGGTGGCACGCGCGACGCGCCCGCGCAGGCCGGCTTCCAGCATCTCAATGGCGGCCCCTGCTGCCCCTGCCCTCGCATAGAGCCTGGCGAAGGCGCGCACGTACTCCGATGCAGGGCGCCGCCGCGAGGCAGAAGGCAGCGGAGCGCCGAAGCGTCTGGCCCGGCTCAGCGCCCACACTGACGCGACGACCAGCAGCGCGAGAACCGTGTTCCAGAACGGCCGCACATCGACCTCGGGGCCCTCGAATACGCCCCGATCGTGGGCGAAGCCATGGTGATACTCGTCGAAATGCACCGTCCGCGCCGCACTGCCGGCGAATACGAGGTTCGCCGCGAAGACCACGTTGTCGGCCTCACGCAACGTCGCGTTGCTCACGATCTCCGCGTCCGCCAGCACCACGGCCCGGCCGTCTCCGAGCCGGCACTCCGCAGCAACGCTTCGTCCCGCGGCGTCCCTGAGCAGGTGCGCGGGCTCGGCAGCCGTATCGGTCGTCGTCGGGGCCGGTCGCAGGCGTGCCCCCGAGGGCACATGCACCGAGGCGACGTCGCGCAGCCACGGGCTGTCGGCGACCGGCTGTGCGCGCTGATTCTCCGGGGCCTCCTCTGCCGGCAGGCCGAGACCGAGGGCGAACACAAGCCGCCTGGCCTGGAAGATGTCCGTCCGGCGCTCTCCAGCGCGCGGCCCTCGCGGCGCGAAGATCAGTCGCCCGCCGTCGCGAAGCCAACCCAGTACCGCGTTCACCTCGGTGGCCGACAGCGGCTCGGTCGGGGTCAGCAGCACCAGCGTATCGACGCCGGGGCCTATCTCGGTGAGCGGGAGATCCCACGTCTCGGTTCTCACGCCCGCGCGCTCGATCAGCTCGCGCCACGCCTTCGTGCCCCAGGGGTTTGTGCGCAGGCTGGAGTGATCGCGAACTGCGTCGAAGCTGGCGGTGCCGCGTGCCAGCAGCCCTGCAGCGACGAAGATGACGGCGACAGCGGCGACGACCGCCGCGGTCCTGCCGCGCTCGGACATCAGCACTCCACCTCGGCGCGCCACAGAGCGTCCAACGCCGCGGCGGCTTTCTGCGCGGATGCGGATGTCGCCGGCTCGCCTGCGTACACCGTGGCGTCGACGAGGTCGGTAAGCTCAGCCATCGTGGCCCGCACCGTGGCGGGGGCCCGTAAGGCCTGCAGGTTCTCCCGGTTTGTGCGCGATGGATCAAGCGTCAGCGCGCCAAGCCGGTTCAGACGTAGCAGCGCCGCGCCGTAGAGCAGGCGCACGGCCTCTTCGAACCGCCCGCTTTCAAGCGCCTGCATGGCTCGGCGGCGCGCAGCCTCTGGATCCAGCGGCGCCCATTTCTCCCCCTCGGCCCTCGGCCTCTTCCGCTCCCCGCGCAGCACCGAGGCCACGGTCAGAAGCATATGCGTGACCAGGAGGATGATCGCCGCGAGGCCGACGCCGAGGATCATCCACCGCGTCCACTCCGGCCAGCCGGCCAGCGGATCGGCCGGCGCCACGTTCACAAGCAGATCAGACAGCAGCCCCGGCAACTGCGCCAGCCATTGCCGAAGCTCAACCATCGTCGGTGCCTCCAGCTGATAGCCGGACGCGAGGATCTCCTCGAGCTGCCTCCGAAGCTCCGGCGGTGACGGCCTCTCGACGGCGAACGCCCTGGCGCAGATCACGCACAGCACGGCAATTGTCCCACGGCGCAGTAACAGGCGCAG
>JALGTR010000220.1 GCA_029821265.1 Candidatus Zipacnadia bacterium
GCGTGCTGTCCGCAACCGCATCTTCGTAGCGGCTCAGGTGCACCCAGATGATCGCGCGGCACCGCAGGGCCTCGACGTCCTCCGGGTCCTCTGCCAGCCGCTCGCCGGTCATCTCCACTACGCGCCTGGCATCCTCCAGCGCCGCATCGATATCCCCCGCCTCCATCTGTGCCTCCGACCGTGCCAGCAGGGCGGGCGGCCAGTCCGGTCGCAGCGCCAGCGCCGCCTCGGCGTCGGCCAGCGCTCCTTCGTAATCGCGCAGCTCCTTGCGGACCACCGAGCGCTCTACGAGGGCCGCCGCGCTACGCGGATGGTCGGCGACGATCACGTCCAGCCGCTCCAGCGCGTGGTCGTACCGCGCCTGCATCTGCAGCTCCTCAACGCGCTGCAGCTTGCTCTCGAGGCTGGGCTCCTGCGCCGCACAGAGGCTGAGCGCTGCGACGAGCACACCCAGTGCTATAGCGCCTCTCGTGGCCACGTTTTCTCCCTTCGCCCCGCGCCCGGGGTCTCAGGTCGCAGGCGCCGCGAGGTAGCGCTCCGCGATCACCACGGCGGCCCAGTCGTCGATCGGCTCGGGGGGGACGCGCAGTCCGGTGGGCACCAGGCGCCAGAGCCCGCGCGGGGGGTTCTCCCTCCAGTACCGCTGCCTCGCCTGCAGCGTCGTCATGTGCTCACAGACCTCGACAACGGGCAGGCCGGTCGTCTGACGAAGCTGCTCGAAGATGGCCCCCGATCCTGTGCTGGCCCCGATGACGATCAGATCGGCCCCGTGACGCGCTGCCATCAGCGCCGCCAGACGCCCGGCGCTCGACGCATCGACGATGTCACGCTCGAGCACGCCCTCACTACGTGAGACGGCTGCAAGCCCGCACTTACCGGTCCCGGGATCGACGGCCACGACCGTGCCGCCCGGCCGCGCCTCAGAACCGCTCATGCGTCCTCCTCGGCGGGCGTTACCGTGATATTCAGCTCCAGCGGGCCGCGGGTGTAGGCGTCCTCAGCCGCGATCAGCCGAACGCGCATCATGCCCGCGCCCTGTCTGATCGCCTCTGCAGCCTGGAATAGCTCGGCAAGGTCCACCGAGCCGTAGTTGCCGGTCTCCGGATGCGGCAGCATTCCCTTCGAGATCGCCCGCTGCCGGACCGGCGATTCGTCGCCAGTGATACGCGCCCAGAGCGTCTCGAAAGCCTGCAGTTCGCTCACGTCGGAGCTTATCAGCAGCTCGTCGAGCTGCTCCCCCTTCCGAAACAGCAGTCGGTTCGGTGCCGCGCGGAACTGCACCGCAAGCTGCTGGTCGTCGCCCGGGAACCAGCGTCTGAACGCGCGCACCATCACCACGTACTGCTCCGCGCCCCCCTCCCGCAGCTCCTCCGCGACGTAGCGGACGATCATGCCCTCGGGGACAGCGCTGGCCACCGCCCACGGCGGAACCGGCGCCACAGCGATGACCGCACGACCGTTCTCACCCTCCGGCACTCCCTGACTCTCCGCCAGCGCGCTGGCGAGGTGCAGGATCTCGTAAAGCTCGCTCTCGATCTGATCCCGCGTGCCGGTGCCGGGTAGCACCACGCGGATGAGCTCCTCCCCCGGCTCATAAAGCGCCTGCTGCTCGGCCATCAGCTCCTGCTGCTGCAGCACGTCCTCCAGCTGCGTCTGGACCAGTTCGAGATTCTGCTGCGCCACCTCGAGGTCCTCGAGACGCCAGTCCAGCTCCATCTGTAGGTCGCTCAGGCGCTTTTGCATCGGCTCCAACTGCTTTGTTGTACGCTCGAGCTCAAGGCCCAGCGTCGTCACCCGCCGCTCCCTGGCCGCCACCTCGTCCCGAAGCTCCGCGAGCTGCTCCCCGGTGGTTGCCAGATCCTCCCGCGCGGCCGCGAGCGCGCCGCGCGCCTGCTCAAGCTCCGTACGGGCGGTCGCGAGCCTGTCCTCAAGCTCCGATCGCCGCGACTGGAGCTCATCGACCCGACCGGCCAGCTCGTCGCGGCGGGCCGTCAGATCCACGATCTGTGATCGCTGGTCCGCGGCGATCTGCTGCAGCTCGCTGGCGCGCTTTCTGGCCTCAGCGGCGTCGCTTTCGGCCTTCTCGGCGATCGTCTCGTAGCGACTGACGCGCTCCTCGAGCTCGCTGATCTTCCCGGTCAGCTCCTGCCGCTGCTGCAGAAGCTCGTTCAGCTCGAAGACGGCCGCCCGTGCGTACCGCGAGCCGACGGTGGCAACGAGCAGACCGGCGAGGGGCAGCATTGCGCCGACGAAGGCGGCTATGACGCGGGCGGACTGACGGGGCCGGAGGTTGAAGATCGTGCTCCTGCGTTTGCCCAGCCACGCCCCGAGCAGATCGCCGAGGTACGCGATGAGGCCCCCGAGGATGGCGAGGGCGATGAAGAGCACGATTGTGTAGGACATGGCAAACAGCCCGCCGGTTTGAGGCGTGAGACTCGAGTGTCAGCGCGAACGGTTCAGCAACAGGCCCACTCCGGTCAGATACAGCAGCACGTTCGCCGTCCAGGCCATCAGCGCCGGGTGTGCGACGCCCCGCTCGCCCACGAGCGACAGCGTATGCGTGATCACGTAGTACACGAAGATCACCAGCAGCGACACGCCCATGCCGATCCCGCGCGAGGAGCGCTGCCGCTGGATGCCGAGCCCGACTCCGAGCACCGCAAAGCCCACGGACGCCCACGGCAGGGCCAGCCGCACGTGGTAGTGCATCCAGAGCCGGTTCGCGCGCTCGAGATCACCCCGCTGTCGCGCGGTCCGGGTCTGAGCGGCCAGCTCCCCGAGGGTCATGTCGTCGGGGCCCTTACGGATCTGCTCGACCTCCTCACGGCTGCGCCCGACCGTGATCGTGGCCTCCGGTGGCGAGACCTGCACCGACCTGTTGTCGGCCAGCCACCACGTGTGCTCCACATTCTCCAGGTGCCACTTCTCGCCCTGCCACCGGGCCGAGGTAGCGGTGAAAAGCTCCGGCCGCTCGCCGAGGGTGAAATCGAAGACGAATACGTTGCGCATCTCAAGCGTTTCCGGGTCGATCTCGTCCGCGTAGAGAATCCGCTCCGTCTGCCCCTCCGCGTTGCGGATCTCGAACAGGAACCCGCCATCATCCCCCGCAGTAGCTCGGGCCTGTCGCGCGATCTCGAAGGCTCGCTTCTTGGACGGGGGCACGATACTCTCGTTGATCAGCAGGCCTCCCACGGAGACGAGCAGCCCGAACACGATAACCGGCGCACCGACGCGAAAGACGCTGATCCCACCGGCGCGCATCGCCACCAGCTCGCCGTCGCTCGAGAGTCGACCGATCGCCATCAGCGAGCCGAACATCGTGGCCATCGGCAGCGTGAGGGCGATCATCCCGGGGATCTCCAGCAGGAAGATCCGCACCGCTGCCCACGCCGGGAAGCCAGCCTGGTAGATCATGCGAAGCATCTCATACAGCAGCTGCACGCCCACCAGGATGGCGAGAAAGGCGCCGATCCCAAACAGGAACGGGCCGAGCATCTCCGTCAGGATGTATCGGTCGAGTCTTTTCATGTGGGAGAGAAGCGGCGGGTGACGACAGGCTGTACGTCGGTACGGGTCACCCCGGCCGGAAGCGAGGCCCCACGCGCGGGCATCGCCACGCCAGGCTCACATCGTGAAGCGGTCGCCCAGGTAGTACCGCCGGGCGATGGGATCGTTGGGAAGCTCCTTTGCCGGGCCCTGAGTGCGAATCTTGCCCTCCGAGATGATGTACGCGCGGTCGCAGATCTCGAGGGTCTCGCGCACATTGTGGTCGGTTATCAGGATCCCGATGCTCTCGGACTGCAGGTCGGCGACGATGCTGCGGATGTCATCGATCGCGATCGGATCCACGCCGGTGAACGGCTCGTCGAGAAGGATGAACGACGGCTGCGTGCAAAGCGTGCGGCCGATCTCGACGCGTCTCCGCTCGCCTCCGGAGAGCACCGCACCCTTCTGGTCGGCGCGGGCAGTGAGGCCAAGACGCTCGAGGAGGCGGTCAGCGCGCTGATGCTGCTCGGCCCGCGAGAGGCCCTGCATCTCGAGGATCAGCAGCAGGTTCTCGCGAACCGTCAGGCGGCGGAAGACCGACGGCTCCTGTGCGAGGTAGCCGAGGCCGCGCCGACAGCGCTCATGCATCGGATACGACGCGAGGTTCTCCTCGTCGAGCATAACCGTTCCGGCGTCTGAGCGCACCAGCCCGAGGATCATGTAGAAGCTGGTAGTCTTACCCGCACCGTTGGGGCCGAGGAGACCGACGATCTCCCCGCGCTCGACGTGCAGATCGACGCCGTCGACCACGCGGCGCCCTCCGTAGGTTTTGACGAGGCCCTAAGCGACAAGCGCCATCCTACTCTTCCTCGACCTCGCTGGTGACCTCGATCTTCGCCTGCCGCACCGACAGGGTGCTCTTTGCCAGGTTGACCACGATGGACTGACCCTCGAAGCGCGCCGCCTCGACCTCGCCCTCCGGCAGCGTCCTGACATCCGCCACCGCGTCTCCGGTGAGCGTCACGGTCTGTGTCTCATCCACGTACACTGCGCTCTGCGTCGCCGAGGCCTCGATCTGCCTCCGCAGGCCCTCATCGTCCGGCGCGGTCACCACCTCGAAGCGAACCGGGCCGGCGGCCTCCAGCCGCAGGATACGGTCGAGCTGATCGCTCAGGTCCATGGTCAGCTTCGGCGCGCGAATCTGGGCGTTGTGGCGCCCGAGTATCGTCACGTGGGCGTTGCCCGTGGCTGTGAAGTCGTTCGTGCCGAAGTCGTACTCGATCAGGTCGGCGGTCACGGTCCCGGTCTCGGTGCGCCGGACCTGCTGGCCGGCCGCCACCGAGAGCGCTCCGGCGATCACCGCCACGGCCATGACGGCCGTCGCCACTCGTCTCATAGCGCTGTCTCCTCGCGCACGCCTCACTTCTCCCTGCGCAGCGTCGCGTCACTGACGCGGATCTTCTGCGTGTTGTTATCGATCACAAGCTTCGACCCGGTGAGCACGAATGCGCCCCGCCGCATACGCACCTGTCCGGTCCCTATGAGCTTGTGGGTATCAAACTGGTAAACCACCTCGTCGGCCCGGAATGACAGCCCCCCGCCCTCCGCGGTGATCTCGACGCCCTCGTCAAAGCGCAGCACGCGCTCCTCCCACCCGGCGAACATCACCGGCGCGCGCAGCTCGAGGTCATCGAAGCCCTGGCCCTCGAACACCCAGTGAACGTCCTCCGCGCGTGCGATACCCTCGGGCTCAACCTCGACCTCCCCGCCGAAGCTGGCGCGCCAGACGATCTCGCCGTCCTCGCGAAATGTCAGCTTCGCGTCCGAGAAGGTGGCCTCAGGCGCGATGGGCTCACCGTGCCCTTCGCCCTGCTCATCGGGACGCCCCTCGCCGGTGTCGGATGCCGATTCGGGCTGCGCGACGGGCTCACCGGGCATGCCCCGCAGGGCGACGAATATCCCAACACCTGTGAGCCCCACCGCCGCGATCAGCAGGAGGATCAGATCGGGGCGTGATCTCATCTGCTCACCCGCTCGGCCGGGCGAAGCGGAATCGGGTTATCGCCGCCAGCGACGCGATGCCGTCCGTCCAGCGTATCTTCTTGCCCTCTTCGAGGTTGCGCGGATAGTAGCGGATCGGCAGCTCCACGACCTGCATGCCACGGCTTCTGGCCTCGATCACGAACCGCGCGGGCAGCTCGAAGTCGAGATCAAACCCGTCGCTCACAAGCTCAAGGCTCTGCAGCAGCTCGGTCGGCGCAAGCTTGTAGCAGGTCGCGATATCCGTCAACTGTGTGCTAAAGAGCATGTTGAACCAGTCGTTGAGGAAGTCGCGCCCCACCGCAAACGCGTCGGGCGGTAACACCTCGCCACGCTGCGCAGCCCCCAGTACGCGCGATCCGAGCACCGCCAGCACGTCGTCGCGCTCCACGACCTCAAGAAGCGGAAGATAGTCGCGCGGATCGTACTCCAGATCTGCGTCCTGGATGATGGTGTACTCGCCCTCAGCCGCGGCTATGCCCTTTTTGACGGAATTGCCCTTCATCCGGTTTCGATCCTGGAAGATCTTTCGCACCTCGGGAAAGCTGATCTCCTGCACGATCTCCCGCGTGCCATCGGTCGAGCAGTTGTCGACGATGATGATCTCCTTCTCCACGTCCACCGCGCGCACCCGGTCGAGGATCTCCAGAATCGTCTCCCGTTCGTTATAGACCGGCATCACAACGCTCAGTTTCATAGGCTTCGGCGTAACGGCTGGGCTCCATTCTCGTCGGTCGGGCAGCTCATTGAGGCGCTATCACACACATAACAGGATTCGATTGTTCTGAACGGGCCCTCTGCGGGCCGACGCGAACTGTACGACGCCGGCGTCACCTACCACGCGATGGCGCGGTAAGCTGCGCATTTGGCAGGGTAGGCTGCACCACGCGCCGATCCGTCACAGAGCACCTTTGCCCCAGTCAGCTCTCGATCTCTGCAAGGTTGTCGCGATACCACTCG
>JALGTR010000024.1 GCA_029821265.1 Candidatus Zipacnadia bacterium
GATCCCGTGATCGGTCTTCTCCCAGTAGTGCGGACGCACGAGGATCTGCCCGTAGGCCTTATACGCCCCGACGCTCATCATCAGCCAGTACAGCGGCGTCAACAGCGCATACTTCACCAGGTCGTAGTAGCCCCGCGCCATACAGCCCGCAACGGCCATATACACGAACACGAAGTTGGCGCCGAACAGACAGAAGCTGCCCAGCAGGTAGATCCCCGGCGGGAATAGCGCCGCAATCGTCGTCGAGTGCGTGATCAGCCACACAACCGTCATCAGCCAGTAGATCGGGTTGATCAGAAAGCACAGCAGCGAGCCGCCGATGACCATCTGAAACGAGAACCAGCCGTGAAGCCCCAGCTCACCCACCAGCTTCAGCGGTCGGCGCATGTGCACCAGCCACGTCTGCAGGTAGCCCTTCACCCACCGCGAGCGCTGGCGGAACCATGACCAGAAATGCCCGTTGGCCTCCTCCCACGTCGTGGAGGCCAGCATCGCCGTGCGCCAGCCGTGCTTGTGCAGGCGCACCCCGAGATCGCAGTCCTCGGTCACGTTGAACGGGTCCCAGCCGCCGAGGTCCTTCAGCGGCTGCACGCGGAAGTGATTGCTTGTGCCGCCAAGCGGAATCGGCGCGCCGGAGGCCGTCAGGCCCGGCAGAAAGAGGTCGAACCACACCGAGTACTCCGCTGTGAACCACCGCGTCAGCAGATTCTGGCGCTGATTGTAGTAGTTCAGCCGCGCCTGCAGACAGACCACGTTGTCAGGGACCTTCGCAAACGCGATGGCGGCCTTCTTGAGCTGATCGGGCTCAGGTCGATCCTCCGCGTCGAAGATCACCAGCAGCTCGCTATCGCACGTGAACAGCCCGTAGTTGCATGCCTTCGGCTTCGTCTTCGGCTCGCTGTCAGGCACCACGACCGGCCGGATGTGCTCGGGCAGGTCCATCGCCTGCGCCGCCCGGACCGTCTCGTCGTCATCCTCCTCCAGCAGCAGCATCACATCAAGCTTCTCCGCCGGGTAGTCAAGCCGCATGAGGCCCTCGACGAGCCGCTCCAGCACCGCCGCCTCCCGGTAGAGGGGAATCAGCACGGTGTAGGTGGGCAGCGAGCCCTCGTCCACCGTTCGCATCTCGTCCTCGGTCGCCGTGAGCAGCACCGGCCGCTCCAGCGACGCCCAGACGAGGTAGAACTTGTACGCCGAGTGCACCACGTAGAACGCGATGAGGACGCCATTGATCGCGATCAAACCCGGCATCGGCCGCCACAGCAGCAGCGCAACAAGCACGAGCAGCAGCGCCATCCCCGCGATTGCCTGGGGGCGCGTGAGCGTCAGATACGCGCACTCCTCGGGCCGCTCGTGGAGGATACGCAGCACGGGGACCTGCTCGCGTTCGGTGCTCCGGGGCACGTGCATACCTCGCCGTCTCGGTGTCCAATGAAAGCCTCGGGGGCGGTCAGAAGCCGCCGCCCCCGCCCGTCACGCCAATTTCATTCCGCCTGATCCGCGGTCTCGTCCGGGCTCGTCTCGACGTAGAGCGTGTTCTCTTCCCGGCTCCATCGCAGCGTGCCGTCCAGCGCCTCGACCACTGCGCGCGGCGAGATCATCAGCACCCCGTCGCGCATCTGCGGCGCCTCCTTCATCTCCACCTCGCGATCGCCGACCGCCATGACCGGCACCCCGCGCACCATCCGCAGCCGCACCCCGTCGCGCGTGGCCTCAAGCACTCCCGCCTCGGCATCCCACTGCGTATCGGCCCCCATCGCGATCAGCAGGGCCTCGCCCGGCACGATCAGGTTGCCCGAGGCAAGCAGCACAGGATCGACCGTCAGCCCGACCCGCACGTCATCGACGACCAGCTTGATCGCACGCAGATCGGCGTACAGCTCGTTCAGATACGCGTGCGGCTCCCACGTCACGTTGATCTCCGCGCGACGTCGCAGCAGCGTCAGATATAGCTCCTCCGAGATGCCGCGGATCTCGCGAATGCGCTCGATGACCTGCGTGCGGCACTCCTCGAGCGGCGGCAGTCGGCCGGGCTCGACGGCGCGCGCCCAGAAGACATGATAGTGATCCTCGCAGTCCACCGGACCGGCGATCTCGCCCTGCGCCAGCCCGAAGACCACCTCCGCAACGTTCTCGCACAGCACGTCGTCGGGCACGATCCAGCCCCTGTCTCCGCCCTCCTCGGCGGTGGGATCGTGCGACATCTCGCGCGCGACCACCGGGAACTCCTCGCCCGTGGCGAGCCGCTCACGGGCCTCGAACGCCTCGTCCAGCGTCAGCGTGACGATGTCATACAGCCACACGCGCGGCGGCTGGGTGAACTCCTCGGGGTGCGCCTCGTAGTACTCCCGAATGCCCTCCTCCGTCAGCCCCACACGCTTTTCGAGCAGCTTCTGAACCAGAAGCTCCTGCTGCACCTGCAGCCGCAGACCCTTCATCGTCTGCCCGCTCTCGTGCAGCCAGCGCTCGAAGGCCTCCTCTGAGACGTAGTCCGCCTTCATGGCAGCGATGGCCTCATCGACCTCCGGCGTCCCGACCTTCACCCCCTGCTTCTCCGCCTCCTCGGTCAGGAGCGTGCGCAGAATCATCTCATCGAGCAGGCGCCCTCCAACGGTCTGCTCCATGTACCACCACAGCGCCTCGTCCGTGATGGCCTCTCCGTTGACCGTCGCGAGCGTTCGCTCCTGCGGCTGAGGCTGCTCCGCCGACTCCTGCGCGAAGGCGCCGCCATACAGCATCAAAGCCAGCCCTGTTAGCAATCCGATTCGCCTCAAGATCCCTCGCCTCCCACGGCGGATCATCACGCGCGGAGCGTCGTCGCCCGCCACGATGCGCAGGCCATCGTGCTATTCCCCGCAATCGCCTCATAACCTGCCTCCAGCTTCGCCCCACCCCACCCGATTCGGATCGACTGAAGGAATCGGCGGCGCGGACGGGAAGTACATACGTTGGACACCAACGGCAACCGCGGCCCCAGGCCTCATCGCCGCGGCGGCCGGTCATTACACAAGTAAAGGCCGCTATCGGCGGCTCAGGTAGTTGGAAGGAGACCCAAGCATGTACAGCGAGAGACACTGGCGTGACATGATGGACCTCGGAATTGTGCACTTCATGGCCTATCCGGTCATCCGGGACGAGGACCCGGAGATGATTCTTGACACCGCGCGCCGGATCGCGCAGGACGATTTCTTCCAGGTCATTGAGGTGCGTCCCAGCCAGCACCAGGAGGTCATCGACGGCCTCAAGAGCATGGCGATGACCAGCCACATTAAGATCGGCGTCGGCGCTCAGCCGCCACTTCTGATCAACAAGCTCAATCTCAACTCCCTCGATGATGCCGAGCGCCAGAAGGCCGTGGATGCCGTCAAGAACGCCATCGACCAGGCCTACGAGTTCGACGCGCGCATCTGCGCGTTCCTCTCCGGCCCCGACAATCCGGACGATCGCGACAGCGCAATGGCTGCCCTCGTCGATTCCTGCGTCGAGCTGTGCGAGTACTCGCAGAGCAAGGCCGGCGACGGCGAGCCCGTTTGGCTCTCACTCGAGCAGTTTGACGATACTATCGACAAGTGTTCGCTGATCGGACCGACCCCGCGCGCCGTCGAACTTGCTGACCGCGTCAAGGAGCAGGTGGACAACTTCGGACTCACCCAGGACCTCTCGCACATGCCGCTCTTGCGCGAGGACGCGCAGGAGTTCCTCGCACCCACCGTCGACCACCTGATCCACGTCCACGTCGGCAACGCGCTGATGGGGGACGAATCGCACGAGGCCTACGGTGACAAGCACCCCGGCTTCGGCTATCCCGGCAGCGAGAACGACGTCGATGATCTCGCCCGATTCCTCGAGACCCTCATCTACGTTGGGTATTTCGACAAGGACCTCCCCACCGAAAAGCCGATCGTGACCTTCGAGGTCGCGCCGATCGGTGACGAGGACTCCGACCTGCTGGTCGCAGGCACCAAGCGTGTCTTCCAGCGGGCATGGTCGCTGCTCTGAGCCCGGCGCATGCGGTCAAGCCTTTCTGCGGCAGCCGCCACACGGCGGCTGCCGCAGCCCGGACAGGAGTGTACGCAGCGTGAAGATCGTGATCGCGCCGGACTCGTTCAAGGGCTGCCTCTCGGCTCTTGAGGTCTGTGACGCAGCCGCCGACGGAATATCCGCAATCAGCGACGACTACGAGATCGTCGAGGTGCCGATGGCCGACGGCGGCGAGGGCACCGTGCAGTCGCTCGTGGACGCCACCGACGGGCAGTTCGTCACCGAACGCGTGACAGGCCCGCTCGGTGAGCCCGTGGACGCCACATACGGCCTGCTCGGCGACGGCGAGACCGCCGTCATCGAGATGGCCGCCGCATCGGGCCTGCCGCTGGTGCCCGAGCACAGTCGCAATCCCCTGCACACCACCACATACGGGACCGGCGAGCTGATCCGGGCGGCGCTCGACAAGGGCCGCCGCAAACTTATCGTCGGCATCGGCGGCAGTGCCACGACCGACGCCGGCGCCGGTGTGGCCCAGGCGCTCGGCGTGAGGCTGCTCGACGACCATGGCGAGGAGATCGAGCCCACCGGGGCCGGCCTCGGGCGTCTGGCCACAATCGATATGTCCGGCGCCGATCCGCGCCTGCCCGACACCGAGATCCGCGTCGCCTGCGACGTCGACAACCCCCTCTACGGCGAGCGCGGCGCCGCCCACGTCTACGGTCCCCAGAAGGGCGCCTCGCCCGAAGACGTGAAGGTACTCGACCGACACCTGCGGCGCTTCGCCGATATCGTGCAGCGCGACCTCGGCCTTGATGTGCGCGATATCCCCGGCGCTGGCGCGGCCGGAGGCCTCGGAGCAGGCCTCGTCGCATTCTGCGGCGCCAGCCTTGAGCCGGGCGTCGAGATCGTCATCGATGCCGTGGACTTGCCCGGACAGATGCGCGGCGCCGATCTGTGCATCACCGGCGAGGGCGCGATCGACAGCCAGACGGCATTCGGCAAAACCCCGGCCGGCGTGACCGCTGTCGCCCGCCGCCAGGGCGTACCCGTCATCGCAATCGGCGGCGGCGTCGCGCTCAACGCCGTCAGCCTGCACGAGCGCGGGTTCGCCGCGCTCGCCTCCATCCTCAACGAACCGATGGCCCTGACTGAGGCGATGAAGCCCGATCGGGCCAGGCAGATGATCGCCTTCACGGCCCAGCAGATAGTTCGCTGCTTCCTCGCAGGGCGCGAAGCACACTGAGGCCGAGAATAACAGGAGATGACTAACATGCAGGTCGGAATGCTCACCGCGCCGTGCCGCAACGAGACTATGGACACAATCATCGACTTCGCCGCCGGAGTCGGCTTCGACTGCCTCGAGATCGACGTGCGCCCCGGCTCCTCGCACCTGAGCGTGGAGATGGACGACGCCGAGGCCGCAGACATCATCGCATCCGTCCGCGACGCCGGCCTCGGGATCAGCATGCTGGCCTGCTACGTGGACATCAGTGACGGAGACGAGCAGGCCCGCGCCAACAACCGTGATTTCCTGCGCAGGGCCGTCCAGATGGCCGCCGCAAACGACATCGAGGTCGTCGGCTGTCTGGCGGGCCGCCCGCCCGCGGGCATGAGCCGCGAGGAGTGCATTGACGAGATCTCGGCACCCTTCTACCGTGAGTTCTGCCCTGAAGCCGCAGACGCCGGCGTGAAGCTCGCGATGGAGAACTGGTTCGCGACCAACATCATGCACCTCGGCCACTGGGAGCAGATCTTCGAGGCTGTGCCGGATGAGAACTTCGGCCTGAACTTCGACCCCTCGCACCTGTTCCACCAGCAGATCGACTACCTGCACGCCGTCGAGGTCTTCGCCGACCGTATCTTCCACACCCACGCCAAGGACACCGAGGTGCTCGAGCACAAGCTGCGCTGGTACGGCAATCGCGATGAGCGCTCATGGTGGCGCTACTGCATCCCCGGCTACGGCGAGATCGACTGGGGTGTGTACATCGCCCGCCTGCGCGACAACGGCATCAACGGAGTGCTCAGCATCGAACATGAGGACCGCGCACTGGGACGCGAAGAGGGCTTCGAGAAGGGCCTGAACTTCCTGCGCATCTTCGCGTAATCCCAGCGCAGACAGACCCTGTGGAGGCAACAGAGGAGGAGATGACAATGCCCACGCCAATCAGGATCACAGTCGGAGATGTGACGATCTCCGCACAGCTCAACGACACCGAGTGCGCTCAGATGGTGGCCGACGCCCTGCCCATCGAGGCATCCGCCGGCACCTGGGGCGAGGAGATCTATTTCAGCATCGACGTCGACTGCCCGGCGTGCGACGACATGAGCCAGGTAGTTGAACTCGGCGACCTTGCGTACTGGCCGCCCGGCTCGGCATTCTGCATGTTCTTCGGCATGACGCCGATGAGCACCGCCGACGAGATCCGCGCCGCCAGTCCCGTAATGGTCATCGGAGAGATGGAGGGTGATCTCGAGCCGCTCAAGAGCGTCTCCTCCGGTTCGCCCGTGAGGATCGAGAAGGCCTGACCACCGCAGCTGCAGAGGAGGCCGGCCATGCCATATCTCCTGGGCATCGATGTGGGGACCACCAGCACTCGCGCACTGGTCATCACTGACGGCGGAGACGTCGTCGGAAGCCACGCGACCGAGTATCCCCTGTACACCCCGCGTCCCAACTGGGCCGAGCAGGACCCCCATGACTGGTGGAACGCCACCATCGCCAGCGTACGGGCCGCGCTCAAGAGCGCCGGCATCGGTGGCGAGGAGATCGCCGGCGTCGGCCTCTCGGGCCAGATGCACGGCTCCGTCTTCCTCGACTCGGACGACGAGGTCATCCGACCAGCGATCCTCTGGTGCGACCAGCGCACCGCCCGCCAGTGCGAGGAGATCACCGAGGCCGTCGGCGAGGACGACATCATCGCCGAGACGCTCAACCCGGTGCTCACCGGTTTCACCGCGCCCAAGATCATCTGGCTGCGCGATGAGGAGCCCGACGCGTTCTCCCGCGTGCGCAGGGTCCTGCTGCCAAAGGACTACGTGCGCCTGAGGCTCACCGGCGAGTACGCCACCGAGGTCTCCGACGCCTCCGGCACATCGCTGCTGAACGTCCCCGAGCGCCGGTGGTCCGAGCTGATCCTCGACCGGCTGGAGCTTCCGATCGACTGGATGCCGGAGGTCGTCGAATCCCAGGAGGTCAGCGGCTCGATAACCGCCGACGCCGCGGCCCTTACCGGTCTCGCCGAGGGCACCCCGGTGGTCGGCGGCGGCGGGGACCAGGCGGCGGGTGCCGTCGGGAACGGTATCGTCCGGGCCGGAGTCGTCTCGGTCACCACGGGCACATCCGGCGTCGTCTTCGCACACCTTGACCGGCCCCGCGTTGATGAGAAGCTGCGCACGCACACCTTCTGCCACGCGGTCCCGGGCAAGTGGCACGTTATGGGCGTGATGCTCTCCGCTGGCGGCTCACTGCGCTGGCTGCGAGACACCCTCTGCGCCGCGGAGCTGGAGATTGCCGGCAACATGGGCGCTGACGCCTACGAACTGATGACCGCCGAGGCCGCGCAGGCGCCGGTCGGCAGCGAGGGCCTCGTCTTCCTTCCTTACCTCACCGGCGAGCGCACCCCGTACCCGAACCCGAACGCCCGCGGAATGTTCTTCGGCCTCAGCCTCCGCCACGGCAAGCCCCACATGATCCGCGCGATACTCGAGGGCGTCGCCTACGGGCTGAAGGACTCCCTCGACATCATCGAAGCGATGGGCGTGGAGATCGCGCAGGTCCGGGCTTCGGGCGGCGGCGCGCGCAGCGCGCTGTGGCGGCAGATCCAGACCGACGTCACCGGCTACCCCCACAGCGTCATCAACGTGGACGAGGGGCCCGCCTACGGAGCGGCCCTGCTGGCGGCCGTCGGCGCAGGCATCTACGACTCCGTGCCCGGCGCCTGTGAGGCCACGATCCGGACCGTCGATACGCCCGAGGTCAATGCCCGGGCCCATGAGCTGTACAGCCGCTACCACGCACTCTACCAGGATCTGTACCGACAGGTCGAGCCCAGCTTCGACGTCGCTGCACAGCTCGTGGAGGATTCGCAGGACATGGTGTAGAATGGAGCCGTGGCGGGCGGGCAGAAGCCACGGGGCGCCCGCCTTGCGGTGAGAACGTACCATGGACGCGCAAATCGTAAGTTTGACATAGCGATGGGCCTCTGCTATAATCCGTGCACACCGGATGTCCCCGAAGCCCCGGTGTGTTGTCACATCAGACCGGCAGCGAACTCGCCGGGGCCCAGGAGGGAGCGGCTGTAGATGGCCAAGAAGATCCTCGTTGTTGACGATGAGCGGCACATCGTCCGCCTGGTTGAGGTGAACCTCTCCCGAGCGGGCTATGACGTCGTAACGGCCTACGACGGCGTCGAGGCGCTGGAGAAGGTCAAAGAAGAGAAGCCCGACATGATCGTCCTGGACGTTATGATGCCCCGAATGGACGGTTTCGAGGCGCTCAAGCGTCTCCAGGCCGATCCTCAGACCCAGGACATCCCGGTGATCATGCTCACCGCAAAGGCCCAGGACGCGGACATCTTCCGCGGCTGGTCCTCGGGTGTCAGCTCGTACCTCACAAAGCCGTTCAACCCCCGCGAGCTGCTGACGTTCGTCGAGCGCATCTTCCAGAGCCTGGAAGAGGGCGGCCCGGGCGGCGGTGACGAGGGCGAGCCGGTCTGGGAGGTCTGACCCAACTGTAAAGCCAACCGAAAGAGCCCGCGGCAGATGCCGCGGGCTCTTTTGTGTACGCCCCCACGCTTCCGGGATTTGTCAGAAGTGAATCGACATCGCCCGCGGCGGACAGACCGGTACGCAGATCCCGCACGCCACGCATTTCTCCGCGTCGAAGTTCACCTCGCGGCTCTCCAGGTCCATCGACAGCGCCCCCGTAGGGCAGACCACGATACAGGCCCCACAGTCCGTGCACACCTCGTCATCGCGCACAACATCCTGATCAAGCGGCTGCACGCGTACGCCCTGGTCGCGCATGAACTCGATGGCGCTCTCGATCTCCCCAAGCTCGCCCTGCAACCCCAGCACCATCAGCCCTTCCTGATCCTGGGTGATGTTCGCCCGCAGGATGTTGAAGCCCACGTCGTAGCGGCTGACCGTCGTCGAGATCACAGGCTGGTCAAGCAGCTCCTTCGGGAAATGTAGCACGATCCTCCGCTCGGCCATCCCTCACTCACCGCCTTCCTCTTCGACCGGCCGATAGTTGAGCATCTTGAATCCGGGGCTCTCCTCCGCTGACGGCAACGGCTGCACCGGCTCGCTGAGCTCAAACTCCCCCGCTTCGATCCACGACTTGAGCGTTTCGGCAATCTCCCGCGCTCGCACGTAGCTCGACAGCGGTGTGGTGGGGACCTTCCGTCCCTCGAGCTCGATCTCCCCGCTCTTCAGCTCCGCGTAGGAAACATGCCCCAGCGGCTCACCCTCGTTCAGGCCGTAGTTGCGGCTGTAGTCCACGATCGGCGCCACGATATCCGCATCACTGACCGACGTGTACCAGGCCATCTCCTCGTCGAGGATCGGAATGGCCGTGCCTATCCCAAGGGCCAGCGACACACCGTAGCCAAGCATGCTCACGCCGACCACCCAGCGCGGATCCATCTGCTTGAGGTCGCCCACCGTCGAGAGTGTTCCGGCGCCGCCGGTGGGCACGCCCCTTTCGTTGCGCGGCGTGGTCGGGTCGTGCTGCGTCCCCTGCCAGAAGACGTAGCCCTGGGCCCCGCCGATGAAGATCCGTGTCCCGATCCCGATCGCGCGGTAGTGCGGATCGTTCAGCAGCGGGCTCAGCTGCCCCGCTGAGCAGTAGTTCGCGCTGCCGAGGTCCTTCTTCACCACGCCCATGTACGTGTAGATATCGCGATCGGCGAACTTGTTGACCGCCACGTTGTAGTTCTGATAGGCGTTGCGCGGGTTGCACATGTACGCTTCGTTGAGGTCCTTGATGTTGATCCAGGTGTCGATCTCCCGCCGCGGGTAGCAGTCCGTACCGTACGCGATTCCGCGCAGGCGGACGTCCTTGCCCGCCACAAGGTCTTGAATCACATGCGCGCCCCCGTAGTTGAACCGCCCCGGGTGGCTGCGGTTCAGCGGATCACCGGCCGAGACCTCCGTCGCGCCGATGTAGAGGTCCACCGCCGCCAGCCCCGCATACGCCGGAACCTCGTTCAGCCACGCCTGGGTGACCTTCATGCGTGGAGTCGAATGCCCGAAGTTCAGAAACGCGCCCGATGAGCACATCGGACCAAAGGTCCCGGTCGTCACAACGTCGACCTTCTCGGCCGCCTTCGCCACACCCAGCTCACCGACCACGTCCACCATCTCTTCGGCGGTGACGACCACGACCTCCCCGCTGCGTATCTTCGCGTTTATCTCGTCGTAGGACTTGCCCAACATCATCACTCTCTCGCAAGCGCGCCCGCGCGGACCGACGCTGCTGCGGACGCTGGTTTCTCGTTACGATATCCCGCATCCGGCACTGGCTTGCGCCCCGACGGGCGCTGCCGCATCGCCATGCGGATCATCACCTCCGCCTCCGGCTGAATGCGTCCGAGCATCGCTGGTCCTCCCTTCCTGCGGACTGAGTGCTGCAACCGCTCACTGCTGCCCCCCGAATAGGTCCGTGGACAGGTAGCGCTCGCCGGTGTCGGGCACGATCGCCACGATCAGCGCATCCGCCATCTCCGACCGCGCGGCCACCTCGAGCGCGCCGTGCACCGCCGCCCCCGATGATATCCCCGCGAGAATGCCCTCCTCCTGCGCGAGGCGCCGCCCCATCGCCTTCGCCTCAGCAGTCGTCACCTGCATGACCTCATCAAGCACATCGACGTCCAGAACGTCGGGAATGAAGCCCGCCCCTATCCCCTGAATACCGTGTGCCCCAGGCTCTCCGCCAGAGATGACCGCCGACTCCGCCGGCTCGAGGCCGATCATGCGGATCTCGGGCTTGCGCGGCTTCAGCGCCCGCGCGATGCCCGTGATCGTGCCGCCGGTTCCGATCGCGGCCACGATCGCGTCTACCTCGCCCTCGGTGTCAGCCCAGATCTCCTCCGCCGTCGTCCGCTCGTGCGCGGCGGGATTCGCCGGGTTCGTGAACTGCTGCGGGATCCATGCATCATCGAGATCCGCCGCCAGCTCCTCCGCCCGCGTAATCGCCCCCCTCATTCCCTCGGACGCAGGCGTCAGCTCAAGATCTGCGCCGTAGGCCGCCAGCAGCTTGCGCCGCTCCTCGCTCATGCTCTCAGGCATGCACAGAACCACCCGATAGCCCCGCGCCGCGCCCACCATCGCCAGCCCGACGCCCGTGTTCCCGCTCGTGGGCTCGATGATCGTGGTCCGGCCCGGCTCGATGATCCCCGCCCGCTCGGCGGTCACGATCATCTCGTAGGCGATGCGCTCCTTCACGCAGCCGGCCGGGTTGAAGAACTCGAGCTTCGCCACGACCTTCCCCGGCAGCTCAGCGTCAAGCCGGCCCAGCCGAACCAGCGGCGTGCCTCCGATCGTCTCGGTGATATCGCCGTAGATCCGCACGTCGCTCGCCTCCTGCCCCGCGCCTGCAATCTTGCGTACACGCAAAAAGACCCCGATGCCCGGAGCCAAGCAGCGTACGTGGCCGGGCGGGGGCCTCTCTCAGCGCGACATCATACCCAGCGGGCGGCGTTCGCCGACCGTTGGACGCGTCACCTCAATCTGTCGGACGGCTCGACACGGCGCAATCACAGCGGTTCCTGCTCCCACGCATGCGTCTGATCCTGCGAAGACATTAGCACAGCGCTCCAGGACTGTCAACCTGGCGCCTCAGCGACCCGTCAAATGATACGGCGGGGGACTTGGGAGCTGGCGGGGACAGCTCCCTCATCCCCCACCAAACCTAACACTGCATGGCGCGTCTGTGTTGCTGTGTAGCATCTGTTATGACGCACCCCGCATCCCCAATGTTCACTGAGCGGAACGATATTCCCCGGATTCTTGTGCGCTCGTCTTCAGACCGTCTCAGAACGCGCAGGGCGGGCCGTCACCGGCCCGCCCGCAGGTTCATCACATCGCTCCGCGGCCCGATCAGTCGTCCGGGCCCTCGTCGACCGACCCCACCGGCTCCATCTCGCCGGCGCGCCCCAGTTCTGCGGCCCTCCGCAGGCGCCTGACCACCGAATCCTGCGGCAGAAGCTCCATCAGGTGAAACAGGCTCGGCCCGATCGTCTGGCCGGTGCAGGCCGCCCGACAGGGGTGAATGATCTTCGACGCGCTGACGTCAAGCTCGTCCGCCAGGCCACGTATCGCCTGCTCGATGCTGTCCACATCCCACGTCTCAAGCGCCTCAATCCGCTCCGCGAGCATATCGAGCCGCTCCGGCACCTCCTCGCGACTGAGCCACTTCTTCCGCGCCCGATTGTCATACGGAAAGTCCTCGGTGAAGAAGTAGCGCCCCCAGGTCACAAAGTCCTTCAGCAGGCGCGTGCGCTCCTTCATCAGATCCACCACATCCACCAGCCACCGCCGGCGCTCCGGGCTCAGATCATCCTCGATCAGATCGTGCTCCCGCAGCATTGGCAGCAGCAGCTCGGTGAGATACTCCGCATCCGCCCGCTTGAGATACTCCCCGTTCAGCCACGTGGCCTTCTCCAGGTCGAAGATGCCCGGCGACTTGCTCACGCCCTCGAGTGTGAACCTGTCGATCAGCTGCTGCAGGTCGAGAATCTCCTCGTCAGTGCCCGGCGACCAGCCAATCAGCGCAAGGAAGTTGCGCATCGCCTCAGGCAAAAAGCCCTGCTCCTTGTAGTCCATGAGGTTGACCGCACCATGCCGCTTGCTCAGCTTCGTCCGGTCGGTGCCCATGATCAGGGGCAGATGCGCGAAAACCGGGACATCGAAGCCCAGCGCCTCCATCAATTGCACGTGTGAGGGCGTGTTCGACAGGTGCTCCTCGGCCCGGATAACGTGAGAGATCTTCATCAGGTAGTCGTCAACCACCACGGCCATATGGTAGGTCGGATAGCCCGAGGTCTTGCGGATCACGAAATCACCGAGCACCTCATTGTCGAAGCTCACCTCACCGCGCACGACGTCGTTGATGACCGTCGTGCCCTCGTCCTCGACCCGGAAGCGCACACAGTAGGGCTTCCCCTCGGCCAGCCAGGTCTGAAGCTGGTCCTCCGGCAGATCGACGCAGGCGCGGTCGTAACGCGGGGGCATTCCACGTGCCCGCTGAATCTCCCGCCGCTCCTCAAGCTCCTCGGGCGTGCAGAAGCAGCGATATGCCCGCCCGCTCTCTATCAGCCGGTTGATGTAGTCCTCGTAGATCTCAAGCCGCTCGGACTGGATATACGGTGCGTAGGGCCCGCCGACGTCCGGCCCTTCGTCCCAGTCGATCCCCAGCCAGCGCAGACCATCGTAGATCGCGGCCAGGGACTCGTCGGTCGAGCGGACCTCGTCGGTGTCCTCGATGCGAAGAACAAACTTCCCGCCCTCGTGGCGGGCGAAGAGCCAGGCGAACAACGCCGTATGCGCACCACCCACGTGCAGATTGCCGGTCGGGGAGGGTGCAAATCGTGTGCGTACCTCTGACATCGGTTTCGTCACCTTTTCGGGGGGATCGGGACGGTCGTCTGGTGAGCCACGCCGGGCGCACAGGCTCCCCGGCGGACGACAGCCCTGCCCGCCGCCACCGGCGGCGGGCAGGGCATGTACATCATACCGCTATCAGGCGCCGCGCGCAAGCACGCCGCGCGGCAAAAGGCGCAATCAGTCCTCCTCGGACCCCTCGTCGGCCTCCTGCTCCTCCTCGGCCTCCTCGCGGATGACAAACTCCTCGAGCTCCTTCTCCCCCGGCTCCCGCAGAAGGCTCGTGTCCAGCGTCCAGATGCTCCCCTCCTGGCGGAAGCACGGGTAGTACGCCAGCAACGAGGCGAGCTGCCAGCGTGATGTCCGGCGTACCGCGTTCATCTCCGCCCACAGCGCGTTGAATGTGAGCCCGTCCTCGTGCTCCCCCAGAAGCTCCGCCATCAGGTCATGGATCGACAGCGGCCGGGTCGTCACACGCTCGCGCTTGCGCTCCAGCCGCGCCATGCGATCCTCGTCTGGCGTCAACTCCTCGTCCGTGTCGCCATCGTAGCGGATGTCGTAGCTGTCCGGGTCCTCAGTCGCCGCGATCGTGAAAGTCGCTCCGCTCGGCGGCAGCGTCTCCTCATACCAGCGCGACAGCCCGAAGAGCACACCCAGCTGCAGGTTGATCCAGCACGGGTGGATCGCCTCATCCTCCGCCCTCAGCAGAAGCAGCGAGACATCCGACTGCACCTTGAACACCGGCCGGTCGATCTTCCGTATCGGAAGCGTCCCGGCGATGTAGTGGTGATGCAGCACGGGGCAGTCGGCGCTGTCCTCGGCCACCAGATCCGGGTCCGCCTCGATCTCAACACCGCAGGCCACATCCTCGAAGACCGGATCCAGCACCTCCTCGCGCAGATCCTCCGGCAGTCCCTCAAGCTCCAGCAGCACGTCCTCGTCGAACTCCGACTCCCACGGCACCAGCACCTCCGGCAGCTCATACACCCACTCCGGAATTGCCTCGCGAGAGACGTATCGCCCCGGCGAGACCTCCACAAGCGTCTCCTCCGCCATCAGCAGCGACTGCACCGCGTGCGCCGCGGCGACGAACTTCTTCTGATCCGGTGTTATCTCCAGCAGATCGATGATCAGCTCGTCAATCCCGATCGGCACCTGCGATTCGCCGAGCACCCCGAGGATGTTGCTGCGGTCCTCGGTTTCAAGCAAGTACGGAGTCGATGGCGCCTCCTGCTGGAGAACCTCCGCGATGTCGATCTCAGGTATCTCCTCACCCTCGCCCGACGCCTCCTCCGAGAGCTCGCGCAACGTTCGGTGCAGCTCGTCGATCATGCTCTCACTGAACCACCGACCGCCGATTGGCGCGATGTCGTCGCGCTCGATCAGTGACGCCAGAAACTCCTCAGGGTCGAAGATCTGCGGATGGTGCACCCACACCAGGAAAGCGAGCTGCCGGGGCCCCAGTGGTCGCTTGAAGGTCTCCAGGATGTTCGCGGCGGTCAGCCCCGGGTCGCGCTTGCGCAGATCGCGCTCCTCGCACTCTGCCCTTAGCTCCGCCAGCTCTTCGTCGCCGCGCAGGGAGTTGTAGAACAGCACCGCATCCTCGTCCTCCCACTCGAGCGACAGCAGCCAATCCGCCGGCGCCACGTGGTCATCGACGTAGATGATCTCGTCCCGCGTGCGCTCGAAATCATCCAGCAGCTCCTCGAAGTAGGCAGGCGCACCGCCGCGCAGCCGCGCCAGCCCTGAGACCATCAGCGACCGCGCCAGCGGCCTGCCGGCGGCCTTCAGGATGTCCGTCACAGCACCCCCGAACGGTCGCTTGCGCAGCCTCTCACGATCTGCGATATCGAACCGTCCTGCGAACTCCTCGAAACGTTCGTCCTGCTCCAGGACCTCTCGGATGAGGGCCACGCTCACACGCACCCCTGGTGGTAGTGAGCGCACGAGCGCCGCCGGCCGTGCCGCGCCGGGCTGGCCCAGTAGCGCGGCGTACAGACAGTCACCGATGTATGATAGCGCGAGTTCCTCTTGATTCTCCATAGGCCTGAGCCCCTCTCACATCATGGATCACTCAGCGCTCTCGAAGTACACCGCCGAGGTCATGCTCCATCGCCTCGGTGATCTCAGCGTCGACGAAGCTCCCAAATGCCGGACGCTCTCCCGCGACCTCCACGATGACGGTCCCGTCAACGTCGGGCGCGTCACGGTATGATCGGCCTCTTACCGTCCCGGGCTCCCCACCGGGCTCTTCGACGAGCACGCGCAGTGTCCTGCCGACGAACTGCTGGTTGATCTGCCACGATACAGCGCCCTGCAGCTCCATCAGCTCGTCCAGCCGGTCGCGCGCCTCGTCCCACGAGACCCTCTCATCCTCAAGCCCCGCCGACCGCGTCCCCGCCTCGTCCCAGTACACAAATGCCGAAAGGCGGTCAAACCGCGCCTCCTCCACGAAATCCAGCAGGGCCTCGAACCTCCCGCGCGTCTCGCCGGGATGCCCGACGATGAAGGTGGTCCGCAACGCCGCTGACGGCACCCTCGCGCGAATCCTGCCCAGCAGCTCGTGATGGGCCTCCGCACCCCCCGGACGACCCATCAGCCGCAGCACCTCCGGGTGCGCATGCTGCAAGGGCACGTCGAAATACGGGACGATCTGCGGGGTCTCAGCGACCACCGCAAGCAGCTCGTCGCTGATGCCGGATGGATGCAGATACTGCAGGCGCAGCCAGCCTTCCCAGCCACCGAGATCGAGGCTGCGAAGCAGGCCGGCCAGATCATGCTCGCCGTCCAGGTCCCGCCCCCAAGCCGTCGTATCCTGCGCGATCATGCAGATCTCGCGCACGCCCTCGCCGATGAACCCGGCGATCTCCGCCCGTATGTCGTCAGGCTCGCGGCTGCGGTACGGCCCGCGCAGGCTCGGGATCAGGCAGTACGAGCAGCGATGACTGCAGCCGTCCGCGACCTTCGAGTACGCCAGCCACTGCCGCCCGGTCCGAACGCGCGGACTGGCCGCCGAGTAGAGCCACGGTGGCTCATCGGCAAACACCCCCCGCTCCCCGGCCATGCACCGCTCGATCACCTCGCCTATGCGCCCGACGGAGCCCGGCCCGACGAAACCATCGACCTCCGGCAGCTCCGCCAGGAGCTCCTCCCCGTAGCGCGAGGTCAGGCAGCCGGCGCAGATCAGGCAGCGCTCCCGGGCGTCCTCGCCCAGATCCAGCAGCGCCTCCACGGCCTCCTCCACCGCCGGCTCGATGAACGCGCAGGTGTTGACGATCACCACCTCGGCGTCCTCGACGTCCTCGACGATCTCGTGCCCCGCCTCCTCCAGCAGGCCGAGCATCACCTCGGAATCAACCAGGTTCTTCGCGCATCCCAGCGATACCAGCGCCACCGTGTGCCCCATCTTCAGCTCCTCTCCCCCGCCTGCTCCTCCCGCCGAAAGATGAGGCAGTAATGATGGTGGTAGTTCGGAACAAACGTCGTCGGATAGCCCCAGATCCCCAGCCGCTTGCTGTTCTGGCACCAGATCCGCTCGCCCTGAAAGCTCAGCAGCTCACCGCCCGACACCCGACGGGCCAGGTCCCATGCCAGCGGCCTCACGTAGCCCTCGGGCACACGCACGTTCTGCGCCACAATCACCATGTACTTTCGCGGCCTCAGGAGCCTCGCGCACGCGTCGAAGACACCGCCGAGCTCCTCGATAAAGCGCTCGTAGTCCTCGATCTGCCCCAGGTTCCCGTCCGCCTCGCCGTAGTGCGTGTCCAGGCCCTGCTCCGCGCGCTGCTTGTGGGTCGACCTCACCCCGCCGCGGCTCTTGCGCAGCATGTTCCAGTACGGCGGCGAGGTCATGATGAAATCGAACAGCGGCAGCCCGTCGTCGCCCCTCGGCAGCCCGTCGCAGTGCCACCACAAGTCCGCCGAGAGGATGTCACGTGCATCGCCGTGGAGCACCTCCGCGGCGGTCTCGACCCCGCCGGCCAGCTCCGCCACACGACGTCGCGCCATCTCCGCGTACTTTCGGTTCAGCTCGATCCCCGCGGCATTGCGCCCCTCTTCCAATGCCGCCACCAGCGTCGCGCCGCTGCCGCAGAACGGGTCCAGAACCCAGCCACCTGCCGACGTGAAGAAGCGCACGAAACTCGCAACCAGCTCCTCGGGATAGCGGGCCGGATGCAGCTCCGTGTCGCGGTTCTGGTGGTAGCGGCGCGAGTCACAGATCAGCCACGACTTCGTGGCCTTGATCCACTCGCGTCCCGTCAGGTCGTTCAGGGTGTTTGACGGATGCACCGGGGAGGATGGCTCATCCGTTTCTGCATCTGCGCTCTGTTCCGGCCGGGATTGTGACGTCTCGATCACCTGTGTTTTCAGCGTGAATGCCGCCGATTCCTGCCCTCATGCGCTCAGGCGTTCTCGACCACCGGCTCATCGTCACGCGGCTCCTCCGACGCGCCGCCATCGGGCTCGGCCCCCGCCTCATCTTCCTCCTCCGGCCCTGCGGCCTCCTCCTCGACCTCCCGGCCCTCAAGGGCATCGTCCGCATCAGCAGCCGCCGTCGGCTCCTCGTCGCGGATCTCGTCCGGCGGCGTATACTCCCCGCCTGAGAGATGCTGCTGCATCATCGACGGATGCAGGTAGACCTCCCGCGGCTTTGGCCCCACGTGCGGACCGACCACGCCCCGCTGCTCCATCGCGTCGATCAGCCGCCCGGCGCGGGCGTAACCGATCTTGAAGCGTCGCTGCAGACCGGAGACCGACGCCTCCCCCTCGCCAACCACGAACTCCACCGCGGCCGCGTAGAGCTTGTCGCTCACATCGATCTCCGCCGCGAAATCCTCCTCGTCGTCGTCCGGGGTCTGAGGGATGATCTCGAAGTCCGGCTCCCCCTGCTCACACAGGTAGTCCACCAGCCGCTGCAGGTCCGAGCGCGGAATGAACGCGCCCTGCAGCCGCCGAGGCTGGTTCGCGTCGATCGGCGAGTAGAGCATGTCCCCGCGCCCGATCAGCCGCTCAGCGCCCTGCCCGTCCAGAATCGTGCGCGAATCGTGCTGCGAGGTCACCGCCAGCGCGATGCGCGAGGGGATGTTCGCCTTGATCGTCCCTGTGATCACGTTCACCGACGGCCGCTGCGTCGCCAGCACCAGGTGAATCCCCGTCGCGCGCGCAAGCTGCGCCAGCCGACAGATCGAGAACTCGAACTCCGCCCGCGACTGCATCATCAGATCCGCCAGCTCATCGATGATGATCACAACCCGCGGCAGCGGATCGAACTCCTGATCCCTGTGCTCCTTCGGCTTCGCCGCCAGCTCGTTGTACTCGTCGATGTTCACGACGCCCTTCATCGCGAACTGATCGTAGCGCTTGTCCATCTCCCGGATGACCTTGCGCAGCGCGTCCGCGGCCTCCTTCGGCGAGTAGACCACCGGCGACATCAGATGCGGAATGCCCTCATACAGCCGCAACTCAACGCGCTTGGGGTCGATTAGGATGAACTTCACCTCGCTCGGCCTGCACCGCATCAGGATCGACGTGATGATGCTGTGCAGGCACACGCTCTTGCCGGAGTTGGTCGCACCGGCCACCAGCAGATGCGGCATGCGAGAGAGATTGGCAATCACCGGATGGCCCGCGATATCCCGCCCCAGCGCAACCTCCAGCGGCTCCTTCGGCTCCGAGAACTCCGCCTCCTCAATCAGCTTGCGCAGCGAAACCGTCGCACGGCTCTGGTTCGGCACCTCGATGCCTACCGCCGACTTGCCCGGGATCGGCGCCTCCACCCGCACATCCACCGCCGCCAGCGCCATCGCCAGGTCGTCGGAGAGATTCACGATCTTCCCCACGCGGATGCCCGGCGCCGGCTCCACCTCGTAGCGGGTGATGACCGGCCCCTGCTCGTACGCCACCACCTTCGCCTCCACCCCGAAGCTCTCCAGTGTGTCCTCGAGCTTGATGATGTTCTCAGTCGCCTCTTCGGCCGCCGCCTGGTTCAGCTCCTCGTCCTCGAACTCGCTCAGCAGATCGATCGACGGAAGCGTGTACAGGTCGTCATCGTCCAGCAGTACCGTTTGCTCGCTCTCAGAGCCCCCCGACTTCGACGCGCGTGTGCTCTTCTTCTGCGACTCCCGCCTCTTCGCGGCCGGCCTGCCGGCAGCTTCGCCTCCGCCCCGGGCCGACCCCTCACCCCCCGCTTCGCCCTTTTCGCCCTCAAGCTCAAGCTCGATCACCGGTGCGCCACGATCCGGCCTCTGGCCGCTCTTGCGCCCTGATGACCTGCCGCTCGATTGCCTGCCCCGCCCCGTCGAAGTCGCCTCAGCCACGCCCTCAGAGACCGCCCCGTACGCCGACGCCGCAAGTCCTCCGACCATCCGCCCCCCGCCCTGCAGCACCGTCTTGATCGAGGTCTGCGTGACCATCACCAGCGCCGCGAGCGCAATCCCGCCGAGCACGATGTACGATCCCGTATGGCCGAGCACCCGCAGGAACGCGTGCGCGAGCGCAGCGCCGACATAGCCGCCGTTGCCCGCAACCCATCCCGCGTCAAAGCGCGACTCTGCCGGAACCTGCATCGCAGCGAAGGTGAGCAGCACAACGAGAAGCACGCCGGCGCCTGTGAGCGCTCGGGGGGAGGCAAACTGGGGGCGTTCCAGCGCGAAGAGCACACCGATGACGAGAAGAAGAACCGGCACCGCGTAGGCCCCGAAACCGAAGGCCAGCGTCAGCGCACGCGCGATCACCACACCAAGGTAGCCCACCTGCGTCGCCGCCTCACCGGTGCCGTTCACGAGGCTGGCAAAGGTGAGCACGGCCGCCGTGATCAACCCGATTGCGGCGAGCTCCCGCCTCAGCTTGATGCTCTCTTCGGTTGCCTGAGCCACAGGGAGGCCTCCGATCAGTGTTCTGCGTTCAATGGCTGCATTCGTAGCTCGGCTTCAGCGGCGCGTCCCCGCCCGCCGCCGGCGCCCTGTGATGCTCAAGATTATAGCACAAAGCCGCCTACGGCGAAAGCCACGCCACGAGCCGCGACGCCCCATCTCGGCCCGCTCCGGGCGTGCTCACCCTGCGCCGCCTCCCACCAGCTCGCTGACCAGCCGCACCCGCTCGATATCACCCGGCGGCGAGATCTCATCTGAGATCCCGAGGATCAGCCGACCCTCGAACAGCTCCATGAGCCGCTCTGTGCACTCGATGAGCTCGCTCTCGGGAAAGCCCGGCAGAAAGTGCACGCACGGTATTCCGTCGATGCAGATCTTGTCCCCCAGCGCGTCGTGCATCTCCTCGAGCGTCACATCCCCCTGCGGCAGCGGCGTGGGTGCCTCGATCCCATGATGCGGCAGCTCGGCCAGGTACGGCAGCAGTGGCTTCAGCGCCCCGTCCATATGAATATGCGTGAACTTCCCCGCCGCGTGGAGCTGCTCACAACGCTTCTCATACACCGGCATCAGGTAGCGCTCGAATAGCGGGGGCGGCGTCAGCCAGCCGTCGATATTGTCGCCGAAGTTCAAGATCCGCACCGGGCTGTCGCACAGCAGATCAAAGAGGTGGTCGTCGCAGCGCTCCATATGCGCCATGAACTGCTCGGTCCGCTCACGCTCATCGGTCAGCAGGTAGATCGTCGCCTCGAAGCCCACGTAGTTGATGATCAGCCGCATCAGCGGCGAGCGGCGGAAGTAGAACTGACAGACACCTCGATCACCGAGGCGTCGTTCAATCGCCTCGAACGCCTCCATATCGAACGTGAACCGCTGATCGGACAGGAAGTACTCCATCACCTCCATGTCCTCGATCGTCTGAACCGGGAACCTGCTGATGTGAGCGCTCGTGCCCTCTTCTCCGAAGTGCGCCACCTCAGTCAGCGTCCCGATTGGCGTCTCGTAGAAGGTCCGCCGCCCACCCTCGAAGTGCTCGACGCGAAGCCGTGTCTTCTCGCCCTCGAGCCGCAGCGGACGCCCCGCGTAGCGCACTGAACAGCCGAGATCGTCGTAGACCTCCAGCAGCTCCATATCCCGGTAGCGCTCCGGAAGCGTACCGGTGGTCTTGCGGTAGGCGTACCAGTGCTCAAGGCGCGGCTGCCAGCATGGCCGGTCCACCGCGCGCCCCTCGTACGTCCGCAGGATCCGCTCGCGGTCAGTCATCTGTCTCCCTCGACGACAAAGATTCCCCGATGGCCACGGATTCGTGCGAGTTCAGCCTGGGACCTTCAGCCCGCCCCCGAAATGTGCCCCGGGGCAGGTCTCCCTGCCTGGCGCGCGGAATACACCGGCGGACCAGATTGTCACCAAAGACCGTCTCGACGCGCCAGACAGGCGCGCAGGACGTGAGGAGGCTCGAGATGCGCGACACACTACGCGTGGGATTCGTCGGAACGGGCGGTATCGCCCGAGGTCAGCACATGCCCGGTTGGATCGGGCTGCCGAACACCGAGATCACCGCCGTCTGCGATGTCAGCGAGGAGGCGGCCGCAAAGGGCGCCGAGGTCGCGGGCGTCGACAAGGGCCACATCTACTCGGACTACGAGAAGATGCTCGACAAAGAGGATCTCGATATCGTCGACGTCTGCACCCCCAACTCCTATCATATGCCCCCGACCGTCGCCGCCCTCGAGGCCGGCTGCCATGTCATCGTCGAAAAGCCCGTCGCCACCTCGGCCGACGAGGTCCGGCAGATGATCGCGGCCCGCGACAAGTCGCAGAAGCTGCTGTGCGTCGTCCAGAACATGCGCTTCTCCGACGAGGCCATCGCCGCCAAACAGATCGTCGAGGAGGGCGGCATCGGCGACCCATACTGGGCCAAGGCCGAGTACCTCCGCGCCCGCGGCGTTCCCGCGTGGGGCGCGTTCATCGTCAAGGAACTCTCCGCCGGCGGGCCCTGCTACGACATCGGCGTCCACGTCCTCGACCTGGCGCTGCACCTGATGGGCTTCCCCGAGCCCGTCTCCGTCAGCGCCGGCACGTGGCTCGAGATCTCCAACAAGCCCTCGGTGATGCAGCATGATCCAAAGCGCTACACCGTGCCCGAGGAGCTCGCCGCCGGCTTCGTACGCTTCGAGAACGGCGCATGCGTCTCTCTCGCCGCAAGCTGGGCGCTCAACGCCCCGGGCAACCAGAACCAGGTTGCGGTCTACGGCACCCGTGGCGGCGTCCAGATGTTCCCCTTCACCTACGTGAAGGAGGAGCATGACGTCATGTTCAACTGCACCCCGCAGGTCTTCGGCAAGAAGGGGCTCGGCGGCCACGCCGAGGAGATCAGGCGATTCGTCGACGCCGTTACCGGGCGCGGACCTGTCCCTGTGCCCCCGGAGCAGGCCCTCATCACCCAGCGCATCCTCGACGGCATCTACAGGTCCGCAGAAGAGGGCGCAGAGGTCGAAGTCTGAAGCCTTACACACTCAAGGGCCCGGTTCACCGCGGTGAACCGGGCCCTTACCGCCATTCTGGCCGTCCTATCGCCGCATGCCGAGGTAAAACCCGGCCGCAAAGCCGCCACCAAAAGGCAGGTTGTAGGTCAGGATCTTCCACAGCGCGGAGCCGGCCGAGTGAGCCGCCGAGGCCCCCGGTCCGGTGACGACATCCGCCACGCGATCCCAGTGCCATTCCGCGATGCCGTAATAGGCCAGAACCTGCATCAGAATGAAGATTACGCCGATCAGACAGCCGACCAGGCGCGTCACCGTCTTTATCGCGATACCGGCGCCGTAGCCCAGCAGCCCGCCGACGCCGAGAGTGGTTAAAACTGTGCCGAGTGTAACCATGGAGTGTGCTCGCCTCCTGATGAAAAAGATGGTAGCGGGCGGCGGTCACGATGTCAACGAATAGGCGACCGCCCGAAGACGTGTGGTGCATGATCTCTGAAGAGGGAGACTCCTCCAGACACGGTCGCGCCCTGATTGTGGCGATCGAGGCCGCCCTCGAACCGCTTGCCCGGGCCCTCGAGGCGCTGGGCTGGCGGGTCCTTGTCGGGGCGCGCTCCGCGGCCGCCCCCGGGTCGGCGGAGGTCGTCATCATTCACTACCCGCTGCTTGAGGGCCTGTGGGCGCAGCAGATGGCGTCGGGTGGCTGGCGCCCACGCCCCCTCTGGGTGGTCGTCGGGGTGCCGGCAGATCGATCTGCCGGGCTCCTGCAGGCCGGCGCGGATCTCGTGGTCGCCGATGCTGCGAATGCCGACCTGCTTGCCGCGCAGATCGCGGCTGTAGCCCGCAGAGCCCGTTCGGAGCGCGATCGCAGTCCGCTCACCGGGCTGCCCGGCAGCCGCCTGCTGCGGCAGCATATCACGGCCTCGCTCGCCGAGGAACCGCTGTCGCTGGGACTGCTGGACATCGATGACTTCAAGTCCTACAACGACGCCCGCGGCCACATCGCGGGCAACGGCGTCATCTGCGCGCTGGCCCAGGCCATCGTCGAGCTGGCCAGCGATCGACCCGAGCTGTTCGTCTCGCACATCGGCGGCGATGACTTCTGTGTGGCCGGTCCGCGACGACAGATCGCGGCCATTGTCGAGCAGGCCCCGCAGGCTTTCGTCCGCCGCCTGCGCCAGACCGCTCTGCCGGGCGCGGGGAACCTGTCGTTGACTGCCGTCATGACGACGATAGATCACAGCACGATCACACGGCCGCATGGACTACGAAGCGCCTTTGAACGCCTCGCGCAACTCAAGCAACGGGCGCGCGAGGATGATTGACGCGCGACGGCGAATATCCATTCCGCCGCGCGGAACTCGAGGACGGCAATCCTGAGGAGACGAGCGTATGGCCAAGCGCATTCTTCTTGTTGACGACGAACGAGACCTCGTGTTCTACACCAAACTGTTCCTCGAGGAGCAGGGCTATGAGGTCCTCACGGCCTACGACGGTGCGCAGGCCCTCGAGGTGCTCGAAGAGGAGCGGCCCGATCTCATCATCCTCGACGTCGTCATGCCCCGTGTCTCCGGCTGGGACGTCATGCGCGAGCTCCGTGAGGACCCCGAGAAAGCTGATATCCCGATACTGATGCTGACCGCCCGCGCCGAGGACGCCGACAAGGCCCGTGGCTGGGAGCTTGGCGTTACGTGGTATCAGACAAAGCCTTTCGAACTTGACGAGCTCGCCATGATCGTCGAGCGAATCCTCGCCAGCGTCGAGGATCAGGACAGCGATCAGTTCGGCTCGTGACGGGCGATCCGGCAACACCAGCCGCATGATGACAGCGCCGTGCAGTCTGCAGCAGGAGGGATCGACGTGCCTGAGCAGGACAAAAAGAGCGACTTCCGCTACGCGACCGGTGACGCAACCGTTCCCTGGGCCGCCGTCGGGGAGCACATCTGGCATGAGGATCTGATGGGGCTCGTACGGCTGCTCGTCATGCCCCGTGAGGACGAGACGGACTTCGACACCGCCATGGCCGACGTTGAGGAGGCGCTGCAGAGGCTCTGCGCCTGCGGACGCCCGGCCGCCAAGCTCAGTCTCGGCGACACCGTCAAACAGCTCGAGGAGCAGGTCGCGGACTTCCTCGGCTGCAAATACGCCTGCTTCATCACCAACGCCACCGCCGGCTTCCAGATCGGCCACCAGTTCGCCGACCTCGGCCCGGGCGATGAGGTCATCCTTCCCGCCATCACTTTCATCGCCACCGGTGTCTACCCACCCCTCGTCGGGGCCAAATGCGTCTTCGCCGACGTGGACCCGCGCACGGTCAACATGGACCCCGAGGACGTCGCCCGCAAGGTCACCGACCGCACGAAGGTCATCATGCCGGTACACATCGGCGGCTACCCTGTGGACATGGATCCGATCATGGAGATCGCCGAGGACAACGACATCATCGTCATCGAGGATGCCGCCCACGCCTTCGGCGCCAAGTACAAAGGCAGGATGGTCGGCACCATCGGCCACTTCGGCTCATTCAGCTTCCACGAGGTCAAGAACATCACCGCATTTGGCGAGGGCGGTATCGTCTGCACCAACACTGAGTTCGGCGAGTACTTCAACCAGGCACGCTTCTGCGGCGTCGATATGAGCGAGCAGATCGAAAACTGGCTCTACGACGTCAAGGCTCTGCCCACCGTCACCGGCAACCCGCAGGTGCCCGGAAACCACTCTTCCACCGAGATCCAGGCCGCCTGCCTGCTCGGCCAGATGGACCGCCTCGAGGAGATCATCCGCGTCCGCCGCGAGCGCGCCGAGTACCTCAACGAACGCTTCGAGGATGTCCCGGGGCTCGTCCCTGCGCCGCTCAACACCGACGAGATCGAGAGCACCTTCCACCTCTACCTGCTGCAGGTCGAGCCCGAGGAGCTGGGTGCCGACATCCGCGAGTTCAAGACGCGACTGACCGAGAAGGGCGTCACGAACATCCCGCACTTCGCGCCGCTGTACCACTTCACGATCTTCGATCAGCTCGGCTACGACACCGATGCGATCGCAGAAAGCTGCCCGAATGCGGAGGATCTCTTCTGGCACCGCTTCACGCACCTGCCACTGTATCCGCTCCGCGATGATCAGGTCGAGACCATGGCCGACCTCGTCATCGAGACCGCGGAGGAGATGAGGGCGTAGCCCGCGCCATCAGTCTTAGAATTCATCAGGTGGCGGACAGACACCATGGAGGGAACAAAGAATGGGTATTAAGAAATTCGAACTGTACCACGGCGTCGTGCTCACAAAAATAGTTCGACAAGGCGGAGCGGAGAGTATCTCTCTCATTGAGCGCGGTGACAAGGACCCTTGGGCCGCGTACCACGTCAACGCATCCTCCGTAGTCTACGTGAAGTTCGCAACGAAGCCTAATAAGGCTAAGTGTTACCCGTTCACTTTCCATCCAAGACACCTCGATCAGTTTAAGCGATACGAGGCGAAGTACGGTGAAGAGAACACGTTCATGGCGCTCGTGTGCGCTGACGAGGAGGTCGCATTCTTCGATTTGGGTATCCTCTGGCAGTGCATCGACAAA
>JALGTR010000025.1 GCA_029821265.1 Candidatus Zipacnadia bacterium
CCCGGATGAGTTGACTGAGATCACACCGCAGTGGCGCGCGACCGCCATCGATCCCGCCGACGTCGAAACGGTGGACATCTCAGCCGTCGCGAACGCCAGCGCCCGGCAGCGACTCGGATTCTGGGGGCTGAGCGAATGGCTGCCGACCGGGCCAATCACTGCCAGTGGTGTGCCGTTCGCGGTCGCCTCGGGGGACCAGGATGTGCTCGTGACCCGGCTTGGCTCATTCGATGCCGTTGAGGTGCCGCTGTCGGGCAGCGCCAGCGAGATCCTGCTGCTCATGATGGCCAGATTGCCCGCCCAGTATGCCATGGGGGTCTCCGATCCCGTGCCTCTGAGATGGCTCCGCGAACCCGAGGCGATCGTTTTCGATGTGCGCTATGCGGACGGCTCGACGGTCACGGTCTTTCCCCGACACCTCCCCGACGGTGCGCATCAGGTCGGCCAGCAACTCGGGGTCTATGCGCTGCCTGCAGAGCCCGGCAGGGAGCTTGCCGGAATCACGCTGCGGGAGCAGATGCGTAATGCCGAGTTCGCGATCGCGGCCGTGACGGTCAACCGCGGCGAGCCGCTCCTGCCCGATGCTGTGTTCCCGCAGTGGCAGGTGGTGCAGCCACAGCAGGCGCCTGAGCCGGCGGAGCCGGAGCTTGCCTTCGCGGGCGACAGCGCGCACATCGCCGGCGAGTTCACGTCGATGAATGTGCAGGGCGCGGCGGATGGCTCAGTCTGGCTGGAGGAGATCGTCAGCACGATCGCGGGACGACCCGTTGGCGCGGGAGATGTGCTCCGGATGGAGATTGGCGACCGTCAGCTCACCCTCTCGGACCTGCAGCTCGAGCTTCCTGAGTTCCGACCGACCGGACGGCGCGGGTTCCCTGAATCGACTGTCCGGCTCGTCGCGCGGGATCTGCCGCTGACGGTCTACCTGCACGCGGGATTCACCGATCGGGGTGAGCCGGTCCTGGGGCTCGACCTGCGGAACACCGGCGACAAGCCAATGGAGGCAACGGTGCATTTCCCCGCCATCGGGCCGCTGCAGATCAGCGAGCAGATCGAGAACGACTGGTACTTCTTCCCCAAACGCGGACCCGCCCTGTCGAACCGCGTCGCGAGGCTCAGCTATCCGCACGGCGGACAGTTCAAGACGCAGTTCATGGACCTCTACTCAACCGAGGGCAGCGGGGGCCTCTACCTGCGCACGCTCGACCTCGAGGGGCGGTACGGGTACTTCACGCTCTCACGATCGGCCGACGGCACGCAGATGAGCGTGGTCTATCGCCACGTGCACCTGCCACCGGGAGAGCGCGTAACGATGCCCGATGCGGTCGTGGCCGCGCACCCCGGCGACTGGCACGAGGCCCTGCACCGCTACGAGCGCTGGGTGCACTCGTGGTACCAGCCGACCGTGCCGCGCAAGCAATGGTTCCGCGAGGTCTTCAACTTCCGTCAGCATCGCCTGCGGATGGGCCTTCTGGACTTCGGCACCATGCAGTACACCTTCGCCGATACCATCCGCCGCGACCGCGAGGCCTTCGGCGTGCTCGACTACCTGCACATCTTCGACTGGAGCGAGACCGAGCGCTGGGGGCGGGTCGGGGATTACGATCCGTGGGACGAGATCCCGGGCCCGAAGCGTTTCCGCGAGGTCGTCGCTGAGGCGCAGGCTGACGGGGTCCCGGTGGGGCTCTACCTCGAGGGCTACCTGATCAGCAAGCGTTCGCGCGTGGGGATGGCTCACGGCGAGGAGTGGACGCTGCTCAACGCAAACGGCGAGGAGTACGGCTACTTCTCAACCGAAGAGGATCCCAACTGGTCGGTCTGTCCGGCGGTCGATGCGTGGCAGGCGTATATGGAGGACGTCTTCCCGCGGGTGGCCGGGCAGACCGGCGCAATGGGGCTGTATATCGACGAGTTCGGCTTCGGAAGTCCGGGGAAGCTGTGCTACAACGAGGCGCACGATCACCGGGTCCCGATGCCGCCGGTTCAGGGCGAGCGCGAGTTCACCCGCCGGGTGCGGGAGGCGATGCCGGCCGATCGGGTGCTCTACACCGAGGAGGCGCCCGACCCGGTGACCTGCCAGTATCAGGATGGCGCGTTCTGCTACTCGGCGATCAGCACCTCCGACGAGCTTGCGCCATCGCACCTCGAGTTGCTGCGCTTTGTGCTGCCGGACTTCAAGATCTTCGAGTTGAACTTCTACGTCGCGATGGCTGACGGCAACTGGAACCGCGTCAAGCGGCCGTTCTTCAACGGCGATGGCTGGTGGCTGCAGGGCGACCCATACACGAGCTACGACGAATTCGCCCGGGAGTATCTGCGCAGGTGCTTCGCCCTCTGCCACGAATACGTGGACTGCTTCACCACCAACGACCCTGAGCCGCTCGTCGAGACGCTCCAGCCCGGCGTCTTCGCCAACCGCTTTCCGGGCGAGGGCCGAACGCTCTGGACGCTGTATAACGCGACGTATCAGAGCGTCGAGGGGGCGGTGATCGCGGTCGAGCATCGCCCGGGCGCGCGGTACTACGACGCCTGGCGGCAGCGACAGATCGAGCCGGAGATTCGCGACGGCAGGGCGGTGCTCAGCACACGCGTCGATCCTCACGACCTCGGTTGCATCGTCCGGATTGAGCCGCGGTAGCGCGCTTAGATGACCCTAAGTGCCATCAGGATCCCCATGATGACGAACAGGGCGGCCGCGACATACCGTATGGTGTCCGCAGGCAGTTGAGCGCCGATGTAGTGGCCGACGATCACGCCGATCCCGCTGACAACTGTGAGTGCAAGCGCAGCGCCGGCGAAGACCATCCACGGGCGCTGCTGATCAGCAGCGAGGAAACATGCGGCAAGCTGTGTCTTGTCACCGAGCTCGGCAACGAACACGGTGGCAAATGCGATGAAGAAGGGTTTCCAGTCCACGTTCATTCCGCCAATCTGTCGGGGATGGCCGGGGCTATGCCAGGTATCTGCTGACGTCGCCTCGCGGCTCTGAATCTACATACGGACCAGTGCCGACTGCAGAATCTGCTCGACCAGCGTGTCGTAATCGACGTTCTCGGCCTTTGCCGCGTGCGGGAGATCCGAGGTCTCGGTCATGCCCGGGACCGCGTTGATCTCGTGCACCCAGCACTCGCCCTCGGCGTCGATATGCATGTCCACCCTCGAGACCCCCTCACACCCGAGGGCGTGGTGTGCGCGCAGCGCCAGCTGTTGCGCCTTCTCGGTGAGGTCATCGGCGATGCGCGCCGGCGCTATCAGCTCCGTCATGCCCTTCGTGTATTTCGCCTCGTAATCGTAGAATTCGTTATGTGGCACCAGCTCGAGAACCGGCAGCGCGCGCGTGTCCTCTCCGACCCCCACGACGCCCACGGTGACCTCGACGCCGCGGATGAAGCGATCGATCAGCCCTTCGCCGTAGCTGTCCTGTAGCTGCGCAACCGCGCCGGTGAGCTGTTCGATCGTCTTCGGGATCGATACGCCCAGACTGGAGCCCTCCGCGCGGGGCTTGGCGACCACCGGCAGCCCGAGCCGATCGACGGCGGCGGCGGCGATCTCCCCGGCGGAGCGCGATCTGTCGAAGTGAACGTATGGTGGCGTCTGGACCCCGACGGCGTGGAAGATGCGCTTGCTCTGGAGCTTATCCATTGTCAGGGCGCAGGCCAGCACTCCGCAGCCGGTGTAGGGGATCCTCGCGAGGTCCAGGGCGCCCTGGATCTGCCCGTTCTCGCCCGCACCGCCGTGCAGCACGTTGAAACACAGATCGGCCCCAACTTCGCGGATTTGTGTCACGAGATCCGGCCGGGGATCGACCCGCACCGCGTCATACCCGAGACGCTTGAGGGCGCCAAGTACACCGGCCCCCGAGCGGAGAGAGACCTCGCGTTCGCCCGACTGTCCGCCCATCAGCACGGCAATTCGCATCGACTTCAGGTCCTGCGGCATCGTCACTCTCCCGCTGCGTCCGCTTCCGCGTTCGGTTCTGCGGCAGGCGCCTGTCTGTACGGCCTCAGGCGCCCGTTCTCGCCGATCGTTGCTGTGATGGGGATCTCAACGCCCGTCAGCAGCGCGTCGGGGGCCATGGGAAGCGGCTCGGGCGCGTCATCCTCCGCTCCGAGGTCCTCCACGCCGTAGAAGCCCACCATATCCCCCGAGCCCAGCCGACCGTCGTCCTCACGGTCAACCGTCACACGCAGGTAGTACGTGGCCGCCTGGGGCGTGGCGGCGAAGCGACCGTCGCTGCTGCCCTGTGCGCTGCTCACCTCCACCTGCATCGCCGCATCCGCGCAGAAAGAGACCTTCACGGCCGCCCCGGCGGGAAGCTCCGCGCCGGTGACCTGTCCAGCGACGATCGGCGGGAGCCCCTCCGGCACTTCCCCTGCCGAGAGCACAAGCTCGCCGATCGCGAGTTCGGCGTCCATCGTGACCGTCGTCGGTTCCTCGTCGCCCCAACCACGCATCGCGATGAGGTCGCCGGCGGATGCGCGCTCGTCGCCGTTGCTGTCAGCGATCGCGATGAGTCGGTAGGCACCCGGGGCCGCTCGCAGCGCGAAGGCCCCATCCGGCCTCGCAAGCGTGGCGAAGCTGGCGCCGTCTTCTGCGACCGGCAGTGCCACAATCACCACCGGCCGGTCCCCCGCCTCGGTTACGCTGCCCACAAGGGTCCCGCGCGTCTGCGCGATGGCCCACGGCAACGGTTCAGGGCGCCCCTCGGTCGAAAGCTGCAGCAGGATCGGGATGACGATGGTGGCAACGCTGTTCTCCTCGACCGTCAGCGGCGTCGGGCGCGGGTTGCCGGAGATGCTGTCAACCCCGTAGAAGCCCAGCCCGTCGCCCGCATCGGGGCGGTTGTTGTCGTTCGCGTCCACGACCGCCATCACGTAATACTCGCCGGGCCGAAGCACGAGCAGACCGGTGCCCTCGGAGCCACCGGCGGGGAAAGTATCGACCAGCTCTCTCATGTTCGGATCGGCAAAGACACGGTAGACCGCGCCGCCGAGATCGTGGTCGGGCCAGATGGCCTTCGCGACCACGACCTCCCCCTGCTCGACGTCCGGCTGAGGCTCGTCGATCTCCTGCTGGCAGAAGCCGCCGGCGGCCGCTATCGTAAGCAGCGCCGGCAGCAGGATCGTCAGGGCCCGCCTCATCTCAATTCTCCTCAAACGTCACCTCGCCGCCGTCCGGGGTCGTATAGCCGATCAGCCGCATCTGCACAGCGCCGATCGTCCGGCCGGTCGCCAGTGCCGCCCGCGCGTAGGATTCGGGGTCGAGGGAACTCGCGTAGATGAGCATGTGCCCCGCGTCGGCCGTCATCTCACCCCACGAGGGATCCATCTCCACCCAGCGGCCGATCCAGACCTCCGTCCACGCGTGGTAGCCGAACCGCCCGCCGATATACGCCAGCCCGGTCGCCATGCGCGTCGGAATGCCCGCGGCGCGTCCCAGGGCCGCCATCAGCACCGCGTGCTCGGTGCAGTCGCCGCGCATCTGATCGAGCACCTCAAGCGCGCTGATCGGCCGCGGCTCACTCTCCACCTTGCCCAGCTCCGAGTACACCCATGAGCAGAGCTTCTGCGCGGCCGACCATGCGTCCGTCTCCTCGCCGACGATCTCCTGAGCCAGATCGATGATCCGGCTGTCGTCGCACTGGATATGCCGCGTGGGCTGGAGGAACCGCGCGACGCTCTCGTCCTCGATGGGCAGCGATAAAGCCTGCTGTGGCGGCTCCTCAGCGTCAACGGTCACAAGCGCGTCCTCGCCATCGGCCTCAACGCTCTGTCGGTGGCTGCCGGGGATCAGCTCCGTGGCGTCGCCCACGTCACGGTGGATGCGCAGACGCACCTGCCTGAGGCTGCGCACGTTCGGAAGCCTGTGCTCCACCGCGATGGTGTTCGACAGCTCGAAGGGCGCAACGCTTGTCAGCGCCTCCTCCTCGGAGACGCGCTCGAGCGTGAGGTCCAGCAGTCCCGGTGCGGTCTGGCGCAGCATCGTCCCGTCCTCGGTGACCCAGCTGAGGACCTCGATGCCGAGCTTCTGGCTCTGTGTTCGGATTACAAGCGCCTCGGTCCCGTTGATCTCCTCCGGCTCCTCAACGGTCACCGTGCGCGTGTCCATCACGTCGGTCTCCGGATCATAGGCGGAGTACTCGATCTGATCGCCGACCTCAAGCTCCCCGCGCAGCAGTCGCACGGGAACGATCAGGTCGGAGGCGAAGTCGGCCGGCAGATCCAGCGTCCGCTCCTCCGGCTCCGGAGTGCCGGGCTCATCTGAGCCGGTGCGCACGATCAGACGGCCATCGGCAAGCGTCGCGGACAGGTGCGAGCGGCGTCCGAGCTCGTTCTTGTCCAGTTCGATGCTCACCGGGCGCAGTCGCTCGTCGAACAGACCCACCTGCGAGGTGTTCGCCTCGAGCTTCTGGCCGCCGAGGCTCACGAGGACCTTCACTTCCTGCGTCAGACGCAGGCGAGGGTTCTCACCGCCCTCGGCAAGCTGTGTCTCAATGCGCGCCCAGCCGCTGGGCTGGCCGAAGATGCGAACGCTGTACCACTCCGTGCCGACCAACTGCTCGAACTCCCCGGCCGTCGCCGGCTCCTCGACCGGCGCGCAGCTTCCAAGTGTGACGGCCCCGGTGATAATCACGAAGCACGCGACAAGCGCAGCCGTGGCGCGCATCAGATCACTCCTCGGACTCGGCTCCGCTGTCGGTGGATTCGATGTCGCTTATTGAGATGCCGTTGATGGCTCGCTCTATGAACGCGTCGATGTCCAGCTCTTCCTCGACCTCGAACCCGACGTCACCGGGTCTCCCCGCCTCACCGGCCTCGATGCGGCGGCGCATCACGCGCGCGAAGGCATTGACGATCTCCGGATCATATGCGGTCCCTGCGCCCCGGATAATGCTGCGCAGCGCCTCCTCGGGGCTAACGGGCATCGGGGACTCGGTCGGGTTGACCGCGCGCTCGTAGGAGTCGACGACCGCAACGAGCCGGGCCATGTACGGAATCTCCTCGCCCTCCAGGCCCTCGGGAAAGCCGCGGCCGTCCCAGCGCTCGTGGTGATGCACCACGATGGGCATGAACTCCTGGGCAAAGCTCACAGGATTGAGGATCGAGCGCCCGATGAGCGGATGCATGCGGTAGAACACATGCTCCGCGTCGTCGGTGTCGCGCGCGTCGAGCATGCGCTCCTCGATGCCGATCTTGCCGATATCGTGCATGATGCAGCCGAAGCGTAGCGTTTCACGCTCCTGCTCGCTCATGCCGAGCTCCTTCGCCAGTTCGTCAGCAAGCTCGGTCACCTGCTCGGAGTGGCTGTAGGTTGCCGAATCGCGGGCCTCGATCGCGATGGTAAGCGCGCGGATGGTCTCGAAGTAGCCACGCCGGCTCTCCTCGTAGAGCTCCGCGTTCTCGATCGCGACGGCGGCGCCGTGCGCGAAGGCGTTGAGAAGCTCGATCTCGTCGTCCTTGAACTGACGTTTGCGATGGGCGTAGATGCGAATGACCCCAAGGACGCTGTCGCGGGCCTGCAGCGGGAGGCTCAGGACCGATGTCAGCCCCTCCTCGCGCGCTTCCTCGTGATACTGCCACCGGGGATCGGTCTGCGCGTCGAGGACAGCAACCGTCTCGCCCTCAAGCACCCGCTGGTCGATGCCGCTTCGCTCGACCGTCACGGGGCCCTTCGACCAGTACCGCTCGCTCAGACCCGCGGAGGCGCCCGGCCTCAGCTCACCGGTCTCCGGGTCGAGCAGACGGATACTGCATGCCCGCGCGTCCATCGCCGAGATGGCCTGGTGGCTGATAGCGTCGAGCACCTCGCGCAGGCGCAGGGACGATGAGATCGTCCGCACTACCTCGGAGAGCGTCTGCATCTCGTTGGCGCGCTTCTCGATCGCGAACGAGACGCGGGACGCGAAGATCCCCATCACGTAGAAGATGGCTGTCCGCAACCCGATATCCCACCAGCTCTGCTCGACGGCGTGGATCTCCTGTCCGCGAACGACATACTCCGCGGGCATCCACGGACCACACAGAAACGCGGCGGCGAGGGCCGTCGGAACCGCACCCACGTCACCGAACATGAACCCGGCGTAGACGATCGGCAGGTAGAACAGATGCACCGCAACACTCGACGCGCCGCTGATGCGAACCAGCACGGCGATCGCGATCATCGACAGGGCGATGCCCAGCACATGAACTGCGATCTGTCGCTTGCTCTTGAGTTTCACCGTAGCCCCCAGCTACGTCCTCGCGCCACTAACGTACACGCTCTCCTGGCTGCACATCGCGGTCGGGGACGATCAGCGCCAGCGGTTTGTCGTCGCCGGCCGCCAGTATCATCCCCTGGGACTCCACGCCACGGATGGTTGCCGGCTCCAGGTTCGCCACCAGCACGACGCTTTCGCCAATCAGCTCCCGGGGCGAGAACTCCTGAGCCAGCCCGGCAACGACCTGCCTCGGCTCCTCCTCGCCGCAGTCCACGATAAGCCTCAGCAGTTTGTCGGCGCCCTCAACCGGGTCGGCGTCGATGACCTTCGCAATGCGCAGGTCCACCTTCATGAAATCGTCGAAGCTGATCATCTCATCGCCCTTCTCTTCCTTCTCGGACTCAGTCTCAGCCTGCTTCGAGGCAATACGTTGTCGCACGCGGTCGAGGTCGATCCGCGGGAAGATCGGTCGGCCGCGCCGGACCTCCGCGCCCGCGGGCGTCTTCCCGACGGCAGCGTCCGACCAGCTCATCTGCACGCCCATCTCCTCGAGGCCGAGCTGTCGCCAGATCTCCTCGGCCACCGTCGGCATGATCGGCGCGATCATCAGCGCGGCGATCCGGATCGTGTCCACCACATCATACAGGACGGCCGCAAGCTCGACCTTCTTCCCCTGCTTGTGCAGATCCCACGGCGCACGCTCATCGACGAACTTGTTCGCCGCGCCAAGGAGCTCCCAGACCGCCTCGAGCATCCCCCGAAAGTCGAGCGTCTCGTAGCCTTCCTCGGCCCGGGCGACCGCCTGCAGCACCTCCGCCTGCAGCTCCCCCGCTCCCGGTCCGGGCTGTTCGAGCGTGCCGTCGAGGAAGCGCTCGACAAGTGGAAGCGTGCGGTTGAGCAGGTTGCCCAGATCGTTCGCGAGGTCAGCATTGAACCGACTGAGAAGCCCCTCTGATGAGAACGTACCATCGAGCCCAAACGTTACCTCGCGGAACATATAGTAGCGAACGGCGTCCACGGCCACGTCCGTCGTGCATCCGGACTCCTCGACCAGAAGCTGCGCCTCCGCCCACGGGTCGATGACATTGCCGCGTGATTTGCTGATCTTGTCGCCCTCGTCGGAGACCCACCAGCCGTGCGCGAAGAGCAGCTCGGGCAGCTCGATCTCCAGCGCCATGAGCATCGCAAGCCACAGGCTGCCGTGGAAGCGCGTGAGGATGTCTTTGCCCATCAACTGCACGTTCGGCGGCCAGACCCGCGCAAACTTCTCGTCGTCGACGGTGTAGCCCGCCACGGTGAGGTAGTTGATCAGCGCGTCGAACCAGACGTAGACCACGTGCTCTTCATCGCCCGGAACGGGCACGCCCCACCCCTGGTTGGCCCGAGACACGCAGGTGTCCTGGAGGCCGCCGCGCAGAAATGAAAGCACCTCGTTGCGCCGGCTGTCGGGCTTGATCCGGTCCGGATTGGCCTCGAGTTCGCGCAGCACCGCGGTGCCGTACGCCGATGCGCGGAAGAAGTAGGCCTCCTCCGTCAGGCGCTCCACCTCGCGCGAGCAATCAGGGCAGCAGCGCCCCTCGAGCAGATCCTCCTCCCGGAAGTATGTCTCACATGGGACGCAGTACCAGCCCTCGTAGCGGTCCTTGTAGATATCGCCGCTCTCGAGCAGGCGCGCGAAAACGTGGCTCACAACCTCCTTATGCTCGTCCTCGGAGGTGCGGATGAAGCGATCGTATGATATCTTCATCCGATCCCACGCCTCGAGATACGAGGTCATCACGCGGTCGGCGAATGGTTTGGGCTCCATTCCGGAGGCCGACGCCGCCCGCACGACCTTCTGCGCGTGTTCGTCGGTTCCGGTGACGAAGAGCACATCCTCATCGCGCATACGGTGGTAACGCGCCAGGGCATCTGCCGCGCTGGTCGTGTAGGTGTGCCCGATATGGGGCTTGTCATTGACGTAGTAGATCGGGGTCGTGATGTAGAATGTGCCATTCCGCTCGGAATCGGCTGCCATGGTTTTTCTCTCCGCTGGTAGTCTCTGATCTAACGTACACAGCCGGCGCAGCTCGATGCCGTGCACCCGGCGCACGAGGATCCGACGCTGGCTGTGTCACCGCCGCCTGAGCTGGAGCGGCCGAAGAAACCGGACATGATACGCTCGGTCTCCTCGCTGCCGCAATGCTCGCAGGGTGGATTGCTCGTCGCCTTCGATCGGCTCACCAGCAGCTCGAACGTCCTGCCGCATGAGCCGCACTCATACTCGTAGATGGGCATCTTCAGTTCTTGCCTCCGCTGTTGCCGCCCCCGCCGCGGCGCTTCCTCTTGCTTGATCGGCCGCCCCGTCGCGACGAGCGCCTCCGGCGGGAGCCGCGCGGGGAGCCTCCACTCTCATTCCCGTTGTCGCCACCGGACCGGCGATGGTCGTCCGATTCGGCTGTGGACTGCGAGGATCCCCGATCCCCACCTGGTCCGCCGCCGACGTCGTCGCCTTCGGGCGTAGCCGCGTCCTTACCGGGCGTCTGCTCGTCATGGCCCTCTCTGGTCCGTTCACGGCCGTCACAACCGATCTCAGAGGCGGATACGGTGATCTCGGTCCCGTCCTTGAGTTCGGCGTGGATCTGCTCCTTGAGCAGCGAGACGTCTCGTACCTTCGCTCGACCGTGCGGCGTGTCGATGATCTCGCCCTTCTCAGGCAACCGGTCTCTCAGTTCGCAGTAGGTCTCGTGCTCGAACAGCAAACAGCACATCAGCCGATCGCACAGCCCGCTGATCTTGTTGGGATTGAGCGCCAGCCCCTGGTCCTTGGCCACACGAATCCCCACCGGCTCGAAGTCGCGCATGAATGTCTTGCAGCATAGCCGGCGTCCGCACGGTCCGAGACCGCCGAGCAGCTTCGCCTCATCCCGCACACCGATCTGCCGCAGCTCGATCCGCATCCGGAAGGTCCGCGCCAGGTCCCGGACCAGCTCGCGGAAATCGACACGTCCGTCGGCGCTGAAGAAGAACACCAGCCGCGTGTTGTCGAAGCTCAGCGAACAGTCGATGAGCTTCATCGGCAGGCCATGCTTCTCGATCTTCTCAGCGCAGATCTTCATCGCCTGCTGCTCGCGACGCTCCTGCTCTTCGACGTGCTCAAGGTCTTCAGCCGTGGCCTTGCGGACGACCGGCATCAGCTCCTGGACGCGCTCATCGGAGATGCGGCCGTTAATCTCCCGCACCTCGCCGATGTCAACGCCCTTCTCCGTCCGCACCAGGACCCTGTCGCCGATGTTCAGGCGATAGCCGACCGATGCGAAGCTGTAGATCTTGGGATTATGCCTGAAGGCGACCCCCACCTCAAGCTGCGGCTGCTTCGACTCCGCGCTCTCCGCCTCCCTGCCTTCTCCGCTGCTGTGTTGTCGAACGCTCTCGTCTCGCTCGTCGGCGTCCTCGCTCATACCGTTTCACCCACGGGCTCGCGGTCCCGCCTGCGTGCCCTATGCTCCTCGCGATCGCGCAGCCTGGAGATGATCTCCCACAACCCCTCCAGCACCTTCTCCGGAGCCTTCGCGGAATATGTGAACGTGATCTCAGTGGCCTCGAAGGTCGGGCGCTGCAGAAGCGGTTTCTCGCTCCGTCGCCTCTTGCCTCCCACCGTCTCGCGATACAGCTCGGTCAGCATCAGTCGTTCCCGTCGGCTCAGCGCCACCTGCCGGCTGAGCCTGGCCCGGACGCGGCCTGTCCGCGCGCGCACATCGACGATCCCCACCTCGCGGCATGCGATGCGCAGGCGGCCTATCTCGAGCAGATTCGCCACCGGGGCGGGCATCGCGCCGTAGCGGTCAACGATCTCCTCCGCCAGCGCGTCGATCTCCTCCGCCTCCCAGAGCGACGACAGTCGCCGATAGATCGATATGCGCTGCTTCTCGCCGGGCACGTAATCGGCCGGGATAACCGCTTCCAGCGGCAGATCCAGCGACGGGTGCCCCTCCTCCTCGTCGCTGACGGCCTCGCCTTTGAGCAGGCTCACCGAATCCGCCAGCATCTGAGCATACAGGTCGATGCCCACGGCCGTCATATGTCCGCTCTGCTCCGCGCCGAGGATATCACCTGCGCCGCGGATCTCAAGGTCCCGCAGCGCCACCTTGAATCCGCTGCCCAGCTCGCTGAACTCCTCGATGGCCTTCAGCCGCTGCTCGGCCTCCTCGGTCATCCGATCCGGATACTTATAGAGCAGGTAGGCGTACGCCTGCCGGCTCGATCGCCCGACCCGGCCGCGAAGCTGGTAAAGCTGCGCCAGGCCCAGGTTGTCGGCGTCATCGATGATGATCGTGTTCGCGTTCGGAACGTCCAGTCCGTTCTCGATGATCGTCGTGCACACGAGGACGTCGAACTCCTCGCGGTAGAACGCCATCATCACCTGCTCCAGCTCGTCCTCTTCCATCTGCCCGTGCGCAACGGCCACGTTGACCTCCGGCACCAGGCGCTGCAGGCTCGCGGCCACGTGCGAGATCGAGTGCACGCGGTTGTGCACGAAGTAGACCTGGCCCTTGCGCTCGGCCTCACGCAGGATCGCCTCGCGGATCAGATCATCGTCGTGCTCACGCACGAAAGTGCGGATCGGGAGCCTGCCTGCTGGTGGATCGTTGATCACCGATATGTCCCGAATCCCCGAGAGCGCCATATTCAGCGTGCGCGGGATCGGCGTCGCAGTTAGCGTAAGCGCGTCCACCTCGGTGCGCAGCTTCTTAAGCCGCTCCTTCTGCTCCACCCCGAACCGCTGCTCCTCATCGACGATCAGCAGACCGAGGTCCTTGAAGCCAATATCCGAGCCGAGCAGCCTGTGCGTGCCGACCACGATGTCCACCGTGCCGGCCTTGAGCTGCTGTATGGTCTGGCGCTGCTGCGCCGCCGAGCGGAAGCGGCTGAGCATGCGAATCTCCACCGGATACTTGCCGAGGCGCTCACGGAAGCTGTTGAAGTGCTGATGTGCCAGAACCGTTGTTGGGCAGAGCACCGCGACCTGCTTGCCGTCGAGGACGGCCTTGAACGCGGCGCGAATCGCGACCTCCGTCTTCCCGAAGCCCACATCACCGCAGACCAGCCGGTCCGCAGGCCGCTGTTGCTCCATATCGCGCTTGATGTCTCTTACCGCCTGCCACTGCCCGGGCGTCTCCTCGTAGCGGAAGGACGCCTCAAGCTCCTTCATCCACGGAGAATCCTCACTGAATGCGTAGCCCTTCGCCTGCTCGCGCTCCCGGTAGAGCTTCATCAGCTCCCGCGCGAGCAGCCTCGTGGACTTACGGGCCTGCTTCTTCGCCTTCTCCCAGCGCTTACCGTTGAGCGAATCGACCGGCGCATTCGCGCCGTGACCGCCCACGTAGCGCTGCACGCGATCCAGCTGCGTCACGGGCACGTAGATCCTGTCGCCGCCGCTGTATTCGATGACCAGGTAGTCGCGCTCCATGTCGCCGATGGTCTGCTTCGAGAGCCCCTCGTAGCGGCCGATGCCGTGGTTGATATGCACCACGAGGTCGCCCTCGGTCAGCTCCTGCAGAGACGTCAGCGAGAAGCCCCGGCGATAGCGCGTCTCCTTCGGCTGGCGGACCTTGCGCCAGCCGTAGATCTCCGCCCCGGTCATCACGACGAGATCGGCTGAGGGCAGCTTGAAGCCCGCAGAAAGCTCCAGCTCCGCGACCTTCACCGCGCCCGGCTCGAGCTGCACCTGTCCATCGCCGCTGGAGATTCTCGTGATCCCGCGGCCCTTCAACGCGTCAGTGACCTTCTCGGGCTCGCCCGAGCACACAAGCAGGTGCTGGCCGGACTTCTGCCACTCCTGAATGCCCTCCACCAGCAGGTCAAACTTCCCCCCGAAGCTGTCCACCGGTGGGGTGGCGAACTCCAGCTCCTCCGCCTCGCCATCCCACGGCAGATCGCGCCGCAGCATCCCCAGATAGAGCACGCGCCTGCGGCCCTGAAGCTGCGGCGGCACCGACAGCGTCGTCGCCGCAAGCTGCTTGAACGGCACGCAGGCCGTCTCCGGCAGCCGGAGATGCCTGCCGAGCTTCACACCCGAGCGGTAGCTGTCCTCGACGTCCGAGTAGAAACCCTCGCCGTGGCTCGCGATGCGCACTGGCTCGTCCACGACCACCAGGCAGTCATCGGGCAGGTAATCCCCCAGCGTCGCCCGCTCGTCATAGACGTAGGGCAGGTAATGCACGAGCGTCTCGGCCGGCCGAAGATTCTGCAGAAGCTCAAGGTCCTCGTCCTGACGCTGGCGCAGGCGCTCGGCCTCGCGAACCTTGTCATCCTCGTTCAGACGCCGCAGTTCGCGGCGAAACGCCCGCTTTATCTTCGGGATCGCCCGCGCGACAGCGTCCTCCGAGAGCAGGATCTCGCCCGCCGGCCCGATCCCCGCGCGGTCGATATCACGCAGCGATACCTGGGTCTCGGCGTTGAACAGCCGAATCGACTCTACCTCATCGCCGAACAGCTCGATGCGAACCGGTCCGGGGCTGGTCGGTGGGGAGATGTCGATGATCCCCCCGCGCACCGAGAACTGCCCGACGTCATCGACGAGATCGACGCTCTCGTAACCAAGGTCCACCAGCGCCCGGACGAGATCATCGCGGTCGATGCTGTCGCCCACCCGCACCTCGCGCCGCGCCTGCTGCATCGCATCGCGGGGGATCGTCTGCAGCATCAGCGCCTGGACGCTCGTGGTGATGATGATCTCGTCGCCGGCGCTCAGGCGCTCGAGCACGGTCAACCGATCGGCAACTTCGCCCCGATCCGGGGTTACGCCGTCGTAGAGCGCGGAGGCGATCGAGGGATACGTGAGGACAAGCGCCTCAGCGGGGTTCTCGGCATCGTCGCCGAGCAGCTCCCGCAGATCGTCGGCAATCCGCCTCGCGCGCTCGTCGTTGTACGTGACCACCAGCGTTGTGCCGCCGTCCGCCGAGAGCCCCGCGATCAGCAGCGCGCTGCCCGCGCCGCTGACCCCGCTTACAGCCACGGGCACCGCGGCGTTCACACGCCGTGCAACCGCGAGAAACTCCTCGGACGCGCGCAATCTATCGTTCAGTCCGGCTGCTATCTGTCTGCTCATGGTGGTATCTAAGGACCGGATGGCGCGGCAAACTCCCGTGATCGCGTCGACCTCGAGGCGCAAAGAGAGTATGCGTACGTGCACGCCGTCCGCCGTCGCCCCGATAGGGGGTGGCCGCGGCTTCGGCGTGCCGTATTATCTGACGTCTACCGGTGCGTAATTGTGCGCGTCGCAGGCGGCTTATCTCACGACCGCATCGATCACGAGCGCAGCAGCGCCGTACATCCCCGCATCATTGCCCAGCTCGGCCGGCACAATCCTGCTTACATCATACCCGCTGATCATGCTTCGATGCCGCACCGTGCGGCGAATCGGCTCAAAAAGCACCTCGCCGGCCTTCGAGATCCCACCTCCGAGCAGGATCAGGTCGGGATCTGCCGTGACGATAACGTTGCACAGCGCGATCCCAAGGTAGTGGCCGGTCTCAGTCATGACCTCGAGCGCGACCTCGTCGCCCTCTGCGGCCGCCTCTGCGATCATCTTCGGGCTGAGCTTCTCATGCCTCGGCCCGGCCCGTTCGGCCAGCGCGCTCGCGCGGCCCTGTTCGAGGAGCCGGATCGCGCGATTGACGATGCCGTCGCGGCCCACGATCGCCTCGAGGCAGCCGTGGTTGCCGCAGCCGCATCGCGGGCCATCGGGCCTGACGATGATATGGCCGACCTCACCCATGATCTGTCGCGGGCCGCGCCTCACCTCGTTGTCGAGCGCGATTCCGCCTCCCACGCCCGTGCCGAGCGTGAACATCACCAGGTTCTCGACATCCCGTCCCGCACCCCACCTCAGCTCCGCGAGAGTGGCGCAGAACGCGTCATTGCCGATGAAGACCGGGCAGTCCGCCTCCAGTTCCTTCGAGAGGAGCTCGACGGCGTTCACGCCATCGAGCTCGTGCAGGTTCGGTGCCTGCTTGATGATGCCCGCCTCGGGGTCGACCGGTCCGGGGATCCCCAGACCCACACCCAGCAGCTGATCGGCCTTGATAGTGCTCTTCTCGATGAGGCCGCCGATCGCGGCGGCAACAGCGGAAAGCGCAAGGGGCTCGTCTGGCGACCGGGGCGTGTCGTAGGAATCGTCGGCCACGAGCGTCCCGTCAGCGGTGACGAGGCCAACGCTGAAGGTCGTGCCACCGAGGTCCACCCCGACGGCTACCTGTTCGCCCGTTCGGGCCATCTGCCAGTGCCTCCGATCTCGCGATTACTGGTCGCCGAACGGATCCTCGTTCTCGTCCATGGCCCAGTCCACATCCGGGCCCGGCTGGGGCGGCTGCTGGCCCTGCGGAGGGGGCGGCGACTGCTGCTGACCCTGTTGGTACTGCGGCGGCCTTCCCTGAGGGCCACTGGTGCCCATATGGCGGCGACGCTCCTCAGCCTTCTGCCTGCTCTCGAGGAACTGCACCCGCTGGGCGTTGATCTCCACGGCATAGCCGCGGCCCGAGCCGTCCGAACGCTCCCACGTGCGCGACTGCACCCGCCCCTCGATCCCAACCAGTGCACCCTTGTCGAGGTACTGTGCGCAGATCTCGGCCGTGCGACCGAATGTCACCACGTCCAGCCAGTCGGTCTCTTCCTGATCCGAATCAGCACGAGGCGGACGGTTCACGGCCAGGCGAAACTTCGCGATGGCCGTCCCGCTCTGGGTGTAGGTCAGCTCAGGATCGGTCCCAAGCCTTCCGACCAGCACCACGTTGTTAATCACTGCTTCGGCCTCCCTGAAAGTTCAGCGTGAGCCGCGCTCTGCTCAAAGACACAGCGGAGGGCCTCGGCCCTCCGCTGTTTCCAGTGCCGGTATCTGATCGCCGGGGGCATCACCATCGGAGGGGCTGCCCGCGCGACGCTTCATTCTTCGGCCTCCGGCGTCTCATCCGAATCGGCTTCGGGGGCTTCCTCGGCCTCGTCAGTCTCCACGGCCTCTTCCGCGGGGGCCTCCTCCACCTCGGCTGTCTCGACGGCCTCGTCAGCGGCTTCCGAAGCTTCTGCGGCCTCGACGGCCTCTATAGCCTGCTCCACGGCCTCCTCTTCGCCCTCCAGCCCGCCCACGACCGCGCGCGGATTCGCCACGAACACGCGGGAGCGGATGATGGGCTGACGGATCGACATCTCGTTCCTCAGTTCAGTGACAATCTCACCGTCGCCGAAGAAGTAGAGGAGCTTGTAGGTGCCGTGCGTGAAGTTGTCGATCTGGTAGGCCAGCCGGCGAGTGCGGAAGTCGCGAGTGCCGACAACTTCGCCCCCCAGGTCCGTCACCAGCTGTTCCAGGGAAGCCATCAGTTCCTCGGCCTCTGCGTCTTCCAGTGAGGGATCCAGGATGTACGCCGCTTCATACAGGGTTGGCTCGCTCATCGCTTGAGCTCACCTCCTTCCTTCGGTCTTTTCGGCTGCGCGCACCACCGCACAGCAGGAAGGGCCGAACACGCCTTTGCACCGTCAACGCGCCCGTCGCACGAACGCTCTTCGGTTGTCTCGGCTCTCGGCCAACGCGGGCGATTATACCACAACGCCGCGAACGGACGCAACCTGCGGAGGATTGCGCCCGGGCCACGCCGCCCCCGGGCATCTGCGGCCCGGCAAGCCGTCGGACAGCCCCTACAGGATCTCGAAGCTGGCCGCGATCGAGCAGAAGTCGTCAGCAAGCGCGTCGCGATGCCCCACAGGCGTCGCGCGCGTCAGCACGAAAAGCGTCGCGCCGCGCCGGGCGAATAGCGTCTCGATGTAGAACCCGCGCGTGGTCGTGATGGTCTCGGTCGTTCGGATGCCATTGCCCACCGGGCTGCCGAAAACCGGTGTCTGCACGAGCTGTTGCTGGAAGCTGCCCTCGAAGTAGAGATTCACCAGCCGCTCGAGTGAAACGCTCTGCGGCACCCGCACCGCCCGCAGGTGCGCGAGCCCGGGCAGCGAGCGATGCCGCGCGAAAAGCTGCGAGCCGCCGGAGGAGGGCCGGAAATGCCAGCCCTCCGGCAGTGAGAGGCGCAGCCCGTTCTCAGCGTCGATCCAGTATCGGCCGCCCGATACGCTCTCCAGCGGGATATCTGTCAGAGCTGCCGACGGCCTCTGCCCCGCGAGCGCAAAGGCCTGCGCCGCCATCTCGGCCATCAGGTCCGTGTGGGCCGCCACGATCGTGCGTTGGAGGGTGTTGAGGACGAAGCCCGCCTCGATGGACTCGGCTTCGGCCTCCATGCCGAGCGCTCGATACGCCGCCGGCAGGCCCTCCTGAGCGAGAATGTTCGTCGCGTCGTGCCTCAGCGCGGTTCGATAGCGCTCAAGCGCCTCCTCGTAGAGGCATTTGTCCATCAGAATCTCGCCGGCCTTCGCCCAGGCGACAGACGCCGCCTGCGTCTCACCGGCCTGCACCAGCGTCTGGGCAAGGCGCGTCTGGTAGGATGCGTTCAGGTGATCAAGCTCGCATGCCCTGTCGAGCAGACGGATGGCCGTGTCCAGGTCGCCCTCCGCAAGCGGGGTCTGCGCCCGCATGTAGGCCTCGTAGGCCCGCGCGGCGCGATACCGGTAGATGGCCGTTCGCTCGGTGGGCAACTCGCTGTAGCAGGTGCGGGACTCGCGCGGCACGTCCTCGTAAACCGCCAGCATGTTCACCAGCGATCGGGCGGGGCGGATGACCATGGACCCGCGGTAGTAGAGACCCGTGGAACTGCCACCGTCGAGGTTGATGGCGTCAATGCAGCCGAGGTCGCGCATGATCTTCGCCAGCTCCCACAGGCTGACGACCTCGCGCGTAGCGACCAGCAGGAGCTTGTTCTGAGGCGTCAGGCCGACCGCGCTTCGCCGCGCCCGTCCGAGAACGCGCGGATCGCGGAAGCGTTCATGACGCGGAGCCAGCGCCACCTCACCGGCCTCCAGCAGCGTCGGCCCGCAGGCCAGCACAGTCTCAAACGGTGACCAGTCCTGATGCCTCCCATAGGGGACGCGCTCGAAGGCCACCCGGTTGTCCGGGGTGATCGCCAGGGCGCTGCCCATCCCGCCGAAGTACACCAGCCGACCATCGACCACGATGTCTCCGATCGGCAGGAGTGTGGTCTTCGAGAAGAATGTGCCGGTGATCGCCGCCGCCGGCTGCTCCCGCGAACAGATGCTCAGCATCGACTCGGCGCCGCCCGGAGAGCGGAGAGAGAGGATCGGGGTGACCTTCACGTTCGGGTCGGCCAGGTTCACCTGCACGATGTGACAGCCGAAATCGTTGACGAACTCGACGCGGTACGCGACCGATCGGGTGTCGGCGGCGCCGGCGGATGGGATGAGGGCCACGACGCCAAGTAGCGCCGTAAGCAGCACCGTCAGCCGGGCGGGTCTGCATCGCCCGAACACCTCGCCACTCCCCTGCTTCGATGATAGTTCCTCTATTAGTTCTGACGAGTCTATGTCAGTTCTTGTTTGTGCATTTTCTGTGCCACGGCTACTGCCCACCGGCCACACTCAGTCCTCCGGAGGGCCCTGCCAGGCGAGCTCTGCGGCGCCAGCAAGATCTCCGGTCGCGAGCACCCCCACAGTTCGGATACCCTCCGCCCGCGCCTGCAACGCCCGCAGCGCGCCGTCTCGCCCCTCGAAGTGGGAGAACACGCTGCTCGCGCCGCGCTCATCTATCTCCCGGGCCGCGCTGAGAGCGTGGTCGGGCGCGGCCGAGGGATAGAGGCACGCCACGATCTCCGCCGGCCAGGCCTCGAGGGAGATGGGCACTCCCGTAACCTCCCGCCCCCCATCCGCGGCTCGCGTCCGCGCCGCCGCAGGCATCATCACGGTCACCACCTGCTGATGTTCTGCGGCGAACGTCGCCACATCGCTCAGCGGTGGTGAGGACCACGCCAGCGGCTCGTCCGGTGCCGCCCCATCATCGACAGGAGGACTGATGCACAGGAAGCGCGCGCCGACCCGCTCCACCGCATCCTGCATCGCCGCATTCAGATCGGGCGCATCGCCGGAGATGAGGATCACCGGTTCAATGCCGAGGTCCCGCACTGCATCGATCGCCACCTCGTCCGAGGCGTCGTCGCTGGTGCGAGGGATCACCGCCGCGTTGTACTTCAGCCGGGCGAGGACCCGGGCGGCGTTCGCGGCGGTCACCGGGTTGGACAGCCCTTCGTGGGAGCCGATCCGCAATGGCAGTTTGGGCGCATCCCGCACGCTCACGGCCACCACGCGCGCACCGCCTTCGGGCTCCGGACGGAGCAGGTCGAGAAGAGTCATCATGCCCCAGAACGCCCCCTGCTCGCTGCGCGCAGCTATCTCAGCGCCGTCCCGGTCGACCCGCAGCTGGTAGGCCTCGCGGTCAGGCCACTCGGTCGCGAGCGGGTCCTGGAGCGATATCCGAAGCGTCGCCCCGGCTTTGGTGATCGGCGTCCCGGTCAGGTCGGCGATGGCCTCCTGAACCATCTCGGCGGCAGCTGGCAGCAGGCGTGGCTCGAAATCGGCCTCGACGCGCAGACCCTCGCCGGGAGCAAGCCGCAGGTCATCGGCCGAGAAGTCCGGAACGGAGAGTGCGGGCTCGGGCAACGGTGGGCCGATCGCCACATGATCGATCAGGCAGCGGCCGCCGCGGGCGCCGACCAGCCGGAGGAGTAGTTCGGCCGGCCCGCCGGGGCCGGTCTCGAAGTTCTCGCCTATCATCCCGCGCTCGATTCCGTCCACGCCGACCTCGCACAGCACCCTGCGGTCCGACTGGCGGATAAGCGTCGCGACGACCGAGCACGTCTCGTCCGCCCAGCATGTCGCAAGCAGCCGCAGGCTCAGACGCCGCCGGGGCGGGAGATCGACCCGCTGGATGACGCCCGCGTCGCCGGCCTCCCACAGCTCAAGGTAGAGGCTGTGCTCGCCCTCCTCGGTCGATCGCCGATGCATGCGGAAGACGCCCGGCAGCGGCCGCCAGTGGTCTGCGTAGGTCCAGCCGCCTGACTCGAACCCGGGATTCGCCACGATGCCCGCATCGCTCTGCCGCGCCTCGGGCCCGACGAACACCTCGGCACAGGCGCCCGCACACAGCAAGGCCAGGCTTGCGATCAAGAATTGTCGTCCTCGCATCATCACGTCATCGTCCCCTCGTCCACGTCACATGAAATCCGATCCGGCCTGCTGCCAGCCGTCGGCGCTGACAACCTCCCAGCTTCCATCCTCCCGGATGAGCTCTGCGGACACCGTGAGATGCCTGCCCTCACTCGGCGAGGCCTGAGCCCCGAGCGTGTAAGCGACCTCGGCGGTGAAGGTCGCGAAGTCCCCCTGCACGCTGATATCTGTGACATCGACCGAGAGGGTCAGCGGGCGGCGCTGGCGCGTTCCCGCCAGGACCATTCTGCGCACGGCCCTGCGGTTCAGTCCGTTGGGATCCTTATAGTCCTCGGAGATGTACCGCATGATTCCCGCGGCATCGGACTGCTCAATCGCGCGCTCGACGTCGGCAATCAGGCGCAGGATCTGCTGGCGATCGGTGCCGGGCTCCGGGCGCATCGCGAGGTACCAGTAGGCCACGCCGCCGAGGATGATGAGAATGCCGATGAACCATGGAATCGCTCGCCTCATCGTGCGCCTCCCCTCAGGTCGTCGCGTAGTGGAGGTTCACCGCGCAGGAGGTCTGGTCCTGCCGGGGGTTGACCGCCCACAGAGGGCGCCGGGCCTCCTGTCGGCTCGCCGGCCCGGGAGGGTTAAATGAGTGCCGGCCGCGCGGGGGTCGTCGCGCGGCCGGCCAGGTGAACCGAGGTGCGCTCAGACACGCGGGTTGAGTATCCGCTCGGCCACCCTGTGCGCATCGACTTTGTAGCTTCCCGATTCTATCTGGGCCTTGAGCTCTGCCACCCGCTGAGCGCGCACTTCAGGCGCCTCCGCGAGTGCGGCGCGAACCGCTTTGATCTCGTCGGCCCGATGGCTGAGCGAGAGTCGATCGGTGCCGGCGCCTGCTCCCGCTGCTCCAGCGGTTGAGCGTGCTCCCTCCACGCCGCCGGTACCGGCGATGCGGCCCACGGTGCTGCGCGCGATGTTGTGAAGCCTGCTGGGATCAATCTTCAATGATGACACTTCCCTCCACGTGCCCGAATCAGTTCTCTCCCCCACCTCATCTTCCGTTATCGGCAGGTTGAGAGAGAACTTTAGCGTTCAGGGGAACTTTTTTTCGCGGGCGCGGGTCAGGGGGTGATCGACTGTCTGACTCGCTCCATCTCCGCGCTGCTGAGAGCGCCCATCAGCGTGAACCGGAAGCCGCCCTCGTCCCAGGTGATCGAGTGCTCGCGGACGACGTCATCGGCAGCGCCCTGCACGCGGCGCTGGAACAGGCTGAATGTGTCCGCTCCGTTGGTGAAAGAGAGCCACAGGGAGACGTTCCCGTTGGTATTCAGCACATGGACCTGATCACGCTGCAGGTGATATCCGGCGGGGAGGTATTCCGGCAGGACGGCCTCAAAACCCACCCGGCGCTCCGCCTCGTCGAGCGGCATACTCTCGCCGGAGGTCGGAGCATGGACGATGGTGGCGTCCTCGGGGGGCGTGAACTCGAAGATGCCCGCCTCAAAGTGCGGATCGTAGTTGATGCGCGTGAAGTAGGCCGAGGACTTCACGCGTCCGTGGGAGTCAAAACGCTGCGTCTTGAGGGTCAGCCACTTGCCGCTGTCAACCCAGGCCTTCTTGAGGGGCACCCCGTTGCGCGTGTAGACCTTCACGACGTGTGTCACGCGTCCCGCGACGTCCTCGGTCCCCACGTACTGGAGCTTCATCTCATCGGCAATGCGCTCGAGTTCCTCGAGCCGCCTGCGCGTGATGACTTCGGGTGGTGGCAGCTCAGACTTGACGGCTCTGCGCGAGTCCGGATACCACTCCCAGTAGTGTCGCCCGTCGCTCACGCACAGCTTCCCGGCCTCGCTCTCTGGTGCGATCACAACGATGCGGATGTTGCCGGGGGCCTGGCACTGTATCTGCTGCTGTACGCCCGCAAGCTTGACACCGTTCTCGAAGATCACAACGGTGCGCAATCCCGAATAGCTGACGGTGCTGCGAGCCTTGATCGATGCCCGGAGAATGGCCAGCGGGTCCTGCTGCGCCACCGCAACGGCAACACAACCCGCCACGAGTGCGCTTGTGACCGCCAGCCTCCCGATTCTGCTCATCAGTCGGTTCCTCACTGCAACGACTATCGGGAGGTATACACGACGAGACTTACGCCTGCATCGTCCGCCAGCGGCTGAGTCATCTCAAGCCTCTGATGCTGGAGCATCAGCTCGTCCAGTTCGCCATCGAGCGTCGCCGTCCGCGCGGCGCTGCCATCGATGCCCGCATCGGCAACCACAGCCGGGGGCGAGGGTGGGGCGGACTGATCGGGCCGCTGGCTGCGCCACAGAGCGCCGCCGGCGACCGCCAGCGCAAGCGCTGTACCGACCGCTGCCGCGCGGGCCCATGAAGGCTGGCGCCGGGGCACGAACCACTCTCTTGCCCTTGGCAGCCAGCCTGCGGAATGCGCCTGCTCGTCGATACGACTCATGACACGCTCAGCCATGTTCACCGGAGCGCTGAGCGGAGGCATCGACGAGTGGAGCATCACCCGCGTGTGGCGAAGGAGCACGGCCTCACGCCGGCAGGCGTCGCACTGCTCCAGGTGCTCCACAACCTCGAACGTGAGCTCGTCGACACACGCCCAGCATGCGACGAGCTCCTCTCGCACCTGTTCGCACGTCATCGATCTCTACCTCCAGCTTCCCGCGGGCGCGGCCTGTGCTTGATCTCCCGCGGTCGACAGAAACGTCAATGCAGCTTTCGCGTCTCACGCACCCCGCCGGCGTGTTCGTGGTGCGTTCATTGCCCAACCTCGATCTCGCCAGCTTCGACGAGCTCCTCGAGCACTTCCTTCAGACGATTGCGGGCGTTGAAAAGACGGCTCTTCACGGTACCAAGCGGCACGTCCAGAATGTTCGCGATATCCTCGTAGGTCTCGCCCTGAAGCTCGTAGAGCACCATCACGTCCCGAAGCTTCTCCGGCAGGTCCATGATCGCGCGACGAACGGCGATTCGTGTCTCCCTCGTCGTCGAGGCCTCTTCAGGGCCGAACGTCTCGTCCGGAATCTCCCTCTCGAACTCCCCGTCCTCGCCCTCAAGCGGTTCGTCGAGCGAGAACGTCGGCTCTCCACGCTTCCTGCGCCTCATCACGTCGATCGCAAGGTTGCTCGCGATCCGGTAAAGCCATGTGTGGAAGCTTGAGGCGCCGCGAAAACGAGGGAGAGAGCGATATGCCCGCAGGAACGCCTCCTGCGTTACATCCTCCGCCTCATACGGATCCCCGAGCATCCGGGCCACGTAGTTGTATATCTTGTCTTTATACTCATCAACAAGCTGACCGAAGGCACGCTTGTCGCCTTGCCTGGCGCGCTCCACGAGCGCCTCCACGGCCTCTTGTGTGAGTCGTTTCGCTTTCGGCATACTCTGACGCTGTCTCTGCCCGATTGTTCAGGCCGTTGTATTAACATCACGTTGACCGTCTTGCGCCGCTACTGGTCGAATAGTGAGCCCGGCTGCATCCCAGCCTCGTCGGCCCCGCCGCTGTCGTCGGCAGACCGCTCGGACTCGGGGACCTCGGCGCTTTCGGGCGGAAGCTGGGAGCCCGGCGCCTCAGTAGAGCTCCCCACATATATGTAACGCTCGAACAGCCGCTGGTAATCCGACCACCGCGACCCCGTGCTGCGTCCGTCGGCGATGACCTGGTTGAAATACTGCACGTGCGCGTCGAGATTGTCCGCATAGTGCAGCGCACAGGCCTCAGCAGTCATCGGCAGCACGGGCGCGCCGTACTCCCGCTGCCCGTGATGTGACAGCAGCACATGGGTCAGCCGGTCTGCAAGCTCCTGCGGAAAGCCCTCGATATCGGCGATCGCGCGGCTAACCATGCGATCGGTCAGCACCGTATGCCCCACCAGCCGACCCTGATCAGTGTACTCGATTGAGGCCCCGCACTCAAGCTCCCTGACCTTCCCCAGATCGTGCAGGAGCGCGCCTGCGATGAGAAGATCGCGATCAAGCTCCGGGTGCACCCGTGCCACCGTCTCCAGCACTTCGACCACGCCGACCGTGTGCTCGAGCAGCCCCCCGATGTGCGAGTGATGCAGCGATTTCGCCCCGGGAGCGCGGCAGAAGCGCCCCATGAACTCCTCGTCCCCGAAGAACGCCTCCACGAGCGCTCGCAGGTGCGGCTCTCGAATGCTCTCAATCGCTTCCAGCAGCCGCTCGCGCAGGGCGGCCAGGTCTCGGTTGCTCGACGGAAGGAGCTCTGCCCCTTCGAGCTCCTCGGCCTCCGCCAGCTTCAGCTTCTCGATAACCATCTGTTTCTGCCCGCGGTACTCCTCGATGACCCCGCGAACCGTGATGGCGTCACCGCCCTCGAACAGCGCGGCGGCCTCCTCGGCGTTGTCCCACATGCGCGCGGGTATCTCGCCTGTGGCGTCGGCCAGTGTCAGCGACAGATACTGCCCGGGCTTGCTGCGAAAGCTTGCGAGCGACTTGTTGCGCGCCGCGTAGGTCCCCTGGACGCGCTCCCCCACCTCAAGCTTCGCGATCGGCGTCGTCGTCATCTGCATCATTGCTCCCGTTATCTTCGCCCGTCGGTTCCTGAAGCTTCTCCAACCATTCCTTCGCGGCCTGCCCGGTCTCGCCGCGGGGGTCGAGCAGCAACGCTCGCCTGTAGGCCTCCCGTGCGCCGGGCAGCTCGCCCATCTTACGCAGGACGTCGCCCGCGTTCAGCCAGGAGAGTGGGCTCGAGGGGTCGAGCTCGATGCTCCGGGCCAGATCCGAAAGCGCCTCCCGCATACTGCCGCGCATCGCCCGAATCGCCCCGCGGTTCATGTAGGCCTCAGCATGCTGCGGGTCGAGCTCGATTGCCTTCGAGAAGTCCTCGAGGGCCTGCTCCGGGTCGCGTATCATCATGTGTATGTATCCTCGCATGTGCCAGGCATCGGCGAACTGCGGGTTGATCTTCAGGGCCTGGGCCAGCGAGAGAAGGGCATTCTCCGGCTCCTGCGCCCGCAGGTGGGCTGCGGCGCGCATATGATATGCCACGGCGTAAGCGGGGTACAGCTCGATGGCTCGGTCGTAATCGGCGATGGCGAAGGCGGTCCGGCCCATCGCCATGT
>JALGTR010000221.1 GCA_029821265.1 Candidatus Zipacnadia bacterium
ATCGACTTGCCCACGATATGCGCCAGGTCGGTTCCTACCGCCAGGGGCATCGGCAATCCCAGAGCATAGAGCGCGGGAGTGACGATCCATCCACCACCCATGCCCCAGAAACCGCCGCACACCCCGACGGCAAAGCCGATCGCGAGCAGCTGCCAGACCTCGATATAGACATCGGAAATCGGGAAATACATCAGAGGCTACAGGTGCTGACGATGGTGCTTCACGGCGTGGGTGTCAACACCGAGGCGTCGTCCGATGAGGTCCATCAGCCACCCGATCAGGGAGCCGACAGCGATGACAGAGATCGTGGACACGGCTGCGTAGAGGAGTCGACTTGTCTCGTACCACTCAGTGAGTCTGACGATCAGACCGTCCATCTTCACCACCTTTGTCGGTCAGCGTTGTCGCCCCACTCCTGCGCTCGATCGCGCCACAGGGGGCGAAGCACCGGTGTATCGCTCTGCCGTCTGCCGTTAATTGTAGCGGCTGTGGTTTACGAGTTCAAGATGGTCGCGGTCACCGACAATTCCGGCCGGTCACCCCCCACCGTCGGCGTCTTGCTGGATATTGACCCGGCGCTCGCGCGCCTGCTAAGATTGAAATGTGGCGTAATCTCGCTTTCGTGAGGTGATCGCAAATGTTCATAACGTGGAAGGAGCTTGGCGAACCCGAGGAGCCTGGACTCTACGAGATCGGAGACTTGGGCACGATACGCGTGACCCAGCGTGACATAGACATGGCGCGGGAACGCGCCGGCCAGGTCAAGTTCAAGCTCGCCATTGATGAGACCGCGCCGACCGCGCAGGAGGCGCGCTATCGCCTCGATCGGGTTGACGTGCTATAACGTACGCACGAAGCGAGCTCTCGCAGAGATGCTACCGATCGCTGACAACGTACCATCACGAACCCCGCCGATCGCAACGCAGACGATCATTGCGCTGAACGTCGTCATATTCGGACTGCTGCTCGGGCTCTCGCCGGAGGAGCTTGAGCGCGTGTTCTATCTCTTCGGCATCGTTCCGGCCCGCTACACTCACCCTGACTGGGCGCAGTGGTTCGGCCTGCCGATGGACGACCTCTGGCCGTTCTTCTCCTCGATGTTCCTGCACGCCGGCTGGCTGCACCTGTTCTCGAACATGTGGGTGCTCTGGATATTCGGCGACAACGTGGAGGAGCGGATGGGGCCGGTCCGGTTCAGCATCTTCTACATTACGTGCGGGGTGCTTGCCGGGGTCGCTCACTTCCTGACGAACCCGCATTCGACGGTGCCCACCGTTGGCGCATCTGGAGCCGTCGCCGGGGTCCTCGGCGCCTACTTCGTGTTGTTCCCGATGGCGCGCGTGGTGGCGATCCTGCCTGTGTTCATGTGGCCGCTGTTCGTGGAGTTCCCAGCCGTCGTCTACCTGGCAGTGTGGTTCGCCACGCAGTTCCTCACGGGCGCTCTCGCACTCATCGGCCCTCAGTACGCTGGCGGAGTGGCCTGGTGGGCGCATGTCGGGGGCTTCCTGGCCGGCATGCTCCTGTATCGCATCTTCATGATCAGACACGAGCCTCCGCGTTCGGCGGCCCCCGACGAGACCGCAGTTGAGAGCGCATGGAGCAGTCGTCACCGGCGCTACTACTGAGGAGGAAACACCGATGGGACCACTTGACCTGCTCTGGATCCTGCTCGTACTCTCTGCCCTGCAGCCCATGCTCCAGCAGAAGTTCCTGGAGGCCACCCGGCAACGACTGATGCGGCAGATCGAGAAGCAGCGTGGCTCGCGGGTGGTCGTGCTCATGCATCGGCAGGAGACGATGAGCCTGCTCGGCTTCCCGGTGATGCGCTACATCGACATCGACGATGCTGAACAGGTCATCCGGGCCATCCAGATGACCGATCCGCAAACACCGCTCGATATCGTGGTGCACACCCCGGGAGGACTGATGCTGGCCGCGCTGCAGATAGCTCGCGCCATTAAAGCCCACCCCGCCCGGGTCACGGTGGTCGTCCCGCATCTGGCGATGTCCGGGGGCACACTCCTGGCGCTGGCCGCCGATGAAGTGCTCATGGGAGAGCATGCTACGCTGGGACCGGTGGATCCGCAGTTGGGGCAGTACCCTGCGGCCTCCATCCTCAGTGTAGTGGAGTCGAAGCCTGTGGCGCAGATGGATGACCAGACACTTATCCTTGCTGACCAGGCAAGGAAAGCGCGTGCCCAGGCGCGAGCAAGCGTTCGGGAACTGGTCTCGGATCGCCTTACGGAGGAACACGCCGCCGAACTTGCAGACGCGCTCACCAGCGGGAGATGGACCCACGACTATCCAATCACCCCCCAGCACGCGATTCAGATGGGGCTTCCCGTGTCAACTGACGTGCCCGACGAGTTCATGCAACTTGCGGCTTTGTACGCTCAGCCATTGCGCCGGCAACCAGGGGTCGAGTATCTTCCCGATAGCGAAAGGGCGCAGGACCGGGCCACGTAATACTGTCCGAGTACGACCGGCGCTGAGGTGCACGGTCATGATCTGGATCGTAGGTATCATCGCTTTGTTTGTCGTACTCGCCCTGTCACTGGTAGTGGTCCGACTCGCTACTGTGGCCCTGACCATGACCGGGCTGTCGGCGCAGGCGGCATCCTTTCAGGCCCGCTCGGCGTTCACCGGCACGGGCTTCACCACGACCGAGGCGGAGCAGGTCGTCGATCACCCCGTGCGCAGACAGATCATCAGCTGGCTGATGTTGCTTCAGAGCGCACGCTTCTTCGGGATCCTCATCTCGCTGATACTCATGTTCGCGGGGGCGGCCAGTGACATCGACAAGCTCTATCGCCTCGGGTGGCTGGTGGCGGGCGCGGCAGTGCTTCTCGGCTTCACCCACAGCCGCTCATTCGAGCGCCACGTGGACCGCCTCATGGCGAATGCGCTGGACCGATGGACCGACCTCGATATCCAGGACTACTCGCGACTGCTGAATCTGTTGGGTGACTACATGGTCACCGAGATCCAGTTGAATGAGGGCGACTGGCTCGCGGGAAAGCAGATCCAGGACTGTCGACTGCGCGACGAGGGAGTGCTTATTCTCGGGATCACGCGGGACGATGGCAGCTACGTTGGCGTCCCACGCCCGGAAACGGAGCTATACTCGGGCGACCGCATTGTGGTCTACGGTCGGGGGGAGGTGCTGCAGCAACTGGACACCCGCGAGCAGGGCCCGGTCGGCGACGCAGCTCACGAGATGGCCGTTGCAAGACAGACAGAGGAGATGACTGATCAGGTGCAGGAGGAGGAAAGCTACGACCGGAAACGCGGAGCGTCGTAGTTGCCGGGGAGGAAGCGTGACCTCCCGCTCATGCTCCGGCCACAACAGCGGGGCGCCGATTCCTCATCGGCGCCCCGTGTCGTCACCGTTCCACTTGCCGCTGTCGTTCCCTTCCGTCACCACCCGCGCGTTGCGAGGCGCTCCTCGTCGGCCATAGACCGTACGTCGAGGCCCTGCATAGCGGCGCCTTTGAGGCCGCGGGTCGCGTTGGCCACCTCGACCGGGTCCTCGTAGTAGGTCGTGGCGTGCACGATCGCCTTCGCGCGCGCCGGCGGATCCTCCGACTTGAAGATGCCAGAGCCCACGAAGACGCTCTCGGCGCCAAGCTGCATCATTAGCGCCGCATCGGCCGGAGTGGCGATCCCGCCCGCTGCGAAGTTCGGGACCGGGAGCTTGCCCGTCTGCGCCACCTCCCGGACGAGGTCATACGGCGCACCCATGTTCTTCGCCTCGGTCATCAGCTCATCCTCGCGCAGGCCCGTGAGGTGCTTGATCGCCGTCTGCACCGCGCGCATATGCCGCGTGGCCTCGACGATGTTCCCCGAGCCGGCCTCGCCCTTCGTGCGGATCATCGCGGCTCCCTCGCCGATCCGTCGCAGGGCCTCGGCCAGGTCCGTGCAGCCGCAGACGAACGGGACCTTGAAGGCGTGCTTATCGATATGGAACTTCTCGTCCGCGGGGGTCAGAACCTCACTCTCGTCGATGAAGTCCACGCCAATGGCCTCGAGCACCTGTGCCTCGGCGAAGTGCCCGATCCGTGCCTTCGCCATCACGGGGATCGTCACGGCCTCCATGATCTCCTCGATGATGCGCAGGTCGGCCATCCGGGCGACGCCGCCCTCCTTGCGGATATCCGCCGGCACGCGCTCGAGCGCCATCACCGCGACCGCACCTGCGTCCTCGGCGATCTTCGCCTGTTCCGTGGTGGTGACGTCCATGATGACGCCACCGCGAAGCATCTCGGCGAGCCCGACCTTCGTCCTCCATGTGGATGTTTCGGCCATTCTCGGTCACTCCTGACTGTGCAATTCTCGGAGCGACACCCGGACGCACGCCGCCCCGACCGCCCCGGGCCCCACTCAGGAAGTACGTATGCCCAAAAGACCCCGCGGCAACGAAGTGCCATGCGGGGCCTCGGTTGCTGCCTCCAGGTACAGGATAGCACCCCGCATGGGCGGAGTCAAGCAATCACGACCTGCGACCAGCGGGACTTTCGCCCCCACCGCCCGGGGGCTCCGCGACGCCGCAACAGCCTACGGCAGTTCGCCCGATTCGACCGCCTCCAGCCGCTTCTCTGCCGCCTTACCGGCCCAGCCGTCGGGATCGATCTCCCGTGCGTTCTCCCAGTCCGCACGGGCCGCCCCGATCAGCCCGCTCGCCAGGTGCGCCTCGCCTCGGTAGAAGTGGGCGCTGGCGTAATCCGGATCCGCCTTGATCGCGCGTGTGAGATCGCGAATCGCCGCGCTGGCGTCCCCGCCCTCCAGGTGGATCAGCCCGCGGTTGTGCCACGCCTTTGCGTAGCCGGGGTTGATCGCCACTGCCGCCGTGCAGTCGGCCACCGCCGCGTCCGAATCTCCCTGCTCGAAATGCACTCGCGCGCGCGCCAGGTAGGCCACTGCGTAGTCAGGCCGCGCGTTCAACGCCTCCGTCAGGCGCTCGAGCGCCCTGTCGGGCTTGCCCTGCCTGCGGTAGATCTGGGCGCATTCGAGGTGCGCGTCGGCCAGCGTCTCGTCGAGACGAGCGGCCTCGGTGAAGTCGCGCAGCGCCTCCTCATCCTGCTGCAACACAAGACGTGCAAGGCCGCGCCAAAAGTAGATCTTCGCGTTCAGCGGGTCCTCGTCGATCGCATCATTGCACGCGCCGATGGCGCGCTCGGCCTCGCGCTGCGCGCCATGCTGATCGCCCTCGGCCCATCGCGCGTGTGCACGGCCGACAAGCGCCATCAGGGCGTGCGGGCGTACGCTTAGCGCCGAACCGAAGTCCGTCCGGGCATCCCTGAACTGGCCCTCCGCGAGGCGGAGGATCCCGCGCTCAACGAGGGCCTCTACGTTGTCGGGGTCGGCCTGGAGGATCTGGTTGCAGAGGTTGATCGCATCCTGATTTCGTCCCTGATACTGGAAGGTCCGCACGAGCGACAGCAGTTCCCCGATCTCCCGGGCCGCATCGGTGTCAGCAGACAGCGGCGCATGGAGAAGGGCGATCGCAATGAGTGCTACTGTGCTCCTTTGCAGCGGCGCCATGGTGTTCGCTTCCCCGATGGTGTCTGGCCGTGGCGCATCCTTCCCGATGCGGTCCCTGCCCACCTTCCGGCGCCATCGGCCCGGACGACAGGCCCGTCTCGATTGCGGACTGCCTCCCAGCCCGCGGTGGAAGGGCAGTTGGAGCTGCTGGCCGAATCGTGTACGCGTAGGAAGCGCGCTTTACACCGCCTTCAGCACAGCGCGCGTCCAGGCTGACGCGTGCGCCGCGATCTTCAGGAGGGATCGGGATGCAGGCAGAAACCACGTATTTCGAGAAACCGGGCAAGGGGAACACGGATGAGGCGCTGCGTCTGGCGATCGGGGCGGCGCAGGAGCGGGGGCTGTCACGTATCGTCGTCGCCTCAACAACAGGCGACACCGCCCGGAAAGCTGCTGAGATGGTGTCAGGCACCGACATCACTCTGGTCGTCGTGCCCCACCAGTTCGGCTGGAAGGACGAGCCCGAGTTCGACCTTGATCTCGTCCCCGAGCTGGAGGAGCGGGGGCACATCTTCCACGCCGCGACCATGCTCTTTCACACCGGAGACTTCTACGGCACCGAGGCGGGCAGGGCGATGGCGAACATCCTGCGCGTCTTCGGTCAGGGTACCAAGGTCTGCGTGGAGATCGCCCTGATGGCCGCCGACGCAGGCCACGTTACCCCCGACGAGGAATGCGTCCTGGTCGCGGGCACCGGGCGCGGGGCCGACACCGCCATGGTCGCCACCGCCGCCCCGACAATGAAGCTCGGCGACTTCATGATCCACGAAATCCTCTGCCGCCCCGCTCAGCGATAGCCTCCCGGCACACCAGAGCGCGAAACAGGCCCCCTCC
>JALGTR010000026.1 GCA_029821265.1 Candidatus Zipacnadia bacterium
GACGCCGGCAGCGGCCTGACGGTCAGTCATGCCACCTACGGCTCGATCACCCTCACCGAGGCCGCGGCGACCACGGTCGGCAACTACGTGGACGCGCTCTACGCGGAGGACGGACAGCTCTCCTTCCAGATCGGCTACGACGCCGGGCAAACGGCCTCCACGAGCATCCGGTCGATGAAGACCTCTGACCTTGGCACGAGCGCCGCTTTGTCGAGCATCGACATCTCCACCGTTGACGGCGCTGAGGCCGCGATCGCCGTGATCGACGAGGCCATCAACCAGGTCTCCACGGTGCGTGGTAAACTGGGCGCATTCCAGGTCAACGAGCTGGAGGCCGAGGCGCGGTCACTGGCGGTCGCGCGCGAGAACCTCGCTGCCTCGGAGAGCGAGATCCGCGACACGGACTTCGGCACCGAGATGGCGGAGTTCACCACCGCCCAGGTGCTGGTGCAGTCCGCGACGGCGTTCCTGTCGCAGGCGAACTCGCTGCCGCAGAACGTTCTGCGGCTGATAGGGGGCTGAAGGCCTCATCCACCGCGGCAGCGCGCGGCGGGGTAGCGCCCTCGGGCGCTCCCCGCCGCACGATCGGTTCAACCGCGAGGCACTGAGGGGAGATCACGATGGACGTTGGGACCATGGCCATCTCGGGGCTGATCGCTCGCGACTTCGACATCGAGGGCGTCATCACGCAGCTCGCGCAGATTCGCCGCCGGCCGGTCGCGCTGCTGGAGGAGCGTAAGTCCGCCTGCAACGACCAGATCGTCGCTCTTCAGCAGCTGACCGCGCGCGCTTTGAGCCTGAGCACGTCAGCTTCGGCGCTGCTTGACGGCACCGCGTTCGGACAGGTCAGCGCCAGCAGCAGCGACGAGAGCGCCGTCGTCGTCTCCGCCTCGGCCGGAGCGCCCGTTGGCTCCTATGATATCGTCGTGAGCAAGCTCGCCCAGTCGCACAAGGTCTCCTCCGGTGTGGTCACATCGGCTGATGAGGCACTGGGCTACGCGGGCGATATCATCATCAATGGGCAGGTAGTAACCATCGAGGCCGCCGACACGCTGAGCGACATCCGGGACGCGATCAACGGATCGGGAGCCGGCGTTAGCGCATCGATCCTCACGGTCGCCGAGGACGACCATCGGCTGAGCATTACCAGCCTTACGTCTGGGGTTGACGGCGCGATCGAGATGATCGACGCCAACGCATCGGGCATCCTCGAAGCCATTGGTCTGCAGGACTCGCTGACCACCATCAAGCACGCGATCACCGACGGAGCGGCCGGTGACGCGCTCAGCGACAAGTTCGGACCCATCGCGGACGCGCTTGGACTCGTATCGGCACCCGCGGGCACCGTGCAGATTAACGGCGTGGACGTGGCCATCGACCTCGCCACCGACAGCCTGGAGGACATAGCCAGCGCCATAAGCGCCGTCAGCGGAGTGACCGCGACGATCCAGACGCTCGATCTCGATGGACAGGCGGCCTACCGGCTGGAGATCGTCGGCGACACCGGCGTCCCGACCTTCGTCGACGACGCGAACGTGCTCACCACGCTCGGGGTGCTCGAGAAGGGCTTCGCCAATACGGTGGACGCCGCCCAGGACGCCGCGTTCACGATCGATGGGGTGGCGATGACGCGCTCGACAAACGCCGTCGATGATGCGATCGAGAACGTGCAACTGCAGCTCGTCAGCGAGACCGGCGGGAGCACCGTCACGGTCGATGTGCGTGCGGACACCGCGGCGACCGTAGAGACCGTGGAGAGTTTTGTGGACGCGTACAACGAGGTCATCAGGTTCATCAACAAGCACCAGGATTTCGACGCTGAGACCGAGCAGGGGGGCCTTTTCTTCGGATCGCCGGTCGTCATGCAGATAGAGGCGCAGCTGCGCGACCAGGTGAGCGACCTCGTGGACACCATGGGCGGGGACCTGCTGCTGGCCTCCCAGGTGGGGTTGAGCTTCGACGCCCATGACCAGCTGGTCCTCGACAGCGCAGCGCTGCTCGATGCACTCGCCACCAATCCGGAGGGTGTAAGGCGGCTCTTCGGGACTCGCACCGACACGACCAGCCCGGAGGTGCAGGTGCACGCTCTGAGCTCTGCGACCGCGGACTCGGGCGCGGCAGGCTATGCGGTGGAGATCACACAGGCGGCGGAACGGGCCACCGCGCGCAGCGATGTCCTGCCATCAGGCATTACCCTCGACGAGACACTTACCATCGACGGCAAGTCGATCACGCTGACGGCAGGGATGAGCCTGCAGGAGGCAGCGGACCTAATCAACGCGCTTGCGACCGCGCAGGGGATGGCCATCGACGCGTCGGTTGATGGCGACACAATCGTGGTCGAGCACGAGCTGTACGGGACATCGCATGAGATCACGATCGAGTCCTCGCTCGACGACGGCGCGGGTGGCACCGGGTTGGGCGGCGCGGTTGCCGGCGAGGTCGAGGTCTACACGGGGCGGGACGTCGCCGGTACGATCGGCGGAGAGGCGGCGGAGGGGAGAGGGAGGATCCTCACCGCCGCGGAGGGCTCGCCCGCCGAGGGCCTGCAGCTGATCGTAACCGCAGAGACCACGGGCAGCAAGGGCGTTGTTCTCGTGAGCAAGGGGATCGCGACGCGGCTGACCGACTATCTCGAGGCCATCACCGATCCGGACGCCGGCTCACTGACCCGCGCGACCGAGGGAGTGAACGCACAGATCGAGAGCATCGACGAGGAGATCGCGGACCTCGAGGGGGACGTGGATCGGTACATCGAGGAGCTTCAGGCCCAGTTCTCACGGATGGAGACGCAGATGTCGCAGTCGCTGTCGCTGCTCGACTGGCTGGAGAATCAGGTGAAGTATCTGCCCGGCGGCTGGCGGGAGTAGGTCGGGGGATGGCACGGAAGTTGCGTATCACCGGGCAGGACACCATGAGGAGAGTGACCGATGGCAGCACCGAAGTCAGCACCGCAGGCGTATCAGCGGATGCAGGTAATGGGAGCGGACCCCCGAGAGCTGGTGGTCCTGCTCTGCCAGGCGCTCGTGCGCTACCTCAGGCGCGCCGATGACGCTATCCGCCGCCGCGACTGGGAGACGAAGGCACAGGCGCTGTGCCGCGCGCAGGCGATCTTCAGCGAGCTTATCTGCTCGCTGGACATGGAGATCGGCGGGGAGCTGGCGGAGGATCTGCGGGCGCTCTACGCGCACCTGCAGATGCAGCTTGTGGACGTGGACCTGCAGGACGACCTCGATCGCCTGGCGTATGTCACCAAGATCGCAGAGAAGCTCTCCGATGCCTGGGAGGAGGCGTTGACACGATGTCAGGATCAGGAGCACGAATCGAGGGCCGCGTAGAGGATCTGCTGTCGCCGATGGAGCGCGTTGAAAGGCTTGATCGCGCCGAGCTCGAGGCCATCGAGGCCGGCGAGTGGGAGCGGCTTGACGCAATCCTCGAGGCGCAGAAGGATCTCTGGCGTGAGCTGGTGCCGGTGGTGCGCGACGGGAATGGGGCAGACGGCGACGAGGCACGCGAGGCGCTGATTGCTCTCTATCAGATGCGCCGTCGGAACCACGCCCGGATCGAGGCCGTCCTCGTGGAGATGCGGCGCAGGCTGGTGAGTGCTCACGCCGCGGCCGATGGGAGCGCACGCTACCGCGAGGCGTCACGCGCGGCCTGAGCGCTCGCGCGGCACTCATCGATACCGTAGTCGGCAAGCCGCCGGGTGAGGGTGCGGGGGGATATCCCGAGAACTCCGGCGGCTTCGCTCTTGCTCCCCCCGGTTGCCTCCCAGACCCGGAGGATGTGCTCACGCTCAACCGTCGCGAGATCCGGCAGAGAGCGTGGATCGATCGGGGAGGCGGCGGGGAAGTCCTCCAGCATCAGATGCTCGGGGCGCAGCAGATCTCCTTCCGCCATCAGCACGCCTCGCTGGATGGCGTTCTCGAGCTGCCGCAGATTGCCCGGCCACGGTCGGGAGCGCAGAAGCTCCAGCGCCTCCGGCGCGATCTCCGTCGGGCCCCGGCCGTGCGTGATGGTGTGCTTGCGCATGAAATAGCGCGCGAAGGGCTCGATGTCACAGGTTCGCTCGCGCAGCGGCGGGATCCGCAGTGGAACGACGGCCAGCCGGTAATAGAGGTCCTCGCGGAAGCTTCCGTCCTCGACCGCCGCCTGGAGGCGCCGATTCGTGGCGCATACGAGTCGCACATCGACCTCAATCGGCTTCGTGCCACCGAGGCGTGTGAAGCTGAAATCCTGGGTGAAGCGCAGCAGCTTCACCTGGTTGTCCATGCTCATCTCGCCGATCTCGTCGAGGAAGAGCGTGCCACCGTCGGCCACCTCCACCAGCCCCTGCTTCTGCTGCGTGGCCGAGGTGAACGCGCCCTTCTCGTGGCCGAACAGCTCGCTGGTGAGGAGCTGCTCAGGCAGCGCTCCGCAGTTGACGGCAACGAAGTGCTTCTCCGCGCGATCGCTCATGAAGTGCACCGCCCGCGCGAGGTAATCCTTGCCCGTCCCCGTCTCGCCCTCGAGCAGCACCGGCGCCCGCGTGCGGGCGACGCGGGCCGCGGCAGCGTATACGCGCTGGACGTCCGGGCTGCGGCTCATGACATGCTCGAAGCCGTGGCGTTCGCGCAAGGCCTCCCACAGATACGCCGGATCAAGATCGCTCGCCGGTCGATCCTCCAACAGCTCTCGCGCTCGCGCCAGCAGATCCTCCGGCGTGAATGGCTTCGCGAGGTAGTGGCAGACGCGATGGCCGAGGGCGTCGACGGCGGTCTCCAGCGAGGGGTGCGCGGTGATGACGATCGCCGGCGCATGCATGCCCTGGCCTCGCAGCCGGCCGAGCAGTTCCACGCCATCGACGTCCGGCAGCATGCGGTCGAGGATCAACAGGTCGGGCTCGGCTTCGCCCAGTGCCTGCAGCGCGCTGGCGCCATCCTCGGCCGTTCGGACATTGCAATCGATCTCCTCGAGCGTGCGCGTCACGCTCCTGAGGACCGACGGATCGTCATCGACCACCAGAACATCGGGCGTGGAATAGGGCATGGTGTGGTTCCCCTCTTCGTGGCGGCTCAGGACTCGAGGCGGGCGTGCAGCGCGGCGCGCAGTCGCGCGATGGTCTGCGTGTGGATCTGACAGATGCGCGACTCGGTCACGCCGATGATCAGCCCGATCTCCTGCATCGTCAGCTCATCCTGGTAGTAGAGGCTCAGGATCAGCTGCTCACGCTCGGAGAGCTCCTGGATCGCCTCGACCAACAGACGGCGCAGCTCGGCCCGGTCGGCGACAGCCGAGGGACTCCACTGCCGCCCGCCGGCAGCGCTCTCGGTGGAGGGCAGGTGGGCGTCGCCGCTGCTCTCGGTGAGGCTCTCGAGGCTGACGATGGCGGTCGTCGAGGCGTCGCGCAGCAGCTTACGATAGTCCTCGGCGGAGATGCCCAGCTCCGCGATGATCTCGGCCTCGTCGGGCTGCCGACCGAGATGCTGACGCAGCCTCCTGATGGCCTCCTCGAGCTGACGATAGCGCCCCCGCAGGCCCCGCGGCGCCCAGTCCATGCGGCGCAGCTCGTCGAGGATTGCCCCGCGCATCAGCGAGGTTGCGTATGTGGCGAAACTGGCGCCGCGGTTGGGATCGTAGCGATCGACGGCGCGGATCAGGCCGATCATCCCGGCGCTGATGAGATCCTCGCGATCCACCTGCGACGGAAGGCTGGCTGCAATGCGGTCGACCTCGTACTTCACGAGTTCTGCGTGTTCCTCGATCAGATCCTGACGGTCTGCTGCCGAGAGGTCAAGCTGGTCACGCACCAATGCGAATCCCCCTTTGGGCCGGGCGGTCCCGTTGAGTCAGTCGTCGGGTCCGCGCATCTCGTGATCGCGGCGCGGCCTGGCAAGATGCGCTGATGTCGATCGCCGCCTCCCCTGAGGGCGGCGCTCTGCGTGGTCGATCACATGGCGGCGGGCGAACATAGTCGTATTTACGCCGCATTTTGCCGTGTTCAACCGAGCTCGGCGGAGCGTATTGTAACATACCCGTAGTGCAGCGTTAAGAGCCGTCGATCTTAATATGACGAACGGTTGGCGTCCTCCGGGCCCTAAGAACCCGGGAACGTCCGGTCGCGGCGTGCCTGCCTGCGCCGATAGACCGCCGCAAAGATCTCGGCGACGACGGTGTACAGCGCCTCAGGGACCGGATCGCCAAGGCGGCAGGCAGCGAAGAGGCTGCGCGCAACTGGCGGATTCTCCACGATCTCGATGCCCCACTGCTGCGCAAGCCGGCGGATCTGCCGCGCAACCGCCCTCTGGCCCTTCGCGACGACGCGGGGCGCGGCCATCTCGCGCGGATCGTAGCGCAGCGCGACGGCGTACTGCGTTGGGTTCGTGACCACCACGTCCGCATGGGGCATCTCGCCCGAGATGCCCTGCGCGAGGATGTCCCGGCGCATCTGTCGGCGTCGCTGCTGCATCTGCGGGTCGCCGTCGTCCTCGCGAAGCTCGCGCTTCAGCTCCTGTCGCGTCATGCGCAGCGACTTCTCGTGATCCCACCACTCGAAGGCGTAGTCCGCCCCGCCCAGCACAAGCAGTGTGAGCGTGCACTTGACGACCATCTCGCCGGCGATCGCGAGCATCGTCGAGACCATTGGCAGAAGCTCCATATCGCCCATCGCAATGATCTCCGGCGCGCGAGCGCGCAGAATCAGGGCCGCGATGAGCATGACCACGCAGACCTTGATGATCCCCTTGAGCGTTGCGACCAGGCCGCGCACGCTGAAGAGCCGCTTAAAGCCGTTCGCCGGGTTAATGCGCCCAACGTCCGGCTGCAGGAGAGCGGAGGATATCAGCCCCCGCGTCTGCGCGGCCGTGGCTGCGACGCTACCGATGATCGCCGCCAGCATCACCGGCGCGAGCACCGCCCCGAGCAGCAGCAGAAGTGACTGCAGTCCGTCGGCCACACTCTCAGGCGTCAGATGTGGCGGCTCGGGGACGGTCAACCACCGCTCGGTGGCGTCGGCCATCCGTTGCACCATCGCCGGACCGGCGAGACGCCACGCGAGGTAGATCAAGAGCAGCGCGATGGCGCTGGACAGATCGGTGCTGGTCGCGACCTGTCCCTGCTCTCTGGCACGGCGGCGCTTTCGCGGCGTCGGTCGCTCAGGGCGCTCCTCGGTCGCCACCGGCTATCCTCCCAGCCCCGCGAGCATCGCGTCGAGGCCGCGCGCCATCAGCTCCGATATACGTGCCACATTGGCCAGCAGCAGTGGAGCGCCGATGGCGGCGACCGCGAGCCCGATGGCGATCTTCGCCGGAATGCCCACGAGAAACACATTGATCTGCGGCACAGCCCGCGCCACCAGTCCGAATGCAAGGTCAGCGAGCAGCAGCGCGGCCATCACCGGCCCGGCCACGCGCAGGCCCAGTGTCAGCACGCTGGTGCCGAGGTCGCCAGCAAGCGTCCACAGGTCAGGATCGACAGTCACCTGCCCCACCGGCACTATCGCGAAACTGGCAGACAGTCCACGCAGCAGCGAGTGGTGTCCGTCGATGGTTACGAACAGCAGCAGCGCAAGCATGTACCAGCCTGTGCTCAGGATGCCCGAGTGCGAGCCGCTGGTTGGATCGTACAGCTGCCCCGCATGCAGGCCGATCTGCAGATCCAGCACCTCGCCGCCGAACCGCAGCGCCTCCAGCAGCGCCGACGCAACGAAGCCCAGCGCCAGCCCGATCAGCAGTTCACAAAGACACAGGCCCACGTACTGCAACGGGCTTTCAGGCACCTTTGAGCCGTCGAACGCCACAGGGGCGATCGCGACCGCCAGCCCGACAGCCAGCGCAACCCGCGCGCGCATCGGCGCCTGCTGGAAGCTCAGGCCGGGAGCAACGACGGTCAGCCCGACCACCCGCAGCCCGGGCGGCAGCATGGTGGCGACGGCTCCAAGCAGCGCGGCCACCGGCCCGGTCATGCGACCATCGCCTCCAGCTCCACCGCGCCCAGCGCCCGTACGCGCGCTTCGGGGACGATCTCGGCGTGGGAGATAACCGCAACGTCCGGGAGGCTGCGCCAGATGAGCTCCCGGAGGTGCCGCCGCACGGGCGCGGATGTGAGGATAACAGGCGTGTGGCCGGCCGCGGCCATCCGTTCGGCGGCGGCCTGCGTGGCCTCGAGCAGTGCCTGGAGCGCGGACGGCTCGAGCAGCGCTGAGGGGCCCTGGGGCGTCTCGACGATCGACTCGGCTATCATCGCTTCGATCTCAGGATCCAGCATCAGTACCGGGATGGCGCCATCCTCGTCGCGGTAGCACTCGCAGATCGTTCGAGCCAGCGCTGCTCGCACGTGTTCGATCGCCTCCACGAGGTTGCCGGAGGCCCGGAGGCCGTCGGCCAGCGCCTCCACAATCGTCGAGAGGTCAGTGATCGGCACACCCTCCTCCAGCAGCGCCTGCAGCACCTGGTGAAGCTGACCGATGGAGGCAAGGTCGGGGATCAGCTCATTGACGGCGGCCGGATTGCTCTGCCGCAGGTCATCGACCATCACCTGCACATCCTGGCGCGACAGAAGCTCCGGCGCGTGCTGCTTGATCAGCTCGCTCAGATGCGTCGCCAGCACGACGTAGGGGTCCACGACCGTGTACCCACGGGCCTCGGCCAGTCCCCGCTGGGCGGGCTCGATCCACCACGCGGGCAGGCCGAATGCCGGCTCGATGACCGGGCTGCCGGGCAGTTCGTCAAGCCCGTCCCGCGCCGCGATCGCCATGACGCATGATGGCCGGAGGCTGCCGGTGGCTATGGTAGCGCCTCGCAGGCGGACGCGGTAGCCGTGCGGCTCCAGCGTCATGTCGTCCTGAATGCGCACCGGCGGCACGAGCATGCCAAACTCGGTCGCGAGCTGCTCGCGGATGGCGCCGATGCGATCGAGCAGGTTCCCGCCCTCGGCCGCATCGACGAGGGGGATGAGACCGTAGCCGATCTCCACCGAGAGCCGGTCCGGAGCGGGAACCGCCAGCGGCCGGTCGGCCTGCTCGGAGGCCTCTATCTCCTCGTCGTCCTCGCCTGCCTCAACCGGACTGCGGCCCACGTACCATGCCAGCGCGCCGGTCGCCCCACCGATGGCGAAGAAGCTGAGTGTCGGCAGGCCGGGCACGAGGCCGAAGAGCACGAGCATGACCGCGACGATAGCCACCGCGCGCGGCTGGCTCAGCACCTGGCTGACGACATCGCTGCCCAGATCCCGGTCGGAGGCCGCGCGGGTGACAACCAGACCGGTCGCTGTGGAGATCAGCAGGGCGGGGATCTGACTGACCAGGCCATCGCCGACAGTCAGTAGCGCAAAGCGACGGAGGGCCTCGCCCGGCTCAAGTCCGAGCCGCGCGACGCCGATGATCAGACCGGCGATGATATTGATGACGACGATCACGATCGCCGCGATGGCGTCGCCGCGCACGAACTTGGTCGCGCCGTCCATCGATCCGTAGAAGTCAGCCTCGCGCTCGATGCCACGGCGCCGGGCGCGCGCCTCGTCCTCAGTGATCAGGCCGGCGTTAAGGTCTGCGTCGATCGCCATCTGCTTACCTGGCATCTCATCGAGGGTGAAGCGCGCGGCGACCTCGGCAACGCGCTGGGAGCCGCTCGTGATGACCACGAACTGGATGATAACGAGAATCAGGAACAGGATAAGCCCGACCACGAGGTCGCCGCCGACGACGAAGTTGCCGAAGGCCTCGATGACCTTGCCGGCGTGGGCGTGCAGCAGGATAAGGCGCGTTGAGGAGATGTTCAGCGCCAGCCGGAAGAGCGTCGCGACCAGCAGCACTGACGGGAAGACGGCGAACTCCAGCGGCTCGCGGATGTACATCGACACGAGCATGATGCACAGCGCGACGGCGAAGTTGATGGTCAGCAGCATGTCGAGGACCGCCGGCGGCAGCGGGATGAGCATCATCGCGATCAGGCCGATGATGCCCGCGGCCATCATCGCGTCGCTGCGACCGAGCAGGCGCCTGAGAAGGTCCGCCGTCATCGCGAGTCACTCCATGCCGGCCAGCCGCCGGTGATCCGTACGCGCGTGATGACCCCGGCGCGCCCGTACATCCCCTGCACCGCCCGCGGGCTGCGTCCCAGCAGCTCCGCGACCTCCGGGAAGCTGAGGCGTTCGCGGAAGTACAGTGCGAGCACCCGCCGCTGCGTTGCCGGAAGCGCGCCGACACTTTGCTCGATGATCCGCCTGGTGACCGACCCGCTCGCCGGGATCATCAGCTGCGGGCTGACCGCAAAGAAAAGCCCCGCCTCGACGAAGCGCTCGGTGAGCTTGTGTGGCGGCACGCCGAGGTCTGCAGCGATCTCCGATGCCCGCACGGGTCCTCGCTCGACCAGCGAAGCGCACAGCGGTGCGATGCGGCAGGGCCAGCAGGAGCGGTACCATGAGCTGGCGCGCGCGTAGCGGCGCAGGTGATCCACGGTCCGCGCGATCGCCTGGTCTTCGGCAGAGCGGGGAAGATATCGCGCCTCGAACAGCTTCAGCAGCATATGCAGCGCCTCGCCCAGCAGCAGGCCCTCGTCAAGCCACGGGGAGACGATGCAGCCGAGCCGCCCGACCGCCACGCGCGCGAGGTGCGCCACGTGCGCGACGGCCCGGCGATCAGTCTCGCAATCCGCGTGCAATTTCGGGGGCGCCCAGGCTCCGGCTTCGGCGGCAGACTCAGCTGTCATGCTCTGCCTCCCATCGCGAGCGGTCACTGCACATAATCGGGGATACGGCGGAAGAGACTTTCCGCGAAGCTGGCCAGCGAGCGGAGCATCCACGAGCCGCAGACGAGCACAGTGAGGCCGATTGCCACGACCTTCGGGACAAATGTGAGCGTCATCTCCTGGATCTGCGTCACCGCCTGGAGGATGGAGATCGCAACGCCGACCGTGAGCGCAACCGCGAGGATCGGCCCGCCCAGCTTCAGCGTCGCCACGAAGATGTCGCGTGCAAGCCTGACGTAGATGTCCGTGGACATGGTAAGGCTCCTATGCGAAGCTAAGCACGACCGAACGAGTGATCAGGTGCCATCCATCGACCATCACGAACAGAAGGATCTTCACCGGCAGTGAGATCATGACCGGCGGGACCATCAGCATTCCCATCGACATCAGCGCGCTGGCCACCACCAGGTCGATCACGAGGAAGGGCACGAAGAGCACGAAGCCGATCTGGAACGCGCTCTTGAGCTCGCTGATCAGAAAGCCCGGCATGAGGACGTGAAACGGAACGTCCTCAGGCGACGCTGGCCGGCCCAGCTTGCCCAGCTCAAAGAACAGCGCGAGGTCCTTCTCGCGCGTCTGCCGCAGCATGAACTCCCGCAGCGGGGCCACGCCGGTCTCGAGCGCCTGCTCGTAGCCGATCTCGCCCGCGAGGTAGGGCTGAACCGCGTCCTCGTTGATCGACCCGAGCACCGGCTGCATGACAAAGAACGTGAGCATCAGCGCGAAGCCGACCAGCACCCCATTCGGCGGCGTCTGCTGGGTGCCAATAGCGCTGCGCAGGAAGCTGAGGATTATGATGATGCGCGTGAACGATGTCAGCGTCATCAGCAGCGCGGGCGCCATCGACAGCAGTGCCAGCCCGATGATGATACGCAGCGTCATCACGATCTGCTGCGGATCGTCGCTAACCCACTCCGCCGGCACGGCAGGCAGCGGCGGCTGGGCGTGCGCCGTCCCCGGCAGTGCAGTGAGCGCGATCGCCGCGAGCGGCAGCGCGAGAGCGGTCGGCCGGTAGCGCCGCATCATTGTCCCTGCAGTTCGCGGAGCAGGCGGCTGCGGCGCTGCTCCCAGGATTCATCGTCGCGGACCACGTCGGGCCGTACCGGGCGTGTGCTCAGCGGTCTGTGGGAGACGGTGAGCTCATCCTTCCCACCGTCGCGCCGCTCTTTGATCGAGCGGTAGATCGACGCCCGCTCCGGCTCATCGCTGAGGTCCGCGAGCCGTTGCAGGTTCCCCTCCCGTCCGGCCAGGAGCAGGCGTCGGCCATCGACCTCGACGAGATGCAGCCGTCCGTCGACGCCAAGCGACAGACTCTCCTCAAGGCGCAGGAGCCTTCCCCTGCGCTCCCCGAGCCCGGAGATCGGGCTGCGTTCACGCCACCAGCGAACGCCGTGCACCAGCCCGATGGCCACGATCACCGCGACCGCCAGCTTTCCGAGCACATCGAGCATCGAGACGTAAGAGGCTCCCTCCTCCGCGGTGATGGCCTCCGCTGGGGCATCGGAGGCATCGGAGGGCACCTGTGACCAGGCGCACGAAACGGTCAGCGCGGCCACGACGACCAGGGTGGCTGTGGCTGCTCTCACCTCTGCTCCTCCTCCATCCCGGCGATCTGTATCGTCTGCTCCGCGTCGTCCACAAGCTCGGTGATGCGGTAGCCGAACGTCTCGTTGATGACCACGACCTCGCCACGGGCGAAGACGCGGCCGTTGACCAGCAGATCGATCGGCTCACCGGGCAGCCGGTTGATCGTGATGATCGACCCGGTCTCCAGCCGCAGGACCTCAGAAAGCTGCATATCGGTGCTGCCAAGCTCGACCGTGAGCGTCAGCGGCACATCGAGCATGCGCGCGAGGTTGTCCCAGCGCGAGCCCGGCGGGCGGTTCGCCGCGAGCGCGTCACCGGCCATCACCTCAGGGCGCAGCTGGTGAATCCCCTCCTGTGCGCCTGCATCGCCCTGCTCATGCCCTGTTGGCTCCTCCGGGGCGTCTTGCTGCGGGTCATCATCGTCGTGCACAGGCTGAGTCTCGGCGGTCTCCGGCACCGTGGATTGCCTCCCCTGAGCGGAATCGCGTGGTGAACGATGGATCACTGCATGACGAACGCTGTGAAGAGCACGTCGCGGACATCGTAGCCGGGCAATGCCTCGTCGAGCCTCTGCTGCAGGAGGGCCTTCAGTTCCGTGCGATCCGCCGTCTCCCGCAGCTTCGCAAAGCGCTGGCTCGACAGCACCTCGATCGTGACATCACGGGCGTAGCGATGGCTGGCCGGCGGCAGCTCGGACTCTTTCGCCTGGTCGCCACCACCATGGCCACCGTGGTTGCTGCCTCCGCTCTGTTGCTCGCGCTGCGGCGCCGCCACGACGATGCTGACCTCCGTCTGCAGGTAGTGGAGCTGATCGTCATCGCTGCGCAGGTTCACCAGGAACTCGCCGAGGCTGATCGTCTCCGTGGCAGCCTGCGCGGCGGCCTCCTTGGCCCCCCGGGCCTCCTGGGTAGCATCCGCCTCGCTGTCCGCCGCTCTTAGCCTGGTCCAGGCGAACACGCCGCCAAGCAGCACTCCCAGCGCCACGAGCAGCAGCGCCACCTTCGTCAGAAGGCTTCCGTCTCTGTATCCACGTCGGGTCATCATCAGTCTCCTTCCGCGCCGCCGCGGCTGAGGTGGCGCGCGCGCAAGTCAATCGGTGGGAACAGTCGGATGCGGTGCAGGTGCAACTCGCCATCGGACGCCCCGGTGCCCTGCTCCGGCGCAGTGTCGCCGCCGAGCAGCACCACCAGGTCCACCCGACGGTTGCGAGCCCGGTTCTCCGCGCTGTTGTTGGGCACCCGCGGACGGGTGTCGGCCCAGGGCACGGCGGAGATCCGCTGCGGCGGGATGCCGCAGTGCCGGATGAGGTGCACCATCACATTGGTCGCTCGCGCTGCCGACAGCTCCCAGTTCGAGGGGAAACGCGCGGTGCTGATCGGCAGATCGCAGGTGTGCCCCTCGACCAGCAGCGGGGCTCCGGTGTTGGCGAGGGCCGGGCCGATGACCTCGAGGATCGAGCGCGCGTCGTCGGTCAGCTGCGCCGTGCCCTTTGGGAACAGGATACTGTCGGAGGGCAGGCTCACCGTGACGACGCCGGCCGAATGACTGACCTCCACCGCGTCGCGCAGCCGCTCGGGCAGCCGATCGCGCAGCTCGCGCCTCAGGTCGTTCACCAGGCTCGCGCGGTTCGGCACGCGCCCCCCGCGCGCGTCGAGCAGGCCGTCTCCGCCTTCGAGCAGCCCGCTCGCCGCGCGCTTCCCCCCGAAAACCTGGCCCATCGCGACCGAGAGTGCCTCGAACTTGCGCAGATCCATCACGGACATTGAGTAGAGCATGATGAAGAACGCCATCAGCAGCGTGATCATGTCGGCGTAAGTGATCAACCAGCGCTCGTCATCCTGTTCTTCCTCATGCTGCCCGCCGCTCATCGCCAGCCTCCTCCGCGCCGGGTGCGCCCCCACGAAGCTCGCCGCGTCGATCGGGGCGCAAGAATGATCTGAGTGTCTCCGCCACGATGATCGGACTGTCGCCCCGCTGGATCGCCCGTACTCCTTCCATCACGATACGATTCGCCCGCTGCTCGCTCTGGCTGACGGTCCTCAGTTTCTCACCCAGCGGAATGAACACCACATTGGCCGATGCCACGCCGTAGAGCGTCGCCAGGAACGCAGAGGCGATCGCGGGCCCCATTGCGCTCGGGTCGTCGATCTTGCCCATCATATGCACAAGGCCCATGACCGTTCCGGTCACGCCCAGCGTCGGCGCGAGCCCACCCATCGTTGTCAGCAGCCCGGCCGCGCGGCCGTGTCTCTGGGCGAGTTCGCCAATCTCGTTCTCGAGCACCTCGATGACCGTCTCCGGCGCGGTGCCGTCCGCGACGAGCTGCAGGGCCTTGGCCATGAACGGGTTGACCGTGCGGATCCCGGCAATCTCCTTCTCCAGCCCGAGGAAGCCCTCGCGCCTCGCCAGGCGCGCCATCTCCACCATCTGCTGCGCGATCTGCACCGGATCGGGCACATCCGAGACGAAGGCGTTTCGCACGGCCCTCGGCAGATTGAGAACGTGCTCCAGGCGCGTGGTGATGGTCGTCGCGCCAATGGTGCCGCCGAACACGATCATCGCCGCGGGCAGATTCCACAGCGCGCTGAGGTGCCCGCCCTCTACGATCACCGAACCGAGAATGAACACGAACGCAACCACGAGTCCGACGATAGTGCCGAGATTCACCGCAGATCTGCTCCCTCGCTTACGTGCCTGCTCAGATGGCGCCGGATCAGCTCACAATGCGACCCCACTGGGCCAGCGTCGCGGGGGTGCCGTCGTCGCCGCCACGCAGCGACCGGAGGTAATCCACGGCCCCTTCGATGACCTCGTCCACGCTCTCGCGGACAACGTAGGTGTTGCCGGTGGTAAGCGTGATCACAGTGTCCGGGACCGCCTCGATGCGCTCCACCAGCATGGCGTTGACGACGACATCTCGGCCGTTGAGGCCGGTCAGGCGTATCATTGCACTCACCCTTCAGCAATTCGCGTGCCGCTGACTACCCGGCGCCACCGCTCACGCCCTCAGCGCGCTTACGTGCGGATCAGGCGCACCACGTCGTCGAGCATCTCGTTGGCGGTGGCAATGACGCGCGTGGAGGCCTGGAAGCCGCGCTGGGTGGTGATCATGTCAACGAACGATCGGGTCAGATCAACGTTGGACATCTCGAGGCTGCCGCCGACGATTCGTCCGCGACCGCCGGTGGATGCTGCGCCGATCGACGGCATCCCCGCGCCCGGTGCCTCCGCGTAGAGGTTCGCGCCGATTCGCTGGAGGCCGCCGGGGTTGCTGAATGAGGCCATCGCGAGCTGTCCGAGCGTCGTCGTGCGCCCATCCGCGTAGCTTCCCATGATGAACCCGTCGTCGGCGATCTCCACCGAGGACAGCGCCGACGCGGCACGCCCGTCCTGGCTGCGCACCGCGACGGAAGTGACCTGCGCGACCGATGTGACGGCCGAGAGGTCGATCGCCACCGTCTGCGGCGAGGCCGCGCCGTTGGTGTGGGTGATTGAGAGGTTGACCGTGTCACCGCCAATCAACGCCCCTGAGGGGTCGAAGGTCATCGTGACGGTCGCGGTGTCGGCCCCACAGGTGGCGTCGCAGGTCCACTCGTTCGCGGTCGGAGTGTTGGTGAATGTCAGCTCGACCTCGTGCATCTCGCCGAGCGAGTCGAAGACCGATATCGTGGAGGTGACGGCGTGGCCGACCGCCGCGGTGGAGTCGAGGTTGCCAGCAACCTGCGCTTCGGAGCTGGCTACCGGTGGGGCGAGGGTGCTCAGGTCGAAGGTCAGCGTCCCCGGCACGCCGGACGAGTTGATCACGCCGTCCGTTGCGGTCCATCCCAGCACCCGGTAGCCGTTACCGGCCGAGACGAGCGTGTTGGTGTCATCAAGCATCAGCGAGCCGTCGCGGGTAAAGAACTGCCCCTGTCCGTCGCTGAGCACGAGCATGCCCTCGCCCTCGATCGCGCAGTCCAGCGGCTGGCCGGTGCGCTCGAGCGAGCCCTGGCGGTGGTTCACGCTCACCGCGCTGAGGGACACGCCCGAGCCGATCTGCAGCGGGTCCGCTCCGCCGAGTCCCGCCTCTGAGCCCGCGCGCCCGCCCTCGAGCGTCTGATACAGCGCGTCTGCGAAGGTCGTGCGGCTCTCCTTGTACGCGATCGTGTTGGAGTTCGCGATGTTGTTACCGACCACGTCGAGGCGCTCCTGGAACGCGACAGTTCCCGACAATCCGGCAAACAGGGCTCCGTTCATCGATCCTGCTCCTCTCCGACTACTGGGTCGCGAGTGAGTCCGTCGTGAAAGCTTCCGCCCCGGAGGGCTTCGGCGGGTCCCGCGGTATGCGGACGGTTACCAGCGCGCCTGCGTCATCCGCGTTGCCGACCGTGAGCGATCCCCGATGTGCGACGGCAATGCCGCGCGCGATCGTGAGCCCGAGGCCGCGACGGGCCTCGCGGGTCGAGAAGAATGGCTCGGCAGCCCTCCGCCGGACGTCACCCGGCATTCCTGGCCCGTCATCGGTCACGGCGACCTCCGTGAAGCGCCCGTCCGATCGCACCGTCACGGTCACCCATCCGCCGCTTCCGGCAGCCTCCATTGCGTTGAAGATCACCCCGGCGAGGCACTCACCAAGCCTGCGGCGATCGCCCCACGCGGGGCAGTGACCGTGGACCTGTGCTCGAAGCTCGATTCGGGACGCCCCCGGCCATGGCTCGCACAGCGCTCGGATCCGCGCCAGCACTGCCCGCGTCAGAGCGCCCAGATCCACCTGCGCCATCCTCTGCACTGATGCATCCACGGCGAGTTCACGCAGGGGTCGTGCCACGGCGATGCCCGCCTCCACCGACTGCTCGAGGTGGTCAACCAGCTCCAGCGTTCCTCGATCGGCGATCTGCCCCCGGAACAAGTGCAGATCCGTGAGCAGCGCGGCGAAGATGTTGCCCAGACGGTGCGAGACGCCGAACGTGGCGTCGGCAAGCGTTCGAGCCAGCTCGGAACACCCGCGATCACAGGGCTGCAGATCAGCCTCTTCGATCGCGGTGCGTGCGGTCAGCACGAACGCGTCCAGCAGTTCGGGCCGCGCACAGGCCCGTTCGGGGCCTCCGACCAGCAGCAGCGCTTCGGCCGATATGGGAACGCAGAGCCACGCCGGAGCGCCCAACTTTTGCATCTCGGTGTCCACCCACCGCCACGGACCTGGTGTCCCCAGCGCCTGCGGGCATCTTCGCTCCAGCAGCCGCGCCGCCGCCGGTACTGCCCACTTGGCCCGGCACAGTCCGCCGATGACCTCCAATGTATCGGAGTCTGGCCGCGCGATCAGTGCCACCCGCGCGTCGAGCACCTCGCTGGCGCGCTCCGCCAGCACATCGGCCAGCGAAGCAGGGCTGGCGAGCATCGCCCGTGTGATCGCCTCGAGCGAGGCGATCTCTCGCGTCAGCGGAACCGCCTGCGTCGGAACGAGCGTGTCAACCGCCATCTCGCGTCCCCCCAGTCACTCGACCGCGATGATCTCCGAGAGTGTGAGCTGACGCCCGCCCGCCACAACGGTGCAGCCGGACGGCCCGAGTTCGATGTGATCGACCGTGGCGGAGAGCGCCTCCCCTCCGTCGCCGTGGTAGTGAACCGTCCGCCCGATCAGCGACAGCGCGGGTCCCAGCGAGCTGAAGGTCCGCAGATCGGCGATCGTCTCCCCAATCTGCGTCAGCTCCGAGACCATCTGAAGCTGGGCGAGTTGCGTCATGAACTCCGAGGGGGCCATCGGCTCCAGCGGATCCTGCGCCTTAAGCTGAGCCACGAGCAGCGTCATGAAATCCTGCCGCGCGGAGACCGGCGCCGCGGTCGCTGCATTGCCGGAGCCTGTGGCCGCGTTCACCTGCATGATCGCTCTCCTCCTCCTACGCCATCACGTCGAGCCGCCGGCCGGAAGCGCGTCCAGCTCGGGGCGAGGTCGTCGGAGCTTCTGACTGCGTCATCAGCGGCCCTGAAGGGGGCGGCGACGCCTGTTGTTCCGGCATCTGTCCGCCCGCCCGGCCGCCTCCCTGGTGCACATCGAACTGCGCGACCTCGAGCTGCTGACCGGCCAGCGCCTCTCGCACCTGGGCTTCGGCCGACCGCATAGCCGCGACAGTCTCCGGTCGCTCCACCACGATGACCGCGCGCACTCGCTCGTCGATCAGCGTCAGTTCCAGCTCGCACCGGCCCAGCTCTGGCGGATCGACCTCGATCGTCAGCCGCTGGGTCTCGCCGATGCGCAGCGACTCCGACCGCACCCGCGGGACATGCACCCGCGCCGGCTCGGGTCTTCCAGCCATGGCCCGGGGCTCTGCAGCTTCGTGTGCCTGCGCCATCCCCACCCGATCCGCGCCCGCCTCAACGGTGCGCGCGTCAGTGCGCTTTTCGGCCCCGTCCTCGGCAGGGACGGGATCTGTGAGCGATGCGACGTCCCTGACGGGGGCCGCTGGCGTCTCGGCTGCGGCGTCCGGGGTCTCTGCACGCGCCACGCGTGGCAGAGCCGGAGCCGGCTCCGGCTCTGCGGGCGCAGGAGTTGGGACCTCGGCAACGGGTTGCGCTCGCATCGCCTCGGGCGCAGGCGCCTCATCAGCCTGCGATGCCACCGCCGCAGCCTCAGGCCCCGCGCTGGCCGAGTTCGGGCGATCGACAGTCATCTGCTGCGGTCGGCGGTCCGCCACCGCAGTCTCCGCGCGGGGCGTCATCTCCGCTGAGCGTGAGTTCGGTATCTCGGGCGGCCCTGAGGAGCCCCGCGCCTGCCCGGGCGCGACCTCAACAGTCGGGCGCGGGCCGGGATTGGCCGCCTGCCCCCGCGGCGGCGAATCCGCGGGCTCAACCGTCGGCTGCGGCGCCTGCTCTATGTGGACAGGCGTCACAGGACGCGCCTGCTCACCCGAAGGACGCCCCGGCGAGGAGACCTCCTCAGGCCGCGCGACCGCGCTCCTCGCCGGGCTGTCCGCTGCTCTGCCCTCGATCGGCAGTGGGACATGACTCCCCGGCGACGGGCGCTCGCTTCGGTCCCGCGGCATGGCGTCGAATCGAGCGGTGACAGAGCCGGACTCCTGTATCGCGTCAGGGATGCCGCCGGGCCTGGAGATCCGCTCGACGGTCGGCGCGGTTCCTGCCTTCCCTGAGGCCGGCTGTTGTTCCGGCGCGATCAGGTCGGGAGGCGGTGCCGAACCGAGCCGCGAGCGGGTGGTTAAGGCCCGGGCAGCGATCGTGACAGACGCCGCGTTCGTGTCCGGTGCCTCTCCCTTCGCTTGATCGCCGCCTGGAGCAGAGGGTGGCAGCGAGGCCCGGGCAGTGGTGTGTTGCGCGCCGATCGTGGTCACGGCCGGCATTCGGGCCCCATGAGTGCGGGGGCCACCGACCGGAGCGATGGTCTGAGACGCGCTCGCCCCCGATCCTCCGGCCCGAGGCATCGTCGTGGCGTTCATGGGCATCGCGCAGGCGGCGAGGAGCGCGGCAAAGATGCCCGGATCGCAGATCTCGTCCTCGGCTTGCATGTCGATCTTCGCTCCCGCCAGCAGTGTCGCCACGGGACCGTTCGTCGCATCGGTCACCACGGTCCCTCCCTTCGTTCTTGCAGATAGCCCAGCACGCGCTGCACGTAGGCCTGTGTCTCCCGGTACGGCGGGATCCCACCGTACCGCTCGACGGCCCCCGGGCCGGCGTTGTACGCCGCAAGCGCACGCTCAAGGTCGCCGAAGCGATCGAGCTGCTGGCGCAGGTAGCGCGCGCCTCCGGTCACGTTCTGCGCGGGATCCCACGGATCCGCGACGCCGAGGGCACTGGCGGTCCCGGGCATCAGTTGCATCAGCCCCATCGCGCCGGCCGACGATCGGCAGCGCGGGTCGTAGCCCGACTCAGCCCGAACCACCGCGTGTATGAGGTCCTCGTCGAGGCCGCTCACCCGGGCGGCATGGGAGATGATGGCGTCGAAGCGCGTGACCCTGCCGCCCGACTGCGCGGCGGCAAGCGTTTTGGCAAAGCTCGCTCGCTGAACGGGAGCGGTCTGACCGCTTTCACCGGCCCTGAACTCACCGATGGTCGCCCGGATCGAAGCGATACGCTCCAACACCTGCGGCAGTCTCGTCTGCACGTTGTCCCCCGCTCGGTTCGGCGTTCACGCGGCGCGGCTGACACGGATGACGGACGGCAATGCCTCCTCGCTGGCATCGCGCGCATGGCGCGTCGCGGCGGCCTCGTCCAGCTCCCGGCTCTCACGGCGTGCCAGCTCGCGGCGATACTCAGCCTCGCGACGCTCGCTCAGCCGCTCGAGCGTCCGGCGCTCGCGTGCCGCCTCGGTCAACTCGCTGCGCCGGTGTGTCACCTGCAGTTCGAGCTGTTCGAGACGAAGCCGCTGCTCGCGCATGGTCGCGCGGAGGTTGCGCAGATAGCGATGCGCGTGATCGATCTGCTCGCACGCCAGGCGCTGATGGTCTGAGCCGTCGCGTCCGGCGCGCAGTGCTGCGAGGATCGCGTCGTGTCGCTCCTGGGTCTCCAGCAGATCCCGCCGCGCGCTCTCGGCACGGCGCAGCGCCTCCCCCAGGCGGCGGTGCGCAGCGTCCTCCTCGCGCTTCCTTAGGTCAAGCGCCGCCTGAAGAGAGAACTCGAAGGCTGACACGGGTAGCCACCTGCCGGGCGTCTCGAGGATCCGTGCTCGTCGCGTCGCTTAACTATCGACGGAGAGCGTCCGGACTTGAGGCGAACCCGGGGTTTCGCCGTCCTCTTTGGTCCGTGGGCGAATCTCGGCGCCGGCGGCTTCGAAGCTCGCGAGCGCGTGAGGGATGTTCGTCCGGCGCGTCTGTGGGGGCTCGACGGGGAGCTCGGGCTGGCGCAGTTGATCCGACGGAGCCTCGAGCGCGTCCGCGAGCGCCTCGCGGGTCTCCTCGAAGCTCGGCCTGTCGGCGGCGTCCTGGCGCAGGAAGCTCAGGATCGCCGGTCGCAGCGCGATCGCACGGTCAACCTGCGGATCGCTTCCCGGCTCGTAGGCGCCGAGCGTGATCAGATCCTCATGCTCCGCGTAGACCGCCAGCATCTTCTGCATCTGCGCAGCATGGGCGAGGTGCTCGTCATCGACGATCTCGGTCATCAGCCTGCTGACCGACTCCAGCGGATCGATCGCAGGGTAGTGCCCCTGGTTGGCGAGGTCGCGCGAAAGCACGATATGTCCGTCGAGGATTCCCCGCGTCGCGTCCGCGACCGGCTCGGTCATATCATCGCCCTCGACGAGGATCGTGTAGAGTGCGGTGATGCTGCCGCGCTCGCCCATACCGCTGCGCTCGAGTAAGCGGGGAAGCTCGGCAAAGACCGACGGTGTGTACCCGTTGCGCGTCGGTGGCTCCCCGGCCGCCAGGCCCACCTCCCGCTGCGCCCACGCCACCCGCGTAATCGAGTCCATCATCAGCAGCACGTCCAGGCCGCGATCGCGGAAGAACTCCGCGATGGTCGTCGCGATCTGCGCGCCACGCAGACGTACGAGCGGAGGCTGGTCGCTCGTGGCGGCCACCACTACCGATCGCGCCAGCCCCTCCTCGCCCAGCGTGCCCTCGACGAACTCCCGCACCTCCCGACCGCGCTCGCCAATCAGGCCGATGACGTTCACGTCCGCGGCCGTATTGCGTGCGATCATCCCCAGCAGCGTGCTCTTGCCCACGCCTGAGCCCGCGAAGATGCCCACACGCTGGCCGCGGCCGCAGGTTAGCAGGCCGTCGATCGCGCGAACTCCGAGCGTCAGCGGCTCGGTGATCCGCTGGCGACGCATTGCGCACGGCGGCGCGGCCTCCGCCGGCAGAAAGCCTTCCGGAGCGGGGGAGGGAAGATCATCCATCGGGCGGCAGAGCCCGTCGAAGACGCGTCCGAGCATCGCTTCGCTCACCGGCACCATCATCGGACTGCCGCCCGCAACGACGGTGCTTCCGGGAGCGATCCGCCTCGTTTCGCCGAGCGGCATCATCAGCAGGCGATCGTCACGGAAGCCCACCACCTCGGCGCGCAGCGTGCCCTCGGGCGTCGCGATCTCGCACAGCTCACCGACCTGGCCCGGAGGTCCGTCGGACTCGATGACGATGCCGATGGACTTCGTCACCCGACCGGTCCGCCGGATCGTCCGGCAGCCACGGAGGCGCTCGCGCAGGTTCCGCAGCAACCCCCTGCGCCTGCGATCACTCATGGCCGGCCTCATCGCCCAGCGCCCGGTCGATCTCCGCGCCCAGCAGTTCGAGTTGTGTCTCGATTCGCGCGTCGAAGCGCCCTCGCTCGGTCTCCACGATGCATCCACCTGCGCCCACTGAGCCATCCGCAACGAATCGCAGCTCCTCGGCGCCCTCGGTTGCCGCCAGCAGTTCCGCCTCCGCGGCGCGCACCAGCTCTTCGTCGGCCGCGGCAACCCGCACCGTCAGCGACTTCGCCCCCTGCGCCTCCGCGATCGCCGCCCGCACCACGTCCACGACGATCGCAGGATCGTCCTCAAGCGTGCGGTTGATGACCCGCTCGGCCATCGTCGTGACCAGCGCCACAAGCTCGCGCTCCAGCTCCTCGACACGTGCCTCCCATGCCGCCCGCAGTTGCTCAAGCAGCGCGTCCCGGGCCGCCTCGAAGGCCGCCACCTCCTCCGCCACCGTCTCCCTCAGCGCCTCATCCAGCCGCTCTCGCACCTCCCGCAGCGCCCTGTCTCGCGCCTCGCAGCGCAGCCGTTCGGCCTCGTGCTCCGCCTGTTCCAGCAGTTCTTGGGCCCGCTTCCGCGAGCTGCGTAGAAGCTCTTCGGCGCGCCGCCCCGCCTCGGGATCGCTCTCATCCTCGGAGCGGGGCGCCTGCCCGGGCGTCATCGGCCGAAAGCCGGCGGAACCTCTCTTATCACCGTCCAGCGTCGGCCAGTGCCACGTGCGCGCCTGCCCCCCGTCAGCGTCGTTCATTGCCCGGCCTCGGTCTCAGCTCCGTCACCCTGCTGCGTGCGGATCCACGCGCGCAGCAGGGCTGCGAAGTCCTGCGGCGCCTCCATCCCCATCGCCGAGAGCGTTGAGGCCAGCCTCGACTGCTCCTGCGGAGTCGGCGCCTCCCCCGCCTGCGCCTCCCCGGCCTGTGCGCGCAGCTCCTCGACGCTCATCGGCGTGAACTCGAGCCCCTCGCCCGAGGGATCGCCGGCCGCGAATGCGGGCTTCGTCGCCTCGTGCGTTGGTTCCGCCTGAACCTCTCGCTTCTCGCCGTCGTGGCGGCGTCGTCGCGCCATCACGATCCCTCCCGCCACCATGGCCGCAAGCAGAATCCCTCCCCCCACGAGCGCCGGCATACTCACCGCAGGCCCGCCTGTCTCCGCGGTCTCATCGGACTTCTGCTGCTCAGCGAGGCGGTTCGCCTCGATCGTCATCGTTTCCACGGTGACCACATCGCCCCGCTGCGGGTCGATGCCGGCCGCCGCCTCGACGAGCTGCTGCACCTGTCCGGCGACCGCCGTCTCCAGGCCGTCGTCGATCACCACCGCGACGGTCAGTCGGCGCACGCTGCCAGGGGGCCGACTGATCTGCTCCTCCAGCCGCGAGTAGTCGTACTCGCGGCGCTCGTGACGATGCTCGTAGCGGCCGCCTTCGGCGTCGGTCCCGTCCGCCACAGTCCCATCGATGCCGGCAGGTCCGCCGACCTCGCCCCGCGGTCCGATCCCCTCGTACTGCTCGGTCGTGGTCTCCTCGCTGGTGACGAGTCCCTCTCCGCCAGCCGGCTCCAGCGTCCGCCGCGTCAGCTGTTGGCTCTCGAAGTCGAGCTCAGCCTGCACGCGCACCACGGACTTGCCCACGCCAAGCACCGAGTCGAGCATCGATTGCAGATGCTGGCGAATCCGCTCCTCATGCGCACGCGTTGCCTCGAGCTGCGCCATCGTCAGCAGCCCACCCGACCCGTCCCAGCCGCCCGACAGCACGTTCCCGTTCGTGTCCACCACCGTCACCGCGTCGGGCTCCAGCGAGGGCACCGCGCTCGCCACCAGTTGTGTGATCGCCGCCACCTGTCCGCTGCCGAGGCGACCGCCGCGCAGCCCCACGACCACCGAGGCACTCGGCGCCTCCTGCTGCTCGGTGAAGAGTCGCTCCTCAGGCAGCGCAAGATGCACCCGGCAGGTCGAGACCTCCGAAAGCGTGGCAATGCTGCGCTCCAGCTCGCCCTGGATCGCCCGCTGAAGGTTCACGTTGTTCTGCAGATCGCTGGCTGAGAAGCTCGTGCGGTCGAACAGCTCGAAGCCCACCGATCCGCCCCCTGGGAGCCCCTCGCCGGCGAGCTTCAGGCGCAGCTCATAGAGGCGCTCGCGCGGCACCTCGACCGCGCTGCCTCCGGCGGTCAGCCGATAGGGAACTCCCTGCTCCTCGAGCTGCTCGACCACCGCCTGTGCGTCAGCCTGCGCCATCTCGCCGCAGAGCACGGCCCAGCTCGGTCGCGTCGACCAGACGCCGACCGCGACCACCGCGCCGACCGCAGCCACCGCCGCCGCCACCAGCATCATCTGCTGCCGCCGCTCCAGCGCATCCCAGGTGTCTCGGAGTTGCTCCAGCATCGCCTTCAGGGCCCCTCGAATCTCGGATCATCGGCCGCTCGCCCTATATCTGCATCCGGGAGATCTCTTTGTAGGCCTCCACGCCGCGCTGCGCGACCTGCGCGGTCAGCCTCAAAGTCAGGTCTGCGGTCTCAAGCGCGATGATCGCCTCATGCAAATCGTCCGCCTGGCCGGTCGCCACGCGCTCCACCGCAGCATCCGCAGCCTGCTGCGTCTCGTTCACCCGCGCCAGCGCCTCCCTCAGCAGGTCAGCGAAGTCGCCCGCAACACCGTCGGCGCGTTCTCCTGATCCGGCCGGACGCTGAGGCTCGGCGATCGAGGACGCGCCACTCGCGGCGCCCGATGTCGTAAGCTGCTGTATGCCGCTGTCGATCCTCACCATTCGCTCACTCCTCACGCCAGGATGCTCAGCGCCTGGCGGATCATCTCTCTGCCTGATCGGAAAGCTGCCGCGTTCGCCTCGTAGGCCCGTGCCGCGAGGATCATGTCCGCCATCTCCGTCGGCAGGTCCACGTTTGGCAGCAGCACATAGCCGTCGGCATCCGCGTCCGGGTGCGTCGGGTTGTACATCCGCCGAAGCGGCGTCCCTGCCAGTTCGATACCCGCCACCCGTACGCCCGCCGCGCCCTGTCGATCGTCCGTCGCCAGCACCACCTGCCTGCGCCGATACGGGCCTCCATCGGCAGTGCGCGTGGTCTCAACGTTCGCGATGTTCTCAGCGACCACGTCCATCCGCATGCGCTCGGCCCTGAGGGCCGAGCCGCTCACACGCATCGCCTGGAAGATGCTCATCTTCACGCCGTCCTCCCGTCAATCGCCAGTCGCATCATCTCCAGCTTGCGATTCGTCAGCCGCGACAGCACCTCGTACCGGGCACCGGCTTCGCTCAGCGCCACCATCTCTGCCTCGATATCCACGTTGTTGCCATCGGCGCCCGCAGCGCGAGTAGTCCGCTCGATCCGCGGCCTGACCGCATCGAGTCCACCTGTCCGCACCCCGGCCTTCTCAAGCGCCATCGCCCGGAGCAGCGCGTCCTCGAACCTGACCCGCCTCGCCGTGTACCCTGGCGTTTCGAGGTTCGCGAGGTTGTTCGCTGCCACGCGCTGCTGCGCTGAGGCGCCGTCCAGCGCAGCCTTCAAGACCCTCGTCGTCAGGTCCAGTCGCATCCCCTCAGCCATCGGCCACCTCCGTGGTCCGTCGTCAGCGCGCACTGCCCGATGTAATCGCCGTGCCATCCGTTACGCCGCGCGGTAGACCCGTCGCCGCTCTGCCGAGGAGGGGATCCCCAGCGCCCGGCGATACTTGTTGACCGTCCGCCGGGCCAGGTCGAAGCCCTTCTCCTCCATGCGGTCCTGCAACTGCTCGTCGGTAAGGGGCGCTTCCGCCGGCTCTTCAGCGATGATACTGCGAAGCACCGTTTTGGCCGGAAGCGCGTCGTCGAAGAACACA